>JAPLXK010000010.1 GCA_026396095.1 Candidatus Nealsoniibacteriota bacterium | reverse complement strand
AATGCTGTATTCGTCGTTGGCTAATTTTCCCGTTTCGGCATTTGAGCAGATTGCTTCGGCTTTAGTGATAACCGTGCCGTTTACCGATCTGAGTCGAACGATTGCTCGGTATTTTATCTCTTCAATCTCCCGCTCCTGGTTGCCGTTGGCGTCTGGAATAATGGTATGTTTCGAAGGGTCATAGGCTGAAGGAGTAATGAACCTCGTCGCCTTTTTCATCTGTCTGGTGAATTTATCCCAGTATTCGTATTCCACGAGTATGCGGATAACGGTTTTTTCTGGTTGTTTGTCGACGCTTACCACTTCTGGGAAGACCGAGAGCATTGCTCCGAGAGTAGTCCACCCTTCCACCATGATGAATTTCTTGTTTTCAATGATGGAGTAGAGTTTCAGGTTTTCGAGAACTTGCGTAAGCTGTTTGGCAACCACCGAAGCTTTCTTAATGCTGTCCTGCCCCAAGATAAGCTGGGGCGATTGGCTTTCCACTGGTTGTATTTCTTTACTCATAAGTTTGGTTTGATGCTTAGATTGAGATCGCTTCGACCTTTTGGGTCTGGATTGTTTTCGCTGTTTCTTTGGCATAGTTTTTTCTTGAGTATTTCTCCATCATCTTCTCGAATCCAATCTTACGGAGCTCCTGATGCAGTTTGTAGTAGCCGCACCAGTCGGCTGAGCAGACCCACGAATTGGCTGGATGGATGCAATACCAGATGTCGTTCTGGATCGCTTTGAGAATATTCCAGATGTAGCGGAGTATGCTTTCTTTATCGATGTCGGGTTTGCTGATCAGGTATCGCTGGATTTTGACTTCTTTTTTGAGCGAAATGATGAAGTCCTTTGAGAATCCTGCGGGCTTTGTGCCTGTCAGCTTTTCGTAGCCGATGTTGTAGATAGCGAGCTGCGGATCACGGGCTATGTCCTGAATCTGCGGCGTCTTGCCTGCGGTCTTGGTTTCGTGGACTATCCGTGCTGTGTCAGTCAGGTCAATGTAGCCTTTGATGGAAACGTCTTGGTTTGTCTCCAGTATGAATTCCTGCTCGACCAGGTCTGGCTTTACTTCGCTTTCAAGCGAAACGGTGCGTCCTTCTTCTGTCTGCTTTGCTCCGTTGACCCTTATGATCTGCTGCTTGCCCATGAAATATTCGGCTAATCCACGAGTGCCAGCGTCGAGGAGTTCCGCTTTACTGACTTCTTTTTCTTTTTTGAGGAAATCTCTGCTCACAAGAATTTTGGTTTCCTCAAGTTCCTGCTCGTATTCCTGGAGTGCTGTTTCGAGCTGGGTCGCATAGAAGTCCTGGGCTTGATTGGAGTTCATGCCTCGCTCATCGATTTTCTTCTGTGTGAAGTGATGATCCAGCGTCTCGTGTAGTGCTTTGCCCCGCTTCATGGCTTTGGCTGGCGGGCTTTTAATCCCCAGCACATAGCGGAAGAGGTAATGTTCTGGGCATTGCAAGTAGGTCATGATTTGCGAGAAACTGATGTGCGATGGTTTATAAGTCATGCTATTTCCGAGAAATCTGGATGTTCGATTTTCTCCTTTTCTTTTCTTTCCATTTCTTCCTGCCTATGTTCTTCGCTTAATGCTTCTAATGCATTGGGGTCGTTTGGGGATTGACACGCTCTTTTGCCCGTGATATTTTGAAATTGAGCGTTATTGTTTTGGGAATTGGCTTTGCCAGTTCCTTTTTTTTGTTTTGGCTCAATTCTCAAAAAGGCTGGAACGTCCCATTTGCATTCTTCGCAGAATCTTCTGACCCTGTCGTGTTCGCAATAATCCCAGCCATGATGCCTTATAATTTTCTGGTAGGTTGTGCTGTCCATTTTAGTTTAGGAGTCCAATCATGGCTTTTAACAAACCGTCCCAATAGGCGGTATGGGCAACTTGTTCTGGGCTGACCATTATTGTCAGCACCATAAATGTAATAACGAAAATGTGGAAGGCTATTACCGCCAATATTAATCCGCCCGTGTAGGTTGCGATTTGTTTTATTGTTTCCATGATTTCTCTCTTTTAATCTTTCTATTTTTTTGCGAGGTTTTCGCCTCGTCGACCTTTGGTTGAGTGGTTAGCCACTCATCTCTGGGTTGGGCATGCCAGCCCAGAGTCAGGGGCTAATCTTTGTAGGGGTCTAAGGTTGGGTCTGGAATTAAATTCCAGCTCTTTTTGACCCCCGTTCCTGGCATTAAACTTATCTCTATTGCCAATTCTTTTAGGATTCTCAATGCCTTTGCGTAATTGCCTTGTCTAATTGCCGATCCGATTGTTTGGTCAGTTTTTTCTTTGACGAGGGCGAGGTATGCTACGGCGTGGCGGTGGCGATTGGCTCTGGCTCGTATGGTGAATAGCCATGCGTTCTTTTTGCTTTCCTCGTAGGGAAGGTAACTTTCTATTCCGTAGCAATCGGCTATGCCTATTACTTTTATTGTTTTGGTCATGGTTTTGCGTTCTTTTATTGGCTGATGGTTTTTACAAGTCTGCCGTCTTGCGACCTTTGATTCCCGCCCCTCTTTCCAGTGAGTATGGTAAGGGGGCTTAATTTTTATAAGGTAACTTTATAACTGCGTCACTTTTGATATTCTTTTATTCAGCCAATTCTTGCCGAATCGATGCATAAATAAAATCGGGTAATCCTGTTTTGGATTACCCGATTTTTGCCTTGTTTAATGGTGCTTTAGCTTACTTTTTACCCTCTTTGTGTAGGGTATGCCTCCTGCACCATTTACAGAATTTATTCAAGCCCAACTTCTCCTCAGCCATTTTCTTGGATTTGTGAGTAAAATAATTGACTCTTTTGCACTCCTGGCACTGAATTTTTACGAACGGTTTTTTTGTTGCCATATTTTTTTATATACTGCCTTTCTAAAGCTGTTAATTAAAGAAATCCTATCCGCCTCTTTATTTGAGCCTGAGAGCAGACTTGCACTGCTGACCTCGTCTTTACCAAAGACGTGCTCTGCTACCTGAGCTACTCAGGCACAAGGGCGAAATTATCCCTTTGCGGTAGAAAAATTTTTCTACTGTATTAAAGAATAGCAAAAAGTGGCGGAATTACAAGCTTTAATCAAATAAAAAAAGGCAGATTCTTCTGCCTTTTTAGCCGCACATCGAATTGCGATAATCGCGCTCCCAAGGCTTATTCAAACGCTTTTTCCTGTTAACGAAAAAATCGTTTCTCTGTTGGCTCAAACCGCTTTCCTCATTGTCCGGCTCTTTTTCTGCTAAAACAGGATATCTTCTCATTATCACCTTTGCCTCTTTTGTGGTAATTATGTCAATTCTTTTGCTTTGAAGAACTTTTTCAAAGTCTTTTCTTTCCAGGTCTTCTCTTGCTTTAAAAATATCCCAAACCTTATAATTGAGAAGTTTGCTGTCCCTTAAATGTCCAAAAAGGAAAAGAAGATTCTCTTTAGCCGGCTCTCTTTTTAGCAGCTCCTCCCATGATTTTTCTTTGACAACATATGCCCTGCAAATAGCCAGGCAAAGGTCACCCTTATCCGGTTTTGTTTCTAAAAATTCTTGCCAAACATCTTCTTTAAATTCTCTCATTTGGCTCATTTTTATGATAATATCTTTGGGGTCAAAGGGCGATATTAAATGAATATCTTTTTTCTTTTTTCCGGCTGATTCAGTTTTTTCTGATTTCATCATCCACCTCAGTAGTTTTGTAAAATAACTGT
This sequence comes from Candidatus Nealsoniibacteriota bacterium, assembly GCA_026396095.1. GTDB lineage: Bacteria > Patescibacteriota > Minisyncoccia > Minisyncoccales > RBG-13-42-11 > JAPLXK01. Next base: position 15,579 of record JAPLXK010000010.1, on the reverse strand, counting down.
TTTATATTATATATAATTTATAATAATTTGTCAAACAAAAACAGCGAACAAAATATCCGCTGTTTCTATAAAAAGTGGGCAGGGAGGGATTCGAACCCCCGAAGGTTAAAAACCACGTGGTTTACAGCCACGCCCCTTTGACCGCTCAGGAACCTGCCCGTTTCCAATGCATCTTATCAAAAAATATTTACTTTTCAATAACTTTCCCCTCTTTCTCTCTCCATTTTTCAATTTCTTTATGATTTCCGGAAACCAGAACTTTCGGAACTTTCCATGACTTTCCTTTTTGGAAATTAAAAAATTCCGGCCTGGTATATTGGGGATACTCGATAAATCCCTTTTCCTTGGTGACTCTTTCTTTTAAAAACTGGGGTTTTCCCAAAACTCCGGGAATCAGCCTTGATATTGTTTCCATTATCACCATTGCCGGAAGTTCTCCCCCCATCAGATCGTAATCCCCTATTGATAATTCCAGATCGGCAATGTGTTTTGCCACCCTCTCGTCCACTCCTTCATATCTGCCGCAAATCATGATTATTCTATTAAGCCTGGAAAGAGAATAACCAGTTTTCTGATTAAATTTCTTGCCCCTTGGGGTAAAAATTATTATTTTTGCTTTTTGCTTTTTAGATTTGGTAAGGTCTTTGATCGCTTTAAAAATCGGCTCAATCTTCAACACCATGCCCAGCCCCCCTCCGAACGGCCTGTCGTCAACGCTTCTATGCTTGTCAAAAGCCCAATTTCTCAGATTGTGAATATTGATCTTGATAAGCTTTTTTTCCCTGGCTTTTTTAATAAAAGACTCCTTAAGATAAGAATCAAATATTTCAGGAAAAATAGTAATAATATCAAAGGTAATCATATCCAACAAAAAACAGCGCTATTCATGATAATAGCACTGTTTTTTTCTGATGTAAACAAAATTTTAGAGCTTTAAATCATCTAGGCTCTCTTTGTCGAAAGAGACCTTTTCTCTCGGAGCTCTACCTCCTTCCGGCTCTTCGATCTTTAAATTCACTCTTGCGTGATTTTTAAGACCGACGATGCGAACTAGGCTTCTGATAGATCTGGCAGTTGCTCCGGCTCGGCCGATGATCTGACCCATGTCTTCTGGGTTTACTTTCAAAGAAAGCAGAACACCCATTTCATCAACCTTGCGGTCGATGTTAACATCTTCAGGATGATCAACCAAAGCTTTCACAATATACTCCAGGAAATCTTGATCGCTAGATACTTGTGACATAATCTTTCTGAATTACTGATTTTTATCATTTCAAGTAGCCCGACCTTTCGGAATTCTCTCCTTTTTTTATAACAAGAGAATTTGAAAAGCTACTGTATTTGTTTTACTCTATTTTTATACGGTTTGTCAAGAAGCCTGTTTTTCTTCAGCTGGCTTCTCAGGAACAGCTTCTTCCGCCTTTTTTTCCGGTTCAGGCGCTACGGGAACCTCAGCAGTCTTTTCCACTGCTGGGGTTGCCGGAACTGCTGGAACAGGGGCGCTTTCAACTTCCTTCTTTGATTTCTTATAAACGTTAATTTTTTTTCCTTCAATTATTTTTTGCGAAACAAGCAGATTATGAACCGTATCAGACGGCTTGACTCCCTGCGACATCCAATATTTTATCCTTTCGCCTTTTAGAATTTTTTCTTTTGTCAAAGGATTGTAAAAACCGACTTCTTCGACAAAACGGCCTCTTCTTGAAGCCTTGCTTTTATCAATTACCACTATTTTATACGACGGCTGATTTTTCTTGCCGACGCGGAATAAACGAATGACTAGCATAATATTTAAAACTTTTATTTTCTATTTTTTAATCAAGCGAACAATTACCACTTCTTGTTTTCCAGCCCATTTTTAGCCGCTTCCGCTTCTGCCTCCTGTTTTGAAGAACCCTCCCCCTTGGCTATCAATTCTTTTCCCAAGAAAACTCCGACAACAAAGAGCTTGGCGTGATCAGGCCCGCTTTCCCTTAAAACCTTATAAGTGGGTGTAATCCCCTCTTTTTCCTGGGATTGTTCCTGAAAAGACGATTTGGCATCCTTATAAAGACCTTTTTTAATAATTTCCTCTAATTTTCCAAGCAAATATTTTTTAATAAATTTCTGGCAGCTTTTATATCCTGAATCCAGATAAGCCGAGCCGATCAGAGCTTCAAGGGTATTGGCTAAAATATACTGCCTGGCCTTTCCCAATTCTTTGGTTTCTCCCTTGGAGAGCAATAAAAAACTGTTCAAATCTGTTTCTCTGGCGACTTCTGCCAGCATCTTAGCATTAACCAGGGCAGCTCGCCAGTTGGTCAAATCACCTTCCGATTTTTGAGGATATTTCTCATAAAGATATTCTGTAACAATCAGCTCCAGTATGGCGTCGCCCAGAAATTCCAGCCTTTCGTTGTTATCCAAATGAAATTTCGGATTTTCATTAAGATAGGAACGGTGGCAAAATGCCTGGATCAACAAATCTTTATTTTTAAATTTCAGGTTTAACTTTTTTTCCAGCCTTGAAAAATCCTGCATAATTTTGAAAAAATTACTTTTCCTCTGCTTCTTTTTTCTTTTTCTCTCTTACTTCTATTTCTTTATATACTGTCCCTAGCACTCCGTTGATAAACTTGCCCGAAGATTCTCCGCCGAACGATTTGGCCAGCTCTATCGATTCGTTTATGGCAACCTTTGAGGGAACTTCTTTTTTATTCCCGAATAAAAGTTCATAAAGACCGATCCTTAAAATATTCCTGTCAACAATTGTAATTTGATTTATGGGCCATTCGGGGGCAACCTTCTCTATGATTTTATCAATCTTTGAAATATATTTTAAAACTCCGCTAATCAGCTGCCAGACAAATCCTGTGTCTTCCAGCCCCGGGCCGAATTCTTTAATATTTTTTTCAACAATTTTTTCCAGGTCGAACTTTTTATCGGAAAAATCCCACTCGTAGAGGGATTGCATGGCAATGGAACGTGATAAATGCCTGGATGCCATATTATTTCTTGCTAAGCCCTTCCATGCTCAAAGACTTCTTTCCTTCTTTCTCCGCCTCCTTTCCGGCCATCTCTTTCTCTCTCTGCTTTTTCTCCTTTTTGTCCAATTTTTTCAAAACGTCTATTGCTTCTTTTCCTTTGTAATACCCGCAATTGGAACAAACAATATGAGGCAAAGACGGCTTCCCGCACTTCGGACAAGCCGTTAATGTTGCCGCTGTAATATAAATATTACCCCTTCTTTTGTTCCGTCTTGATTTAGTGTGGCGTTGTTTCGGTACTGTCATAATGTTTTAATATTAACAAAAATATTTTATTTTGCAAGCCCGAGCCTGAAGCTTTTCCGATGTATCGGGCAAGAGCCGTATTTTTTAATAAGCTTGAAATGAAGCTTTGTCGGATATCCTTTATGCTCATTAAAACGATAAACGGGATATTTTTTATGATATTTCTCCATAATCCTGTCCCTTGTCACCTTGGCGATAATACTGGCCGCCGCGCAGGAAAAAACCTTTTCATCGGCTTTGATAATTGATTTTTGAGAAATATTTACGTTATCAAGTTTAAAGTTTCCGTCCAAAATAAGAAAGTCAATCAATCCCAATGGTCCTGCTCCGCGAGATTTTTTCGGGGAACCTTTTTTCAGTTTCTTCTCTAGATCTATCAGGGCTTTTTTCATCGCCAATTTTGTCGCCTCAAAAATATTTATTCTATCAATCGTCTTCTCTGAAACTATGCCTATCCCCCATTCCAATTCAGGATGCTTGGTTATGATTTTAAAAAAATATTCTCTTTTTTTGGCACTCAATTTTTTAGAATCTCTGATTGGAAAAAAAGAAAAACTTTTTGTTTTTATCATTATCGCCCCGGCAGCCACCGGTCCAGCCAAAGGACCTCTGCACGCCTCGTCCAAGCCGACCGCGCATTTTATTCTTTTCTTCCATAATTTTTTTTCTTCTTTTAAGTTGGGATAAAACATATTAATAGCCGTTTAATTATCTTATCAAATATAATAATTAAAAGAAAAAAGAACGGTTATTTTGCCACCGTTCTTATTGATTTGGTTTTTTTATTTTGGCAGTCTTTCAGCCATCTCCTGAAGGGAGTCATTTTACCCATTATTATGGGCGAAAATTCTTTATCAATTCCGTACAGGTCGTGCTCATCATAGAGAGTCGGTATCTGTTCTTTTTCTTTTTTCAAAATAAAGAAAACATTCAAGCACTCAACCAGGGCGGATTCAATTAAAAAAATCATATATTCCATGTCCGTTGAAAAATAGAAACTGAAACCTCTTTTTGCACCCTTGTTTATATCGCGGATTCTGCGCAATCTGGAAGACAATTCTTTCAGGGCCTCTTTAGGCTCCATGTTCAAAAGATTTTCGTAGTTGTACGGCGGATAGCCTACGCTAGATATTGATTTGTTGAGGAGTCTTACTATTAACCGGAGGATTTCCTCTTCCTTATACTTCGTCATTTCTTTTCACCCCATAAAACCATATTAAAATTTTTAAGAGCTGCTTCTTTCCTTGATAATGGAAAGATAATAGATGATAGCAAGATTATCGCCCGAAAACAAGAGAAAATATTTTTGCTTTTATCTCCGAAATCTTGTAGAATAATCTATTATTATGAAGTTTACCCACCTGCATACTCACAGCCACTATTCCCTTTTGGACGGTTTGGCAAAAATAGACCAGCTTCTTGACCGGACAAAAGAGCTGGGAATGGATTCTCTCGCTTTAACAGACCATGGAAACATTTATGGCGCTGTTGAATTTTTTAAAAAAGCGACCGAGCGGGGAATAAAGCCAATCATCGGCACGGAAATCTACCAGAGTTTGGAAAAAATGTCGGACAAGCGTCCGAATATAGACGACAAAAGATACCATTTGGTTTTATTGGTAAAAAACGAAGTGGGATATAAAAACCTGACAAATCTTTTAACCAAGGCCCACTTGGAAGGATTTTATTATAAGCCGAGGGTTGATGAAGAGCTGCTCTCTCAATGTTCTAACGGACTGATCGCCATGTCCGCTTGCTTGGCAGGAAAGGTTCCGAAATTAATTTTAGAAAAAAAGATTATTGAAGCTGAAAAAGCCGCTTTGAGATACCAGGAAATTTTCGGCAAGGGAAATTTTTATTTGGAGCTCCAGTGCCATCCTAATTCTCCGGAACAAAAATTGGCCAATAAAGAAATAGTCCGAATTGCAAAAAAATACGATATTCCCTTGGTGGCTACCAACGATATCCACTATTTGAAACCGGAAGACGCGGAAGCTCAGGATCTTTTAATGCTGATTAATACCGGCGCGAACATCAACGATCCGGACAGATTAAGCTTGAAAACAGATGATTTTTCGATGAAAACCCCTGATCAAATGGCTGAAGAGTTCAAGGATGTTCCTGAAGCGATTGAAAATACTCAAAAAATTGTTGAAAAATGCAACTTCCAATTCGAACTGGGAATAGTCAAACTTCCGAAATATGAAGTCCCGGGCGAAAAAACTCCTGAAGAGTATTTGGAAGAGCTTTGCCGCGAAGGCCTGAAGAAACGATTTGGAGAAAATCCGAGCCAAGAGGTCATGGACAGATTCAATTACGAGCTTTCGGTAATAAAGCAAACCGGCTTTGTTTCTTATTTCTTAATCGTCCAGGATTTTGTCAACTGGGCTAAAAGCAACAGGATCGTAGTCGGTCCGGGCCGAGGCTCGGTCGGAGGCTCTTTGGTCGCCTATTTGCTGAACATCACTAATATTGATCCGTTGAAATATAATCTTTTATTTGAAAGATTTTTAAACCCGGAAAGAATTTCTTTGCCCGATATCGATCTTGATTTCGCAGACAGGAGAAGAGACGAAGTGATACAGTACGTTGCCCAAAAATACGGGAGAGATAAGGTGGCCCAAATCATAACCTTCGGAACAATGGCCGCAAGAGCGGCGCTAAGAGACGTGGGCAGGGCCTTGGGCTATACCTACAGCTATTGCGACCGGATTGCAAAAATGATTCCCTTGGGAATGTCTTTGGACGACACATTAAAAAAGGTTTCTGAATTCCACACTCTTTACGAATCGGATGCCGAGGCGAGAAAACTAATCGATTTTGCCAAAAAATTAGAAGGGGTTGCCAGGCACGCCTCAACCCATGCCTGCGGAGTGGTGATTTCAAACTCTTCTTTAAGCGAATCTGTTCCCTTGCAGCATCCTACCCAGGACGACGAATCAATCGTAACCCAATATGAGATGCATTCCATTGAAGACCTTGGTCTTTTGAAAATGGACTTTTTGGGATTAAAAAATCTGACGATCATGGAAGACACGCTGGCAAGGATTTACAAAGTCCAAGGATTCAACCTTGAGCTTGAAACGATTCCTTTGGACGATAAAAAAACTTACCGACTGCTACAGAAGGCAGAAACAGTCGGAGTGTTCCAGCTTGAAAGCGACGGAATGAGAAGATATTTAAAACAATTAAAGCCTAATGATTTTGAAGATATTATAGCCATGGTAGCCCTATATAGGCCCGGGCCGATGCAGTTTATTCCCGACTATATCGCCGGAAAAAACAAAAAGAAAAAGGTTGAATATTTGCATCCTAAGCTTAAGCCCATACTTGAAAGCACCTACGGAATAGCGGTTTACCAGGAACAGGTCATGAGAATCGCCAGGGACTTAGCCGGATTTTCTTTATCCGAGGCCGATGTGCTGAGAAAAGCAATCGGGAAAAAAATAAGGAAATTGTTGATGGCTCAGAGGGAAAAGTTTATCGAAGGGATGAAGAAAAACAAAATAGACGAAACCATCGCCCTTCAAATTTGGTACTGGATTGAGCCTTTTGCCAGCTATTCTTTCAACCGCTCCCATGCCGCGGCTTACGCCATGATCGCCTACCAGACCGCTTACCTGAAAGTCCACTTCCCCGTGGAATTCATGGCCGCTCTTCTCACTTCCGAAAGAAACGACCTGGACCGGATTTCTATTTTAATAGGAGAATGCAAAAAAATGAGCTTGGAGGTCCTTCCTCCTGATATAAACGAAAGCTTCAATTATTTCGGCGTAGTGCCCAATAAAAACCAAATCCGGTTCGGATTGTCGGCGGTGAAAAACGTGGGCTCGGGAATAGTTGAAACGATCGTTGAAGAAAGAAAAACAAGCGGCCCGTACGTTTCAATCGAAGACTTTATCGCCCGGATAAGCTCTAAGGATTTGAATAAAAAATCAATGGAAAGCTTAATCAAAGCGGGGGCTTTTGATAAAATAGCGGAAAGAAATCAATTGCTTTTTAACTTAGAAAAACTTTTGGAATCTTCCAGGGAAAATCAGAAAATAAAAACCAACGGTCAGAGGGGGCTCTTTGAAGGAATGAATTTTAATAATAATATAAAGATGGAGACCTCTGTTCCGGCCAGCGAAAAAGAAAAGCTTGGATGGGAAAAAGAATTGCTGGGGCTGTTCATCAGCAGCCACCCTTTGAATAATTTTAAGAATGTTCTGGAATCCAAGACAACGGCTATAGCCAACATTTCCAAGATTAACCAGGGAAGAAATGCAAGGATAAAAATAGGAGGAATTATTTCCAAGGTTAAAAAAATAATAACCAAAACCGGCAGGCCGATGCTTTTTGTAAGCGTGGAAGATTTGAGCGAAAAACTCGAGGTTGTTGTTTTCCCAAGCATAGCGGAGATAAGTTCCGCAATCTTCCAGGAAAATAAAATAGTAATTGTTTCCGGAAGAATGGATTCAAGAGACGGAGTTCCTAAGTTAATTTGCGAAGAAGTCGAAGAAATAATAGAAGAAGCTTAAAATTTAACGATAATTTTAAAATTATGAAAATAGACGCTATTCGCCATTCTCTCTCCCACATAATGGCTTCTGCCGTTTGGGAAATGTATCCCGACGTTCGTTTTGGCATCGGCCCGACAATTGAAAACGGATTTTACTACGATTTTGACCTCACAGGAAGCTTGGCGCCCGAAGACTTGCCGAAGATAGAGAAAAAAATGAGGGAAATAATCAAACAGGACCTGGTGTTTAAAAAGGAAATTATAACTAAAGAAGAGGCTAAGGAATTATTTGTAAATCAGCCATATAAGCTGGAGCTGATTGAAGAATTGCCGGAAGAAGATATTTCTGTTTATAAAACCGGAAATTTTACCGATTTGTGCAAGGGGCCTCACGTTAAATCAGCCAAAGAAATTCCTTTGGACGGATTTAAATTAAGAAAAATTGCCGGCGCATATTGGAGGGGATCAGAAAAAAATACTATGCTTACCAGGATCTACGGCATTGCTTTTGAAAATAAAAAAGGCTTGGAAGATTATTTAAAAAAAGAAGTCGAAGCGGAAAAAAGAGACCATCGCAAGCTGGGTAAAGAATTAAACTTGTTTCATATCGATGAAATGGTCGGACTGGGGCTTCCCCTTTGGCATCCTAAGGGCGCAAAAATTTGGCGGATAATTGAAAATTTTTGGTACGACGCTCATGAAAAAAATGGCTACGATTTAGTAAGAACCCCGCATATCGGCAACAAGGCTTTGTGGGAAACCTCCGGTCATTGGGGATTTTACAATGACAGCATGTATCCGCCGATTGAGGTGGGGCAAAGTTTGTCAGAGAACCAAAACCAGGAAAAAGTAAAAGAATCGGAAATTTACCTGCTCAAACCGATGAATTGCCCCTTTCATGTCAGAATCTATAAAAATAATTTGCACTCCTACCGGGAATTGCCTTTACGCTGGGCCGAGTGCGGCACGGTTTACCGTTTTGAAAAAAAGGGAGAACTCTCTGGCTTAATCCGCGTCCGCGGATTTACGCAAGATGACGCCCATATTATCTGCAGAGCCGACCAGGTAGAAAAAGAACTGGAAAAAGTGATTGATTTTATTCTCTTCATGTACCTGTCTTTCGGTTTTAAAATAGAAGACATTAACGTCTATTTATCGGTTCGCGATCCAAAAAACAACAAATATGCAGGCAACGACGAAGGCTGGAATTTAACAGAAAATGTTTTGGAAAAGGTGGCTAAAGCCAAAAAATTAACTTTTCAGAAAGAAGTCGGCGGAGCAGTTTTTTACGGTCCGAAATTAGACTTCAAAATCAAAGATGCCCTAGGACGAGAATGGCAATGCTCAACCCTCCAGTTTGATTTTAATCTGCCCGAACGCTTTGATATGAATTTTACGAACGCTCAGGGAGAAAAAGAACGTCCTTATATGTTACATCGCGCACTCTTCGGATCATTTGAAAGATTTATTGGTTTATTAATTGAACATTACGCAGGCGCCTTCCCCGCCTGGCTCTCTCCTGTCCAAGTAAAAATAATTTCCGTGACGGAAGCGCATATTCCGGCTTGCCAAAAATTAGCCACGGAATTTAAAGAAAGCGGCATCCGCGTAGAAATTGACGAAGCTCATGAAACTGTCGGCAATAAAATCAGAAAATCTGTTCATGAAAAAGTGCCCTATATGATTGTGATCGGCGACAAGGAGATGAATGCCCCTGTTCTAAATGTCCGCGACCGCGGCGCGCAGGAAACAAGAGAAATAAGCCGAGCCGACTTTATTGAAGAAATAATGGAAAAAGTAAAAAATCGTTCTTGAGAAAAATCCTCTTTGCGTCCTGCTTGTTTTAAAAATAAAATCCCGGATTTGCCGGGATTTTTAGTTGAAAAAAGAACAATTTTAAATTAGAATAACCCATAATATGAAATATTACATAATAACCTACGGATGCCAGATGAATAAATCCGACTCTGAACGGATTGCCTACCTATTGGAAAAAAAGGGATACAAACCGGCGACAAGCGAAAAAAGGGCTGATTTGATTGTGATTAATATGTGTTCTGTCAGGCAGGTGGCAGTTGACCGGGCTTTCGGCAGGATCAGCAGCTTAAAGGATAAAAAAATCATTCTTACCGGATGCGTTTTAAAGCAAGACAGGGAAAGATTGAAAAACAAGGTTGAGGTCGTTGATTTTGATGATTTATTTAAAACAAAGGCTAAAACCAGATACCCTCAGGGTTTTATTCCCATTATGGAAGGTTGCGATAACTTCTGTACATACTGCGTAGTGCCTTTTACCAGAGGAAGGGAATGCTATCGCAAGGAAAAAGAGGTTATAAAAGAGGCAAAAGGCCTAATCAAAAAAGGGATTAAAGAAATAACACTGTTGGGACAAAACATTGCCAGCTATCCAAACTTCCCTCGCCTGCTCAGGGAAATAGATAAAATAAAAGGAAATTTCCGTATTTCTTTTTTAACCAGCCATCCAAAAGATTTTTCCGATGAATTGATAAAAGCAATCAGGGATTCAAAAAAAATCAAAAGATACATACATCTTCCGGTCCAATCTGGCAACAATGAAATTTTAAAAAAAATGAACAGGAAATATACCAAAGAGCAATACCTTAAGCTGATTGAAAAAATAAGAAAAGAAATCACCGATATTGAAATATCCACCGACGCTATCGTGGGCTTTCCAGGAGAGAATAAAAAACAGTTCCAAGATACCGTTGATTTGTTTAAAAAAGCTAAATTTAATAACGCTTATATCTCCTCTTATTCTCCAAGGCCAGGAACGGCCGCCTCCAGGACAAAAGATAATGTACCCTTAAAAGAAAAAGAAAAAAGAGCAGAAATTTTAAGAAAACTTTTTTAAATGAAAAAACAAAAACTTATAGTTATTCTCGGCCCCACGGCTTCGGGCAAGTCCGAAATGGCCATAAAACTGGCTAAAAAATTTAAGGGCGAGATAATCTCGGCCGATTCAAGGCAGATTTACAAAGAAATGGAAATAGGAACTGCAAAGCCGAAAAACACCAAAAAAATTGCCCATTATTTGATCGATAAAATTAAGCCTGATAAAGAATATAATGCTGCTCTTTTTAAAAAAGCAGCAATAAAAATAATTAAAAACATCCAAAAAAAAGAAAAGATGCCTTTTTTGGTCGGAGGAACCGGACTATATATCCGAGCAGTTGTGGACAATATTCAATTTCCAGAAGTCCCGGCCGACAATGAATTAAGAAAAAAATTGGAGAAAAAAAATATAAAAAGTCTTTTTAATATTTACGAAAAACTGGATCCCCAAGGCGCCAAATTGATTGACAAAGAAAACAAAAGAAGGCTAGTTAGGGCAATAGAAGTTTGTAAAATAACCGGGAAATCATTTTGGCAGCAAAGAAAAACAGAAAAACCTATTTTTGAAATCCTCCAAATCGGATTAAGGCTGCCTAAAGGCTTGTTGAGGAATAATATTAAAAAAAGAATAGAAAATATGTTCCGACAAGGATTGGAAAAAGAGGCAAGGGTTTTAAGCAAAAAATACGGCTGGATTCCCCCGCTCAACACAATCGGATACCAGGAATGGAAAGAATTCTTTGAAAATAAGATCAATAAGAATGAAGTTAAAGAATTGATAATTTCCCACACCAATAAATTCGCCAGAAGGCAAATGACCTGGTTTAAAAAAGACAAAACAATCCATTGGGTTAAAAATCAAAAAAGGGCGGAACAGTTAATCAGAACTTTCCTAAAACAAAACACCCCCCGCTAGGGGGTGTTTTCAGATATCATCAATCTGTTGAGATTATAAGTTTGGAGATCGGAAAGCGTTAACTCCTTTTCTTGATAAATTGTCTTTTGTTTTTTTTCTTTCAAAAATCAAATAAAGCATCATCAAGAATATGAGAATAAGCATTAACAGTATCAAGGAAGATATACCAAACTTATCTCTCAGGAATTGGCCGATATCAGCTATTGTTATTGTTTGCGTGGTTTTAATTGCTATATTGCTGACCCCAATCCTTAAAGAACTTTTAACCGTCTCCGCATTTCTGGCAGAAACTTCGGTCGAAAGGATCAGCTCGTTGCTGCCGCAAAGAACGCTGACGCTTTTATTGCGGCAATTCGGCCCTGCCTCTGAATCAACTATTCCCTTGAAAGAAATTACTTTTGATTGATTCAAGGAAATGTTTCCGAGGTTAACAACTTCTAATGATCCGTCATATTCCTGACCGTCAATATATGCGTCATAAATGCAGCCGATTCTATTGGGCATCGTGTTTTTAACAACAACGTTTTCCAATAACCTGTTGCCGTCGGCGCTAACTATGATGTTAAACTCTACCTCATCGCCAGAATTGGCGGAAATAGAGTCATTCCAATCTTTTCCCTTTTGGGTAATATTTCTGCCTAATGTTTCTAATATAATTGCGCTGGATTCTACTACTACTGCTGCTCCTGGTCCGGTAACAGCATAATCCTTACTGTTCGGGCTGTCGGAGAAAGAATATTTTCCCTCGTCACAACCAACCGCCCAGGCCCTGTAGTAATATGTTGTGCCGGAATTTAGGTTTTTGTCAATATAAGAGTTGTCGCTGTCGTAATAAACGGCAACGCCGTCAAGGGCATTAACCGGATATCCGTATCTTTTCCTGACAACCTTTGTGTAGCAAGATCCTTCTCCTTTGCTCCAGCGCAACTGTATCTCGGAAGAACTAAGTGTAGTAGCGCTAAAATCGGTTGGAGAGCCTGGTTTGGTGATAAAAATCATGTCCTGGCCAGTAGCGCTGTCTTTTCCGTTAGACGCTTCTGCTCTGTAATGGTAAACCTTGCCTTTTTCCAAACCGGAAATATTAAAGGTGAAAATGTTTCCCGATATCTTATTGTAAACCCAGTCAGTATAATTGGTGTAAGAAGAATTTCTTCCCCAATTGAATCTCACCGAAGCATTCTGACCTCCGTCGCTAACCAGCGTTCCTTTTAGCGTCGCATAATCAGTGGTAATGTTTTCGGCATTGTTAGTGGTAACGCTTAAGTTGCCGTAAGAACCGGACTTTCTGACCGTGATGTTCATTGAGTCGGAATTGCTGTTCCCGCGATTATCGGTTACATACAGGGTGCAGGCATAAGCGATGTCGCTAGAAACGTAAGGAGCGTAATAGGTCGGGGATAAAGAATTGCTATTGGATAATGTTCCTCCGTTGCAGGTCCAAGAATAGGTTAAAAAATATCCTGCTTGGCCGTAAACGTATCCATTAAGGATTACTGATTGGCCCTGGCTGATGTCTTTATCGGTGCCGGCGTCCACAGTAATGTTGTTATAGCCACCACTGACCGAAATATTGGTCGTGTTTTCAGCGCTATAGCTTCCCCTTTCAACTCTTACCTTGGCAGTATAATTTCCGCTGTAAGCATAGCTACAAACATTATAAGCCGTATAATTTGTATTGTATGTCTCATACCTGGTGTCAAATGAATTATTGTTTTCACAGTCAAATCTGTAAACAATAAGTCCTGATCCGGTGCTTCCCGAAACATTAGCAGTCAGACTGACATTGTTTAAAGGAGCGCTTCCCGAAGAAGGATTAGCTGACAAAGAAACCGATAAATTGCCGTAATTATTTCCGTTGATTACGATGTTGGCCGAGCTATTGCTGTTGTTTCCGTATTCATTGGTGGCTGTTATTATACAAACATAGGTTGTGTCGTAAGAAAGATCGGGAGCGTAATAAATAGGATTAAGGACATTGTAGCTAGATAATGTTCCTCCGTTGCAGGTCCAAGAATAATACAAAGGACTGCCGTTCGGATCAGAGGCTGTGGCGTTAATAGTTACCGATTGGCCGGAATTCAAATAAATAGTGCCTCCTGCATAAACATTAGGACAGCCTCCTGCGCCGCCAATGTTTCTTACCAACACATTCATTGAGTCTGAAGCAGATAAACCGTGGCTGTCTGTAACGGTCAGGGTGCAGGTGTAGGTGGCGTCGCTTGTGACTGAAGGAGCTGTGTAGGTTGGATTCAATATGTTGTGATTAGATAATGTTCCTGTGTTGCAGGTCCAAGAATAGGTTAAAGAATCAGCGTCAGGATCTGAAGCTGAAGCTGAGAAGACCACTGACTGGTTCTCATTGATGTCTTTGTTGGTGCCTGCATCAGCTGTAGGAGCGTGGTTCGGAGGAGGATTGTTGGAGATAGTGGCACGAAAAACAATATTACCTTGTGATGGCCAACCTCCTGCAATATTTCCGATATTGACTTCAATGCTGTTCCCCGTATTAACAACAGCTAAGTCAGTACCTCCTGTCGTCTGTTGGTTTGGATACCACTTAGCGGTATTTTCAAAAATTAAAGTTTGGGCAGAACTTACATTAATAGTGCCCGTATCAGTAACTTGTGCAGCGTTGTCGGCCCAAACAGCTCCTGTCATTATTATGGCCGTGGCGGCAACGGTGGGATAACTTATCCTAATTTTTGTATTGTTGGCCACGGTTCCCAATTCTCCGTTGTGGTAGTAAAAACGGAAAGAAACGGCATCGCCAGCGCTGGCTGAAATAGGATCCCTCCAATTGGCTGAACCGGGATTAACTGCAGCCGGATTGGTAGTCCTGTTCTCTAATGTCAGCGTTTCCAGGTCATTGCTCATAAAATTAAACCTTGGATCATATACTGAATAGATACTGTTGGCTAACAAGAGTCCCGAAGCAATGAAAAATAGTAAAAACACAAAAAATCTCAAACTTTTTGAGGGTAAAAAAATCTTTGTATTCATTTTGTTTGTTTCCATAATGTTACTTTATTATTTTATAAATTAACTAATTATTAAAAAAATATGGTGGGGAAAATTTTATGCTCCTACGTCGCCAACTGGTCCACCGTCTGATCCGCTGTCTGATCCTCCACTCGAATCGTCTCCTCCAGAATCTTCAGTGTATAGTACGATGAATGACGTATCGAGCACTTTTGACCAACCAGCGATCACAATATCTTCTTCATTGTAAAAGAAGACTATTTTGATCTTTTCGTTTAATTTCTTAGGGTCGTCGGCAATCAGAAGATAAGCTTTAAAAGGAAAACCTTCTTCTGGATATGAAATAGAGACATCGCAAACGCTATGAATCTTTCCATCCAGAGAGAAAATCATCTGCTTAAATGTTCCGTTCATTGTAGAAACTTCTCTTCCTTTTATATATCCTTCTATTCTTGCCCGCATTATTGCTTCGGCAACCTCATCTTTTTTTTCAAAAAAAGAAAATTTCTCGGCAATCTTTTTTAAGCTCAATCCATCGAGCCCATCCCGCGGCAAGAGACTAATGTTACCGGTCTCACATGCCGTTGATTTATTTACAACCATGGATGGCACCTGTGTCGGCTCTGATGTTGGTATTTCTGTTGTTTTTGTTACAGAAACATTGCCATCAATTTCATTCTTTGTCTTGGCTAACCCTTGGGGTTGAAGAAAAGAATAAAAAATTGCAAGAATAACGAAAAGTATAATCAGTACAGTCAGTACAATCAATCCTTTTTTTGTTTTGTCCATTTAAATCCTCCGCCACCATTTTTCCATGGCAGCTGCCTCCCTTCTAATAAAAAGAAGCAGCTGCCATGGAATATTTAAAAGAGCTTTCGAATTCATTATTATACTAAATATCCATTATTTTGTCAATAGCCTGTACTAGAAGGGTACATAGGTAACACTTTTAGGTATTTAACCTGAAAGTTAATTGGTGATATATATCCCAGCGCCTGGTGGGGCCTTCTGAAGTTGTACTCCACCAGCCACTCGGTCAAAGAACGGTTGAATCTGCT
>JAPLXK010000033.1 GCA_026396095.1 Candidatus Nealsoniibacteriota bacterium | reverse complement strand
AAGAAGATCAGAAGTCTTTAATAGAGATTTTATTTTCAGAAGAAAAGATATCTGATTTTTTTGATAATTTGATAGCCTTGGAAGCTTTAAATTCAGAAACCCAGGAAATATTGCAAGGAATAAAAACCCTTAAGACTGATCTGGAAAAGCAGAAGCAGTCTTTGGACACCAATAAGGCGGATTTAGAGAAGATGGTTACCGTACAGCAGCTTCAGAAAAAAGAAAGCGAAGCCAATAAAAAGACCCAGGAAAATTATTTAAAGCTGACTGAAGCGGAGTATCAAAAAACCCTTGCAGAAAAAAAAGAAATTGAAAAAAGGGCGACCGAGATAAGGGCCAGGATCTTTGAATTGATCGGAGTCCCCAAGGCGCCGACCTTTGGCGAGGCGCTGGTCATCGCCCAATATGTTGAGAGCATAACCGGAATCAGGCCGGCACTATTAATGGCTATTTTGACCCAGGAGTCTAATATCGGGAAAAACGTCGGCCAGTGCTATGTTAAAAACACGCAAACCGGAAGCGGGGTGAAAGCCAGTACGGGAGCGACGGTATTAAAGGTGATGAATCCGACAAGAGATATTCCCGTTTTTTTGCAAATTACCCAGGACCTGGGCCGTAATTTCAGCGATACCCCGGTTTCTTGCCCCATGAGCGTCGGTTGGGGAGGGGCAATGGGCCCAGCCCAGTTTATTCCCGACACCTGGAACATGTATGATAAAAAAATAGAAGAGATCACCGGCAGGCCGGCCGATCCCTGGAGCATAAAAGACGCCTTTCTTGCGGCAGGCATCTATTTAAAAGATTTGGGAGTATTGAATAATGAATTTAGGGCGGTGATGAAGTATTTCTCGGGCGCCAGCTGGTCAAAATGGGAAGAGTTTTACGGCAACTCGGTCCTTAACATTGCCGCGCAATATGAAAAGGACATAAAAGCCATACAGTAGGTTATTCTTTAATATTTTCCTGGAGAGCTTCCACTATCGGGTCCATTTTCCCTTCCATGACTTCCTCAATGTTATGGAAGCTTTTTTTTATCCTGTGGTCGGTTATCCTGTCCTGGGGGAAATTATATGTGCGTATCTTTTCAGCCCTTTTTGCCGAGCCGATCTGGGCATTTCTGTTGCTTCCGGTTTTTTCCATGTCTTCAATTTCTTTCTTCTCCAAAAGCTTAGCTTCCAAAATACTTAAGGCGTTTTCTTTGTTTTGCAGCTGGTTCCTTTCCGTTTGAGAGGTTACGACGATTCCCGAAGACAGGTGGGTGATTCTTACTGCCGTTTCCCGCTTGTTGACGTTTTGTCCGCCCGGACCGGAAGAGCGATAATAATCAATTTTCATGTCATCGGGCCTTATTTTTATTTCCGCTTTTTTTGGTTTTGCCAGAATAGCCACTGAAACGGTTGAGGTATGGATTCTTCCCGCTTTTTCCGTTATCGGTATCCTTTGGACTCGATGCACCCCTGATTCGTATTTCATTTTGGAAAAAACATCGCCATTTTTCAATTCAAAAACAATTTCCTTGAATCCGTTTATATCGCTGGGCCGGGAATCAAGAATTCTTTGCTGCCATCCCTTCAGGGCGGCGTATTTTGAATATATCCTGAACAAATCAGCCACGAAGATGGCCGCTTCATCTCCCCCTGCGCCTGCCCTTATTTCTATAATTACCGCTTTCGGCCCCTCTGGACCATCTTTCTGGCTGAGCATTTTTTCCAATTCTTTCTGGGAAACAGCTTGTTTTTCCAGCAGCTGGGACACTTCCTCCTCGGCCAGGGAAGAAAGCTCGGGATCTTCCTTGGAGCCAAGGATGGACCTGTTCTCCTGAATCTTGTTTTTTAATTCACCTATCTCCCTTTCTTTTTCAATGACTTTTTCCAAAAACCCCTTTCTTTTGTTAAGTTCTTCGAATTTGTCCCAATTAGAAACCAACTCAGGGT
>JAPLXK010000042.1 GCA_026396095.1 Candidatus Nealsoniibacteriota bacterium | reverse complement strand
ATATCCCACAGCCCTGCTTGGATAAACCGTGCTCATATCCGTGCTTCTTGTTTTTTGTTTGCCGGCGTGAATATCCGTCATTACTCCAAGCGAAAAAGCATTGGCGATGCCAGGAATGAGAATCAACAGAATTGCCGCGATTATTTTTTTATTTTTTTCATGCTTTTAATTTACCTTTTAATCTATTTCTCATTTCTGCCATCTTTGCGAGATTCTTTTTTCGATCTTCTTCACTTATTTTAATTTCCGGCTCTCTTGGCTTTGGAATTGGCGGCGCTGCTGCTGGTTTTTCACCGATAATTTCATCTTCCCAGCTTTCGTTATTGAAAAATGTTGTGGGGTCCTTTCTAAATTGCTTGTCCGGTTTCGCGGCCTTGTAATTCGGGATATACTCCAAAATTTTCTTTTGAACCTCTAACGATAATTTATCCCACTTCTTTTCGCTTTTGGATTTCCCAACCTTTTTGTCGTATAAATTCCAAAACTCATCAAATGGGATCTGTTCTATTCTCTTCTTATCTGTTCTATTCTCTTCTGGGGGTACATTATCCGGTGAGTGTCCGGACATTCTACGGACTTTCTTTGTATATTCATCGGCTCTATTCTGTAATTTTTTATTACATAAAATGCCTTTAGTAAGCCTTTTTTTATCTATCAGTCCACAATCTGCCAAAGCGCTCAATAATATCTCTAATTTTTTTTCTTCAATATTAATTTGCTTCGAAATATATATTTTCCACTCATTTTTAGCTCGAATTTCAAAACTTTTATCATTTTCTTTGCCGATTAACTCATTGCAAATCCAATAAAGTCCGTAAGCTTCCACCCCGTGCTTGCTTATAAGAGATTGGATTTTTAGGTCTATATGAGCGTCTGTGTCGTGCTTAAACCATTTCATAATTTATTTGCTCCGGGCCACCTACCACTAGGGAATGGCAGATGACCCGCAGCACCCTAGATTAATTTCGCCTTGTAGGTGTCGATTATGCGTTCGATGTGTTTTGCGTAGAATGTCTCAAATGGATCAGTTGATTTCACTTGCTTGTAATAAACAAAAATCACATTATACAATCTCTCGCTTGGTGATTTTCCGTCCATTGCCTTTTCAATCTTGGCCTTGCTTTCCGGCTTTATGTCCATCGGCTCGATTGTCATTCGAACATTCAGGTTTTGAAGGTTCATAAAAAGCACCTTCTCGTCGGGGGAAAGCTCGGGCGTGTTCAGACTCAATCCTAGCGATCCGTCAACCTTGGCTCTGATGCCGGTGATGACAGCCTGGCTTTCAATGCTTTGTGTTTTTTCTTTTGTTGCCATTTTCTCGTAATAAATGGTTATGTTTTAATTTGCGTATTCCCAAGTATATTTTTTATGTGTTTTCAACGTTCCTCTACAGCATCTGCAAATACTTCCAGTATCAAATCCCATTAGTCGTGTGTCTTTTATTGAATCCCAAATCTTAATAATCTCTCCGAATAATGTTTTCTGTATGACCGACCGCTTCCGTCTCCTCTTTGGCAAAATCATCTTGTAATCGTTGAATTTTATGTCATATCTCTTGTGGCAACTTGTGCAAAGCCTCAAATAATCTTCTCTATTTTTTCTATATTTGTGGTCTTTATTCGCCCAGTCATATTTTTTTCTATCTGTCCGTTTGCATATTTCACAATATCTGGGTTTTCCATAATTGTTTTGAACCCAGTAGTGAATCGCGCGATAGCTTTTTATTTTTTCCACAATCGTAAAATGAATGTTTATTTTATGCTTTTAGCCTATTCCAAATTGTAGGCACGGATACTCCGAAATGTTCGGAGAGTTCCTTGTTGGTTTTCCCCTCAGCCTTTAATCTTTTTAACTCCTCGATTTTCTCGGGAGTGAATTTGTTCAGTTTTTTAGTCTTTGCTTGCCTTAATTTTGCACTGACATTCACCGTTCTTTCTTGTTCCATATCTCCATACTGAACGTCCTTTTCCACAAAAACCCGAATATTCTTGATTCTTTCAAGGATAGATATTTCGGCCGTATCGTGGTCATAGATGACCAAGTCTTGTGTTCTCGGATCGTAGTAGTGCACTTTCATTTGTTTTTGTTTAATTATTAGAAAGGAGGTGCGCGGGGGTTGGCTATTTCCCAACCAAGGAGGGACTTATTTATCGCCCTCACTCACGGACCCGCGTTAATCAAAACAACTTGGCACTATTTCCCATTTTCCAT
>JAPLXK010000021.1 GCA_026396095.1 Candidatus Nealsoniibacteriota bacterium | reverse complement strand
GCAGGCATCCATTAGGTCTTCCCATGATTCGATAAATCCCATTTCCACATCCAAGGAAACATATTCGGAAAGATGACGGGTTGTAATGCTCGGCTCGGCCCGGAACGACTTGGCAACGGTAAAAACTCTTTCAAAAATACCAACCATTATTTGTTTGTAAAGCTGGGGGCTTTGGGCCAAAAAAGCCTTTCTTCCGTAATAGTCAATCTGGAAAAGCTCCGCTCCCCCTTCGGTGGCGACAGGGACTATAAAAGGAGACTGGAATTCGCTGAAACCGGAATCTTTCAGACTTTTCCTGAAAGCAGAAACTATTTCCTCCTCTATTTTGAATATCGCCTGGATTTTTTTATTTCTCAGCGTCAAGGGCCTGTAATCAAGAAGGGTCGGCAAGCTGACGTTTAAATCCCTTAGGTCGAAGGGAAGGGATTCCGCTTTTGCCAGTATTTTTATCTTTTCCGCTTTTAGCTCCGCCTCTCCTGTTTCCAGGTCAGGATTGACCATTTTTATGGGCCTTTTCTGCACCATCCCTTCTATTTCCAAAACGTATTCGTCTTTTATCCCTTCGGCCAGGCCGGTTGGGCAAACAACCTGCAAGAGTCCAGAACGGTCGCGCAAATCAAAAAAAACTATCCCGCCGTGGTCTCTTCTGGAATTGACCCATCCGCAGACCTTAACTTTTTCACCGATATTTTTTAATATTTCCCGATTTATTACTCTTTGCATATTTTTAGTTAATATATCTTATCGCATAATTCGATTTAAGGCAAACAAAAATCCGCCCTATTGGCGGATTTTTTTAGATTACATTGCGGCTGGAGGAGTTTGGGGTCCCTTTGGTGCTTCCGGTCCTTTTTTCTTTTTTGACATTAATAGCCAGGCTACTATTACGACAACGACTAACGCAATGGCCCAATAAGTTGTAGTCATGATTTTAAAATTAGAGATTTTTCTTAATTTAAGTATCGACCTTGAAAGGTGCTTATTTTTTATCCTTAATATATTTTCTTTCTTTTGCCGCTTTCTGTCAAGGAAAGGGTAATGCCGTAGATATCCCCTGCTCCCATAATGATCAAGACCTGCCCTGTTTCCAGGTTTTTTTCCAGATAGCCCAATAATTCTTTTTTGGGAACATATATGGTTTTATTTTCATTTATCGCTTCAACCAGCTTTTCCGCACTCACTTGCTTTTTTATTTCTTTTTCTTCCCTTCCCGCTACGTCATAAATATCGGTGATAATCATATTATCAACGGGAGACTTCTTAAAAATTTTTACGAAATCTCTGAACAGATAATAGGTTCTTTGGTATTGGTGGGGCTGAAAAACGCACAGTATTTTCTTTTTGGGATATTTTTCCCTGGCTGCTTTCAGGGTAACTCTTACCTCGGTCGGATGATGCCCGTAATCGGATATTAAGGTTATTCTTTTTCCCTTGATTTTTATTTTATGTATTTCAAACCTTCTCCAGGCGTGGGTATAGCTTGAAAGGGCCTGAAAGGATATTTTATCGGGAATTTTTAACGTTCGGGCAACAGATAGAGCGGCCAGAGCGTTGGAAATATTGTGCTCTCCGGGCGCCCTTAAAATACTTTTTAATTTTTTTGAATCTTTCTGTTTTAAAGAATAATATACTGTATTCTTAATCTTGCGGCTGAGGCGAAGCACGTTGTTATCGTCCTTATTGGCGATAAGAATTCCGTCTTTATCTAAATGTCCCAGGTATTTTTTAAAAGCTGAAATTATATTTTTCAGGTTCTTGTAATAATCAAGATGATCCTCTTCCACTGTGGTCAAGACAATGATCCTGGGCCAGTAATTTAAAAAAGAAGCGAAATGTTCGTCAGCTTCAATGATCAGGTACTGGGACTTCCCTACCCTGCAGTTGGAGTTTCCCAATTCCTTTAATTTGGTGCCCAGTATTATCGTCGGGTCGAAACCGGCTTTAATGAAAAGCAGGCCGAGCATTGCCGTGGTGGTGCTTTTTCCGTGAGTTCCGGAAACAGCAATGGTGAAATATTCTCTTGTCAGCTGTCCCAGGACCTGAGGATAGCTTTGGATTTTAATCTTTCTTTTTCTGGCTTCTTTCAGCTCGGGGTTGCCTGATTGGACGGCCGGACTGTAAATCACCAGACTTGCATTCTTGATTAAATTTTTTGCCGAGTGTTTTCCCGTAAATATCTTAGCGCCTTGTTTCTTCAATGATTCAATTATTTCCGAAGAAACTAAATCAGAGCCGGAAACCCGGAATCCTTTTTTCAGATAGTATTTAGCCAAAGCGGAAACCCCGATTCCGCCGATGCCTATAAAATGCGCTTTTTCCATGTTTTTTATTTATTAAAGGGGCAGGATTCCAACACCACGTAATTCGGCCCGTTTTTTTTCAGGAAACTCTCCATTACTTCAATGGAATTAACTTCAAAATTAAAATTTATTTCCTCGTTTATTTCCGGCCTTTCCTCAGGATCCATTCTTTGCAGCTCCCAGGCCGTTATCCTGGCCAAGGTAATATGGGGAGAATAAGGCATTCCCTTGTCTTCTATGACATTCAGCCTGTTGCAGAGAGAGTTTTCCAGGTCTCCGTGAAGCTTTCCCAGCTTCTCGCTCTTTTCTCCTTCCGTCCAAACAAGCCTGGGCGGAATTTTCTTAGGGGGCCCGTAAACTATTTTTTTCAATCTGATATCAAAAGAATTGTGCCTTGAGGCCGCTT
This sequence comes from Candidatus Nealsoniibacteriota bacterium, assembly GCA_026396095.1. GTDB lineage: Bacteria > Patescibacteriota > Minisyncoccia > Minisyncoccales > RBG-13-42-11 > JAPLXK01. The sequence goes on along the minus strand of JAPLXK010000021.1, from coordinate 5,970 downwards.
CCCTGACTATCTGGCATATTTCCGGGAGCTCCTCGCTGTTTGCGTATCCGAGAAAAACCAAAGTAATGTGGAGATTTTCTTTTTTCGTCCATCTTGCTGGCAGATTTGGCCAATTTTCCCGATACAAAGCCAATTTTTTTTTAATTTCCTCGGGAAGGTTTACGGCGATAAAAATTCTGTGTTTCATTAATTGAAGTATATAACAAATTAAGTTAAAATTAAAGATTATGAAGGAGGTTTTGCTTTACAAAAAACTGAAAGAGGGAAAAGTCCAATGCCAAAATTGTGCCCATTATTGCCTTATCCTTCCTAAAAAAAGGGGCTTCTGCGGGGTGAGGGAAAATCAGAACGGAAAATTGTTTGCCCTAAATTACAACAAAACCGCTGCCCTTAATATAGACCCTATCGAGAAAAAACCTTTTTTCCATTTTTTGCCCGGCAGCCATTCCCTGTCTTTTGCCGCTCCGGGTTGTAACTTCAGATGCAAAAACTGCCATAATTGGACCATTTCCCAATCCCCTGTTTTGGACAACGAAATTTTGGGGAAAGAAATTTCTCCGCAGGAAATAGTCCGGGCGGCAATTAAAAAAAACCTTCCTTCCATTTCTTACACCTACAGCGAGCCCGCTGTTTTTTCCGAATACGCTTTTGAGGTAATGAGAATAGCGAAAAAGAAAAAGATAAAAAACGCTTGGGTAAGTAACGGATTTTGGTCAAAAGAACTGTTCGATCTAATTTCTCCCTATCTGGACGCGGCTAATATCGATTTAAAGGGGTTTTCCGACGATTTCTATATTAAAAATTGTTCCGGCCGCTTGAAACCAGTCTTGGAAACCCTAAGAAGAATAAAGAAAAAAAAGATCTGGCTTGAAATAACCACCTTATTGATACCGGGATTAAATGATTCAAAAAAAACCCTTAAAGATATGGCCCGATTCATTAAAAAAGAATTGAGCCCTGAAATCCCCTGGCACATCAGCAGGTTTTGCCCTGAGATTTCCTGGCAATTGAAAGAAACGCCCGAAACAAAGATCAGCGATCTGGAAAAAGCTTATAATATAGGAAAGGAGGCGGGCCTTAAATACGTTTACACTGGTAATGTCCTAGGATTGGCATTGGAAGATACTTTTTGCCCCAAGTGCAATGCATTAGCGATTAAAAGGATCGGATATGAGATTAAGCGCCATGACAAAAACGGCAAATGCCCAAAGTGCAAACAGGATTTAAATTTAATTTTAAAATAACATGCCCAACATTGTTTTTGCCGCCCTTTCCCCTCACCCGCCCATAATCCTTCCTTCTGTCGGATCTGAAGAAGACAGAGATCAGGTTAAAAAAACAATTAAGGCTTTGGAAGGTTTGGGCGAGTTATTAAAAAAAGAAAATCCGGAAGAAATAATTATTTCTTCTCCTCATCCGGACTGGGGATTTAACGTCCCTTTGTTTTTTCTGGCCCGTGGCTTTAAAGGAGAGATTAAAAATTATCTTATCGGCTCAGAAAGTCCGGATTATTATTTTCTAAAAGGAAAGGAAATCGGCGGAGAGCTGTTGTCTGCTAAAATAAAAAAGAGGATAGCGCTGATTGCTTCCGGAGACCTCTCTCACCGATTAAAGGAAGACGGACCTTACGGATTTAATTCCGACGGGCCGAAGTTTGATGAAAAACTGAGAGAATTATTGAAGAAAAAAGACATAGAAACTATTTTGAAGCTGGAAGAAATGTATCCCGAAGCCGCAGAATGCGGGCTGAGATCCTTTGTATTTTTATTGGGAATATTGGAAGGGTCAAAAATAAAATACAATGCGGAAATACTTTCTTACGAAGGGCCGTTCGGAGTGGGATATCTTGTCGCTAAATTTAATTTTTAAGAAAAACCGTTAAAATGAGATTTGTCATAAAAGGGCCCTTAAAAAACAGTATTTTTAATCTTATGCGCGAGCTGGGATATCATTTTTTAGGTGAAAACGAAGATGAGGGGGTAAAAGAATTTAATTTTGTCCACCAATTGGGAAGAGATTCTTATCCGCGCTTTCATGTTTTTCTAAAAAACAACAAAGGAGATTTATTTTTAAATTTACATTTAGACCAAAGGAAAACCGTATATAAGGGCGCCAGAGCTCATGCCAACGAAAAAGAGGGTGAATTGGTGGAGGATGAGACAAAAAGAATAAAAAATTATTTTAAATAATTATAATTAATATGAAAGAAATTTTAAAAAGATACCTCGCATATCTGTTCAGGTGGCAATTAAGCACTCCTATTCTCAGCTTGGTTTTGATCTGGCTTGCCACTTTAAACAAATGGGTTGCCGTAATTATCGCCAATCTGATCGGAGGGCTGATATTCTTTTGGGTGGACAGATGGATTTTTAAGGACACTCCCCTGGCTCCCCTCTGGGAAATTAGAGAAAAAATAAACTGTTCCGATTGCGGAAAAGAATGCCGCGGGTTCAGGGTTGTGAAAACCGCCAATTACGACCGGAGCATAGACAAAGAGCCGGAATTCAGATGCGAACAGTGTTCGAAAAATAAATTGCAGGAATTAGAAAAACGGGGAATAAAACTTTAAGATAATCCTGGCATGGATTTTAATAAAATCAAATTTTTACTGGAAAGCGAGCCTTCTTATCGTTTGAAACAGATAAAAAAAGCTCTTTTTTCTGAATTTATTGACAACTGGAAGGAGGTCAGCAATTTACCCAAAAAACTTATAGATGAGCTTTTAAAAAATTATCCCATCGATAAAATATTTAAAGAAGAAAAGGTTTTAGTCTCAGACGACAATCAAACCTTAAAAGCCCTTTTTACTTTAGATGACGGATTGAAAATAGAATCGGTTTTGATGAAGCATAGGGACAAAAGAAGAACCGTGTGCGTTTCTTCCCAGGCCGGATGCTCCCTGGGGTGCGATTTCTGCGCCACTGGCAGAGAGGGTTTTAAAAGAAATCTCAGTCCAAGCGAAATAACGAATCAGGTTCTGTTTTTTTCCAGATTTTTGAAAAAATCAAAAGAAAGGGTGACTAATATAGTTTTTATGGGAATGGGCGAACCGTTTTTCAATTACGATAATGTTTTTGAAGCGATCAGAATATTCAACGATAAGGACGGATTTAATATAGGGATCAGGCATATATCCGTTTCCAGCTCGGGAATAATAGAGGGAATAGAAAGATTGGCCCAGGAGAAACTGCAGATAAACCTGGCTATTTCTCTTCATGCCCCAAATAATGAGTTAAGGACGAAAATAATGCCCGTAAACAAAACCTATCCCATAGAGAAAATATTGGAGGCGGTTGACAAATACGTAAAAAAGACCAAAAGAAAAGTCATGTTTGAATATCTTATGATTGACAAAATTAACGACAGCACGGCTCATGCAGAAGAATTGGCAAGAATAATGAAAAATCCTCTTTATTTCGTCAATCTCATATCTTTTAATCCCATCGGCCACTCCCTTTTCAAGCCTTCCCCGGGACATAAGATTAAAAAATTCAAGCAGGTTTTGGAAGGTTTCGGGGTTAACGTTACCCAGCGTTATCGCTTCGGAAGAGAAATTAAAGCCGCCTGCGGCCAATTGGCTTCGGACAATTAAAATGGATATTTTAGAATTTACCAAACAAGCGGTCGAATCTTACGTAAAAACAGGAAAAATCATTTCTCCCCATAAAGAATTGGGCGAAGATTTTTTAAACCGCAAGGCCGGGGCTTTTGTTACCATATTGAAAAACAAAAATTTGAGGGGTTGCATCGGAACATACATGCCCACCAAGAAAAACATTGCTGAAGAGATTATTTACAGCGCCGTTGCCGCAGCTTCGGAAGACTATAGGTTCGGACCGATAAAAAAAGAAGAGCTTCCCAGTCTTTCTTACGAAGTATATATTTTAGACGAGCCAGAGATGATTAAAGATATGAAAGAATTAAATCCTAAAAAATTTGGTATAGTGGTTAAAGCTGTTCCTCTTTCATTCCCCACCGGAATAGATGTTGCTTTCAGCGGGCACTTAAGGATTAAATCAGGTCTTTTGCTTCCCGATTTGGACGGGGTGGATACGGTTGAACAGCAAATTTCCATTGCCTGCCAAAAAGCGGGAATCAATCCTTTGAAGGAAAAAATAACTATTTACAAATTTATTGCAAAAAAATACCGATGAAAATAGATTTTCATACCCACAGCCATTATTCCGACGACTGCATTTTTTCCCCGGAAACGATCATAAGATCGGCCTTAAAGAAAGGCCTTGACGGAATAGCCATTACCGACCACAACACCATTGCCGGATGGCCGTCAGCCATTACAGCAGCAAAAAAATTAGGCGCTGTTCTGATTTTAGGCGAAGAAATAAAAATCAAAAAGAAGGGAATAACGGTGGGAGAAATTTTGGGATATTTTTTAACCCAAAAAATAAATCCCAAAGGGAAAAGCGCTGAACAGATAATTGAGGAAATAAAAAAGCAGGGAGGGTTGGCCATTATAGCCCACCCTTTCAATTGGGTAAGGCCGTTCAAAGAATTGGAAAAATATAAAAACCTGGCCGACGGAGTAGAATCTTTCAATTCACGGACCCAATCAAAAAAGACAAATAAAAAAAACTTGGAATTCAGCCAGAAAAACAATTTACCGATGACTGCCGGAAGCGACTGTCACTCCCCATTTGAGGCAGGCTTGGCTTATGTTGAAGCTGACGCCAAGACGCCGGAAGAGTTCAAGGAGTTGATTTTACAGAGAAAAGTAAAGATTTTCGGGAAGCAAGCCCCTTTTTACGCCCAGATATTCGCCTCTGTCGGAAAGATTGTCCATTTTTTTAAAAAATTGACAAACTCTTAAAATTTTAATATAAAAAGGGCAGGCCTTTAAAATTGAAGGGGTGCGAAAGGAATGCAGATAACGGTACCGGTTGAAAAGAGTTTTGGTCATCTATTGCATGATCTCGGATTTAAATTTTTATGCGACGGGATAAGAAGCTATCCAGTAAACAGCCTGGACTCAAAAATCATTGAGAAACATCTGGTAAAAAAACAGATGCTTAATTTCTCAATTTATGCAAATAAGAAAGACAAAGAGGGAAGAAGCTTCCTGACAAATCCCGGAGTTTTATGCCTCCGGATGATTATTACTTTTTTAAAGAAGCAAAGTATTATCCCGAAGAAAAAACATTTGTCGTAAGGGTTAATATCATTAAAAGCGTTGCGGAAGGAATCAGCCCCGGGAAAGGCTACGAAAAGGAAATGCTGGTGGAGGAAATCAGATCGTCCATTGCCGATCTTTCCGGAGGAGTTTTTGAAAGATTATACAGGGAAATAGATTCCGCCGTTTCGGAAGCTTACACAATTTGTAAATAAATCGAGAACCAATCTCGATTTTTTTCTTGAAATATGTCATATTAAAATATAAATAGTTCGTTAAAAAAACGGACGGGAGAAACCTTATGTGTGGAGGAATGCTAATGATGCCAGGGATATTGCATCAGCTTTCTCATCTGCTCCAATAGGCCGGAAATCATGCTGGAAATATTGGCCAGCTGAGTCTGTATACCCTGCAGGCTTTGTGCCTCAGAAGCGGTTGCCGGCAAGCAGGCTCCCTCCTTGCACCCGTATGAGCATTTGATTCCCAGATCCGTTTTGATGTATTTCCCTTCGCAATAATTTTCCGCCAAAAAGCAGGCGCTTCCCGAACAGCTGCTTGTCGAATTGGTCGAGATGTCCTTATAGCAGGCATCGGAGAATTTTATCAATTCATTGTTTGCGTTCCAGCCCGACCCCGATCCTTTGAGATAATAATTCTTTCCGCTATCAGAATCAACGCATCCTGTGGCAGAAGTTATCATATTGGGCGAAATGATATTCGAAGACGAAGAGGCAGGAGCTTCGTAAGTATTTTCTTTTATACAGGCATTGTTTTGGCATCCCCTGGGACAAGCGTAGAATTCGTAATTATAATAACCGCTGTCGCAGAAGTTTTCTTTTACC
>JAPLXK010000030.1 GCA_026396095.1 Candidatus Nealsoniibacteriota bacterium | reverse complement strand
ACCGTAGCTTAAAGCATCTTTGGCAATGGAAGCATTATACCTCCAAACTTCTTTTGCGCTTGGATCAGCCCAGCTCAATCCCCAATTATCAGTCCATATGCCATAAGATGAGGTTGATGGGCTCAAAAGCTTGGACTTACTTAAAACGGCCAAGTCGGGCCTGGCGTTGGCCAATATAGGATCCTGAAAAACGCTTATTCTTGCGATTACATAAATATTCTCTTCGTGAAGTTTTTTAATAAGGGAACCTATATCCTTGATTCTTATTTGCTTGGCTTTGTATTTTTCAACTTCAGGCAATCTTGTATCGTAAACGACGTAGCCGGAGAAATCTTTGACGTCAATCACCACCGCGTTGATTTCCGTATTTGAGGCAAGCTCGATCAAGTAATCAACATAATTTTTCTTGCTGACCGACCAGCTTGTTGCATAAACCGCTTTGATTATTTCCGGATAAGAAACAACCTGCTTTGGAAAATCCTTCGTATCCGTAATAGTTCCTTCATTTTCAAGAAACGTTAACCCTTCCATCCGATTAAAATTAAGAAAAATGCCTGCTGCCGATGCCAAGATTATTAATAAAAAAAATGCGGTAAAAGAATTAGAATATTTCACAAGTTATTGTTTATTTTTTGTCCGGATATTTATCTCCCTTAACCCTCCCTTGATTCTTCGTTATCGTCCGATAATCTAATTTTAGATCTTATTTTATCAAAAATACTTCCAGCAGCATCATCAAACCGCCCAAAAAAATGAAGATTAAAATTACAACCCACCATTTTATTTTTTTTAACAAAAATGGCGGCTTCTTTTCTTCATTCATGGTTTTCTTTATTTTATCTTAATAATCTGTTTCTCCCAAGGGCTAAGTCCTGATTCTTCTTTTCCTTCTGCTTGATTTCAGGCTGAACCTGTGGGACTCTTCCCGCACAGCCAGAAGAACATCTTTAGTGCTCTCTATCAGCTCTTTGACGTTCTTTTTTGTCTTGGGAGAAAAAACAAGCTTATCTCCTCCGTACTTGGAAATGCCAACCAAAGGAATATTGATGTTTTTCTTTTCAAAAAATTTAAAAATATGGGAAACCTGGGGTCTGCCTCCGTCAACCAGAACTAAATCTGGAAAGCGCCATTCCAAATGGTTGAATCTTCTGCCAATCACTTCTTCCAGTGCCCTGATATCGTCGTTTTTAGGCGCCTGCTTGATTTTAAACAAGCGGTAAAGAGAATTATCCGATTTTCCGTCTATAAACACAACCATTGAACCGTAAGGCTCTTTTCCCGTTAAATGAGAAATATCATAGCCCTCTATTCTCTGGGGCTTCTGGCTGATATTGTAATTTTCTTGGGTTAAAAGGCTTACTTCCTCTATGTGCCTTAATCCCTCTTGCCTTAATATCTTTTTTTTCTTTCCGGAAAGAAGCAGAATTATATTTTTAATATTTTTTTGATAATCTTTTTTAGAAATCTCTCCCGTGCACAAACCGGGGCAAAGCCCTATCTGCCTGTCAAAGCAAGGTTTTCCGGAAAAGGGACTGCATTTGCTGTAAGGAAAAATCCTTCTGATGATTCTTAAGGCGTTCTGAATAAGATTTAAGCTTTGGTATGGTCCGAAGACATGAGTATTTGAAGGAAATTTCTCCAGCTCCCTTTGCCTTACTATGAAAGGACGTGGGTAATCATTTTTAGGAATAACGATGTATACGAAAGACCTGTCGTCTTTTTCTTTAACATTGTATTTGGGCCAGTGCTTCTTAATCAGATTGGCTTCTAAAATTATCGCTTCCAGAACAGTGTCTGTTTTGATGTGTTTTATCTTAAAAGACCTGTCAACCATTTCCGATATTCTGGGATCAAGGCTTTTTTGAAAATACTGCAAAGCCCTTTTTTTCAAATTAATCGCCCTCCCCACATATAAAATGACCTTTTTTTTATCAAGGAATAAATATACGCCCGGGCTCTCGGGCAGTTTTTTAACCTGTTTTATCAAACTCATAAAAATTCCTTTAGATATTTAGCGGTATACCCTTTTCTTAAGAGAACCACTTCTTCGGGCGTGCCAAAAGAAACCAGCTTTCCTCCCGCATCTCCCCCTTCAGGCCCCAAATCGATTATATGGTCGGCTGATTTTATAACGTGCATATTATGCTCGATAATCATTACCGTATTTCCTTTATCAACTAATTTATTCAAAACATTTAAAAGCATTTCAATATCGTGGTAATGCAATCCTATGGTCGGTTCGTCCAATAAATACAAAGTCTTTTTGCCCAGTCTCTGGGTCAGTTCCCTTCCCAGCTTGATTCTTTGCGCTTCTCCTCCGCTCAGAGTAGTAGCGCTTTGCCCAAGCTTGATGTATCCCAAGCCCACGCTTTGCAATACTTTTAATTTGTCGGCAATATTGTAGATGTTTTCAAAAAATTCAACCGCTTGGTCAACCGACATGTCCAAAACCTGGCTTATGTTCTTTTTTTTGTATTCCACCTGCAAAACTTCCCGGTTAAACCTTTTGCCCAGACAAACGTCGCATTGGACCAAAACCGGAGGCATGAAATGCATTTCAATCAGATTATGCCCGGCTCCCTGGCAGGCTTCGCATCTTCCTCCTCCCCTGCTGTTAGGAACATTGAAAGAAAACTTGGAAGAAGAATACGCTCTTTCTCTTGATCCGGGCAATAAAGAAAACAGAGTCCTTATCGGAGTGAATATTCCCGTGTAGGTTGCCGGATTGGAGCGAGGAGTCCTTCCTATCGGAGACTGGTCCATCACCACAACCTTATCAATATATTCACTTCCCAAAATTTTGCTGGCGTTTTCCAGGGGTTCGTGCGATCCCAATTTAATCTTATTAAGATTTTTATACAAAACGTCGTAAAGAAAAGATGATTTCCCGCTTCCCGAAACACCAGTCAAACAGATAAGCCTCCTTAAGGGAATATCAATATTGATATTTTTCAGATTATTGGCTTTTGCTCCAATTACTTTTATCTCTTCCCTGATTCCCGTTCTTCTTTTTTTCGGCACAGCTATCTTCTTTTTGCCCCTTAAGTACTGCAGGGTCAAAGATTTTTGGAAAGCGTTGTTTACCAAGAGCTTCTTTGTCTTGCCGGTTGCAATAATCTCTCCCCCTTTTTCTCCGGCCATCGGACCAAAATCAACAAGATAATCGGAAGAAAGAATTGTTCTTTCGTCATGCTCGACCACGATAACCGTATTATTCCTTTCTTTTAAAGCTTTCAGCGTATTAATGAGCCTTTCCGTGTCTCTTTCATGGAGACCTATGGTCGGCTCGTCTAAAACATACAATGTATTGGAAAGATACGATCCGATCTGGGAAGCCAGGCGGATTCTTTGGGCTTCTCCCCCGCTCAAGGTATAGGATTCTCTTGATAGAGACAAATAATTGAGGCCGACCTCTATTAAGAACTGCAGCTTGCTGATGATGTTTTTAACAATATTGTGGGCAATGGTTTTTTCTTTTTCGCTCAATTTATTTTCATAATCCATAAAAAACTTATATAAATCCCTTATGGAAAGAGCAGTTAATTCGTAAATGTTTTTCCCTTTGATTTTTACCGACAATGCTTCAGGCCTTAATCTTTTGCCCTGGCAGGTCGGGCAAACCTCTTCGGAAAAGAAATCGCTCTTTCCCAGGCCGCTGCAGGCCGGACAGGCTCCGTAAGGGCTGTTAAAAGAAAAAAGTCTGGGCTCCACCTCGGGAAAAGAAAAATTATCTTTTGGGCAGCTCCATCTGGAAGAAAGAATAAATTCTTTCTGGTTTTTTTTCCCTTCGTTGAAAACAGCTATAGCCAGCCCCTTGCTGTAGGTAATGGCGTTTTCTATTGATTCAAACAACCTGCTTTCTTCTCCCGTCATTATCCTGTCTATTACTATCTCAATGCTATGCGCTTTATAGCGGGACAAAGCCAGCCTTTCGGTAAACGATTCAAATTTATTGTCGATTCTCGCTTCCGAATAACCGAGCCCTAAAAAATCGTAAAAAAGCTTGTCGTACTCCCCTTTCCTTCCCCTGACAACCGGAGCTAAAATCGTAACATTTTTTTCTTTCAATTCTTCGGCTTTTTCAATGATAATATCAACCATTTCTTCCAAAGAAAGCTTTTCTATCTTTGATCCGCACAAAGGGCAGTAAATATGCCCGAGCCTTGCAAAAAGCAAGCGCAAATAATCGTAGATCTCGGTTAAGGTTCCCACCGTTGATCTGGGGTTATGGCTGAGAGCTTTCTGATCAATGGCAATTGCCGGAGAAAGCCCTTGAATCTCATCTATTTCGGGCCGCTCCATTCCTCCCAAAAACTGCCTGATGTAGGGAGAAAGGGATTCAATATATCTGTGCTGCCCTTCGGCAAAAATCGTATCAAAAGCCAGGGAAGATTTCCCGCTTCCCGAAACTCCGGTAAAAACGACTATTTCGTTTTTCGGCATTTCCAAATCAACATTTTTCAGATTATGGATTTTTGCCCCTTTGATGATCAGTTTATTTTCCATAAAATTATTCCCAAAAAGATTCTTCTTTGGTTATTTCTTTTAAATCAATAAGCTGCTCTATGTCTTTTTCGATGCTTTTGGGAACGATGCGGTTCTTTTTGTTGTAAGCAAGCTGAATCTTTCTTCTGCGCTCCACTTCTTTCACCGCTCTTTTGATGGATCCCGTTATCTCGTCGGCATATAATATCACCCTGCCTTCTATGTTTCTTGCCGCTCTTCCCATTGATTGCATCAATGATCTTTCATTTCTTAAAAATCCTTCCCTGTCTGAATCCAAAATGGCAACCAGCGTCACTTCAGGAAAATCCAATCCCTCCCTTAAGAGATTAACCCCTATCAAAACATTGAATTTTCCTTTTCTGAAGTCGGTCAATATCTCCGCCCTTTCCAAGGTTTTAATCTCTGAATGTATGTATCTGAACTTAAATCCTTTTCTCTTGAAAAAAGCGTGGAGGTCTTCGGCCATTCTCTTGGTCAGGGTATTGATTATCGCCCTCTGATTTTTCTTGCAAATCAATTTGACTTCTTCAAGCAAATCATCCACCTGGCTTATCTTTTTCTCCTTGTCAAAAACCGGCTTGATGATTATGGGCGGATCAACCAGCCCGGTGGGCCTGTTTATCTGCTCGGCAATCTGAAAAGATTTATTCAACTCCCAGTCTCCCGGAGTGGCTGAAGTAAAAATGGTTTGCCCTATCCTCTGCTCGAACTCTTTAAAAGACAAAGGCCTGTTGTCCAAAGCTGAAGGCAGGCGCCACCCGTATTTTATCAAAACCTCTTTTCTGGCCTTGTCTCCCTGGAACATTCCGTGTATCTGAGGAACGGCAATGTGCGATTCGTCTATTATTGTCAAAAAATTATGCTTGTTGTCTCCCAATGAAAGATATGAAAGAAGGGTTTCAGGAGGCTCGCCCGAAGTCTTGCCTGTCAAATGCCTGGAATAATTTTCTATTCCGTGGCAATAGCCGATGCTTCGGAGCATTTCCGTGTCAAACCTGGTTCTTCTTTCCAGCCTTTCCGCTTCCAGATAAAGATCTTTTCCTTTAAAAAACTTTATCCTTTCCTTCAGTTCCTTGTTTATTTCTTTAATGGCTGACTCAATTGCCGGCTGATTGGAAACAAAATGCTTGGGAGGAAAAATAATAATTTCTTTTAAATCCTGCAATATTTTTCTTGTCAAAGGATTAATGACGAATATCTTCTCAACCTTTTGCTGGCTCAGGGTAATTTGAAAAGCGTTCCTTTCTCCTGCGGCCAGGATTTCAAAAACATCTCCCCTTACCCTGAATTCCCCTCTTTTTACTATGCTGTTTGTCCTGTTGAACTGGATTTTGGCCAATTGCCTGATCAGATCCCCTCTTGTAATCGGTTTTTCCAATTCCAAATGAATAGATTTTTCCATATAGCTTGAAGGAAGACCCAGGTTATATATGCAGGAAACCGAAGCAACGATAATAACGTCTTTTCTGGTCGAAAGGGCTGATGTTGCCTGATGCCTGAACCTGTCGATTTCTTCGTTAATCATCGCCTCTTTTTCAATATAGGTATCGGTTATGGGAAGATAGGCTTCAGGCTGGTAATAATCATAATATGAAACAAAATAATTAACAGAATTTTCGGGAAAGAAATTCTTGTATTCCCTGTACAGTTGGGCGGCCAAAGTTTTATTGGGAGCAATGACCAAAACGGGCATATCAAAATGCTCTATCACGGAAGCCATGGTAAAGGTTTTTCCGCTGCCGGTTACGCCCAGAAGAGTCTGGTATTTTTCTTTTTTCTCCAGTCCTTTTATCAGCTTTTCAATGGCTTTGGGCTGGTCTCCGGCCGGCTTGTATTTTGCTTTTAGTTTGAATATGGACATGACACAAAATCCCCTTTGTTTTTATTTGACAGGGGTGAACCAAACGAATTGTTAATACGTTATTTAATTTTTACAATCAATCTTTTAACCAATAAAAATCATTTCCGGAAATTCCATCAATATAACCAATATCACACATATAATAAAAATTGCAATAGGATTTTCTAAAAAAAATATTGGATAACCAGCCCGGCTAAGACGCTTATTCCGAAAAGCAGGGATATTATTGTAAATACGTTCTTTTTGTCTTTTTCTTCTCTGAATAAAATTAATATGCCCAAGCCTGCGCTGGCGCACAGTCCGGCGACGACTGAGCCGTAGGTGATCAGCCCCTTAAGATATAGCCCTGTTATGGCAACCGAGGCTGCACAATTGGGAATAAGACCTATAAGGGCGGCGAAAAAGGGCTGCAAAAAATTATGGTTTAAGAGGAATTTGGCCAATTGTTCCTCTCCTATTTGGTAAACGGCAAAATTGATCAAAAGCGAAACTACAAAGATAAAAAAGAATATCTTTATCGTATGAATTATGGGATGAACAAAGATTTCTTTTGAATTGAATCTTTTTGCAACAGGGCTGGTGCTGTGCCCGCAGCAAGCCTTTTCGTCCGTTACAGAACCGTGATTGTGATCTTTCTCGTCTCTGCCGTGGGAATATGCTTCAATATGGGCCAATGTTTTTTCATTATTTTTTCTGAATAAAAAATCAACTGAGCAGCCGGCAATAAGGGCGATGAAAATCTTGGTTAGGATCAAGGGAAAAATAATATTAATCTTATCAGGTTGGGATAAGATTATGGGAATCGCCTCGTCGGAAGTGGCGACATATACGGACAACAGAGTTCCTATGGTAACGAGCCTTTGGGTGTACAAAGCTGTGGTAACAACAGAAAAACCGCACTGGGGAAAGCTTCCTGCCA
>JAPLXK010000057.1 GCA_026396095.1 Candidatus Nealsoniibacteriota bacterium | reverse complement strand
AATCAAAAAGAATAATCGTGGTTGACGACGGAGACGGCCCCATGATTTTTTTTAACCCCAGGATCATTAAAAAAAGCTGGAAGAAAGAAGTCATGGAAGAAGGGTGCCTCAGCCTGCCGGGATATTCTTTAAAAATAATAAGGCCCAAAGAAATTGAAGTAGAGGGATTAAATGAAAAAGGGGAGAGGATAAAAGTAAAAGCAGGCGGACTGTTGGCGAGGATTATCCAGCATGAAGTTGATCACTTGGACGGAATTTTGCTTATCAATCGGATTAATTTTTGGCAGAGGATAAGAGCTAAGTCCCGAGCCGGGCGATAAGATATTGGATATAGGGAGCGGTTCTGGCTGGACAAGCGCCTTGTTGGCGGAAATAGTCGGCTTAAAAGGAAAAGTTTTTTCACTGGAATTGGTTCAGGAATTAAAAGAGTTCGGGCAGGGAAACTCTTCAAAATACGGCTTTATCGGGAAAGGAATATCGGAATTTATTTGTACTGACGGATCAAAGGGGTACATAAAAGAAGCGCCTTATGATAAAATTTTAGCTTCTGCGTCAGCCAATAAAATTCCTGATTTTTGGAAGGAGCAGATAAAAGTTAACGGCCGGATCGTAGCCCCGGTAAATAATTCCATAGTTGTTTGTGAAAAAAGACAATCAACGAGCGGAGAAATAGAATTTGAAGAAAAAGAATATCAGGGCTTTGTTTTTGTTCCCTTATTGTCATTATGAACAAATATTTAATCGCATTACTGGTTTGTTTTCTTATTATCGGATTTTTGCTATGGGATATTTATTTGCCAAAAAATTCTTTATCCAAAAAACAAGTTCTTTTCAGCATTGAAAAGGGGCAGGGATCGAGAGAAATAGCTCTTAACTTGCAGGAGCAGGGCCTTGTAAAATGGTCATCTGATTTTCGCCTTTATGTTGCCACCAAGGGGATATCTTCGCAGCTTCAGGCGGGTTCGTATTCTCTCTCTTATTCCATGAACGTTCCTCAAATGGTGAACAAGTTTGTCCTTGGCGAGGTTATAAAAATAAAGCTGGTGGCGCCCGAGGGATACAGGATTAAGGACATAGAAGAAAATCTATTGGCAAACGGAAATAAAACTTATGACATTTCCGAATTAAAAGCCAAGGACTTTAAGGGCGAATTTGGTTTTTTAAAAAGCGTTCCCGACAGCGCGTCTCTGGAAGGATTTTTATTTCCCGACACATATGAATTTTCTTACGAGGCGAGCAAAGAAGATATTGCCAAAAAAATGCTTGATAATTTCGATCAAAAATTAACTGCCGTACTGAGACAGGAGACAGAAAAACAGAAGAAAACAATTTTTGACATAATAACCATGGCTTCTTTGATCGAAAAAGAGGTGAAGACAAAGGAGGATAAAGAAATAGTATCGGGAATTTTATGGAAAAGACTAAAGAGTAAAATGCCCCTTCAGGTTGACGCCACAATTCTTTATCTTACCGCAAAAGAAAACAGCAATGTTTCCATAGACGAAACAAAGATTGATTCTCCTTACAACACCTATAAGTATTTGGGATTGCCCCAGGGTCCGATTTGCAACCCAGGAATCGAAAGCATCCAGGCCGCGATTTATCCCAAAAGCAGCGTTTACTGGTATTATCTTTCCACTCCGGAGGGAAAAACAATTTTCAGCAGAACCCTGGAAGAGCACAATATCGCCAAATATAAATATTTAAAAAACTAATGCCAAACCTAGGAAACAAGTCCATATTAATGATTGTCGCCTATAAAAATTTTCGCGACGAAGAATATTTTAAAACCAGGCAGGTTTTTGAAAATGCCGGCGCAAAAATAAAAATAGCCAGCAATAAAATAGGAGAGGCGATCGGGGCAGAAGGAAACACTGTTGAAACTGAGATTTTAGTGAAAGAAGCAAATCCCAAAGATTACGACGCCATAGTTTTTATCGGCGGATCGGGAGTTTTAACTTATCTTGATAATGAAGATTCTTATAAGCTGGCCAAAGAAACAATTGCCAGCAATAAGGTTCTGGCCGCCATCTGCATTTCGCCCGTTATTTTAGCCAAAGCCGGCGTTTTAGAGGGCAAAAAAGCCACCGTCTGGACAAGTCCGACAGACAAATCCGCGGTTAAGATTTTGAAAAAAAACGGAGCGGAATTTAATAACGAGATGGCAGTAATTGACGGAATGATTGTTACAGGCAACGGTCCTGGCGCCTCTAAAGAATTCGCAATGAAGGTTATGGAAGTTCTTGCTCAACAGGGTATCGGGGCTTGACAAGTATTCAGATATTTATTAAAGTTAGAACATAATAAATATACCGCAGACAAGGGGCAAACAAGTAAGTCCTCTCGAGGTAATATTCCAATAAATAGATTTTTTATTTACTGGCAAACCTTTTCTGCGGCGATCGCAGATTTTTTATTAATATTATGCCTTCAACAAAAATTCAAAAAACAAAAATACTGGATGATTTAAGGGATAAAGTTGCTCGTCAAAAAGCAATTGTTTTGGTTGGAATCACTGGGTTGAAAGTAAAGGATGTTTCCAATCTGAGGAAAAAACTTAAAACTACTAACGCCAACATCAAGGTTTTTAAGAAAACCTTGGCAGAAATAGTCTTTAAGGAAAACAAGATGGAATTTGACAAAAAGAATTTTAAGGAAGAAATTGCTCTGGTGTTCGGATTTGACGATGAAGTTTCTCCGGCTAAAGCAGTTTATCAGTTTTCAAAAGAAAACAGCAAGTTTAAAATTTTGGGAGGATTTTTGGAGAATAAATTCAGAGAAAAAGAAGACATGATCGTCTTGGCTCAGATCCCGGGAAGAGAAGAGCTTTTGACGAAATTGGTGGGAAGCTTAAGCGCTCCCATGTCCGGCCTTGCCAGAGTTTTGCAGGGCAACATTAAAGGTCTGGTATACGTATTAAGTTCAATTAAAAAATAAAATAATATGGCAGAAGAAAAAGACGAAAAAATAGAAGTTCCGGAAAAGTTCAAAAAAATGGTTGGAGAGATTGAAAAGATGAGCGTTCTGGACTTAGCCGAGCTGGTTAAGGTTTTGGAAAAGAAGTTCGGCGTTTCAGCCGCCGTAGGAGAAAAAAAGATTGAAGTGATTAAAGCGGTCAGAGATCTTACCGGGAAAGGATTGAAAGAAGCCAAAGATTTGGTTGATGCCGCCGCCAGTGCTCCTCAGATGATTAAAGAGGGAGCCAAGAAAGAGGAAGCGGAAGAAATCAAAAAGAAATTCGAAGCAGCCGGAGCCAAAGTAGAATTAAAGTAATCTTAGAGGTTAATTTGAAAAACCTTCAGACCGTTAAGAAGCCAGATTTTTTTGTTTTCTTCTGAGACCGAAAAATCCAGCAGATTGTCGAATTTCTGGCTCTGAAACTGTCTTATTATCTGGCCCGATTTGTCCATGATAATGATTCTTTTTTGACTCGGTTCCAGAATATAAACGTAGGAAAGCTGGAAAGAGGTAAAAATTTGGGAAAATTCCTTTGGTTCGGGGAAAATTTTCAAGATAAAATTGTTCCGGATTTTTCCGGAATAATATCTATCAATAGAATTATTTTTGGATAAAAACCAGACCGAACCGTCGACAGCCATTGATTTATAATCTTTGGCTTTTTGATTTTCCAGCCATGTTTGAGGCAGGCCCAATTGAAAATCTTTTGAATAGGGATATTTCGTTATTCTTCCGTTTTTGCTGTCTAGATAATAAAGGCTTGATTGGTAGCTTGAAAAATCATTGAAACTGAATTCCGAATAAG
>JAPLXK010000031.1 GCA_026396095.1 Candidatus Nealsoniibacteriota bacterium | reverse complement strand
TTCTAACGTCGTCCACTCGCCCGCGCACTTTCAGCCATCTTCTAGTCCTGAATTTATTGAAGTATTAATTGAGGTGATTTTTTTTGCTTTTTTGTTTTAAAGGTATAGAATAAAAAGAATAATAATTTAGATATATTTATGCAAGAAGTACCACCATTGTATAATAGAGGGCTAGAATCAGAAAGGAAATGTGATGCTTTTTTCGCCAAAATGGAAAAGTCTGGATTAGCTTTAAGTTATAATGATGTACGGTTAAAAACAGGTTATTCAGAAGTTTTGCCGGGCGATGTTGATGTGCGTACAAGATTTTCCAGAAATGTCAGTTTGAATATTCCTATTGTCAGCGCGCCAATGGACACAGTCACAGAAGCGGATATGGCTATTGCTTTGGCGAAAATCGGCGGATTGGGAATTATCCATAAAGGGTTGTCTCCTGAAAAACAGTTTTCTGTAGTCGAAAGAGTAAAGCGTGATTTGAGCGCTTTTATTATTGACCCTGTTTGCGTGCGGGCCGACCAAAGAGTCGCAGAAGTGCTGGAAATGGCAGAGAAGAAAGGTTATAAATTTTTGAGCTTTCCTGTTTTGGACGAATTTGGAAAATTAATAGGAATTGTTACCAGTGGACGTTTTGAATTTTGTCCGGACAATTCCATGAAAATTTCTGAAATAATGTTTGGAGAAATTGTCAGCGCGCCGTGTGGCACCACTGTAGGCCAGGCTTATGAAATAATGATGCAAAAGCGCATAAAAATACTTCCTATACTCAGTGAGCAAAAAGAGTTTAAAGGCATTTATACTTTATCTGATGCCAGGCGTATCGTAAAAGGGCATTCGCCTGATTACAATCTTTCAGCTGATGGCACTTTGCGGGTTGGAGCGGCGATTGGCGTGGGTGATGATGCGCGGCAAAGAATGGAATTATTGGCAAAAGCAAAAGTTGATGTAGTGGCGATCGATACTGCCCATGGAGATTCCAGGGCTGTTATCGACACTGTAAAATATTGTAAAAATCATTATCCCCAAATTGATGTTGTTGCAGGGAATATTTCTGAAGCAGAATCAGCAAAACGTTTGGCAGAGGCTGGAGTAGATGGCATAAAAGTAGGACAAGGGCCGGGGTCTATATGCACAACTAGAATTATAGCTGGCATAGGATGTCCGCAGGTTACAGCAGTTTATAACTGCGCAAAAGCACTAAGGGGTTCTGGCGTGCCTGTTTGCGCTGATGGGGGAATAGAATATTCCGGAGATATTACGATTGCTTTGTCAGCCGGCGCAGACAATGTAATGCTTGGCAAGCTCTTATCAGGGACAACAGAATCTCCTGGAGAAATAATTTATCGGCACGATAAAAAACAGGTGAAGGTTTACAGGGGAATGGGTTCGTTGGGAGCTATGGTAGAGTTTACAGAGGAATGGGTTCATTGGGAGCTATGATAGATAATAGGGCATCCAGAGAACGTTATGGCCAAGCTGACAGCCCAGCAAACAAATTAGTGCCGGAAGGCATTGAAAGCGAAGTTAATTATAAAGGGGATGTATCATTTATACTTTTCCAGCTTGCAGGAGGGTTAAGAAGCGGCATGGGATATTGTGGCGCAAAAAATATCAGAGACTTGCAGCACAAAGCAGATTTTTACAGAATCACATCAGCTGGCGCGAAAGAATCTCATCCGCATGGATTGGACAACATCAAGAAAGCGCCTAATTATGGAGGTTGATATGAATTAATTTGCAATGTACAGGGTAATTTTTTTTGAGCCACCTTTAAATTGAGGTGGTTTTTGTTTGTGGTATAATAAAATAAATATAATTAAAATAAATTAAAAATAAATATATGAATAAAGATTTTTTCAGGAAGTTAGCTCTCTTATTAAATGTTGTTATTTTCGGATATCTTTTGTATATAAATATAAATAATGGATTTCCAACAAATGTAAAACCATTTTTTTATTCCATAGCTTACTTGCTATTTTTATTGATTAACATAATCGCCATTATTTAAAATCTCCAGATCAGATATGGCGGGAGAAGAGCTAGCGCAATAAATACCTTTTCCAGAGTTATTTTCTATTATGGTGTTATTAATAGTGATCGAAGCAGAATTCAACTGGATACCGTCACCGACTGCATTTTCTATGTGACAATTGCTTATAGTCGGCTGTGAAGTAGCATAACAATT
>JAPLXK010000044.1 GCA_026396095.1 Candidatus Nealsoniibacteriota bacterium | reverse complement strand
TTGCCAACCTTATTTATTGTACTTTGGGCGCGATAATGAGAAGTTTTCTGATAATCATCGGGCTTTTCCTGGAAGTTTTTATTTTTTTTGCCGGCCTTGTTGTTTTCTTCGGCTGGATTATTTTGCCTGTTATTTTAATATGGGGGCTGATTATAGGATTGGGCATAATTTTTAAATAAAAAAGGAAACAGATTAATTTTTTATCAATGAAATTCGACATAAAAGAAACAGCAATTTTTCAGGCACTGGAATGGGAAGGTTTTTATAAGCTGATAGGCGTTCTTAAAAGATTATTTTTGCTTTCCTCCTTTTTATTGCTTTTTTCCTTATTTTTCTGGAAAAGCCTTTTTCCGCTTTTCGGACTTTTTTTGGTTTTCCCCAATCTTTACTTAATTGCTCAAATTGAGGAATCTTTTTTTAATCTAAAACTTAAAAATCCAAAACTAAAAAACTCTATTGGAGAGGCGCTCACAAATCCGGACGAAATTAATTTGGCCGATTTTTTTAGTTTTGAGACGGCCAAAGCAATTTGGAAGTCAAAAAATAATTCCGACAAACTTTTTTACAATATTCTTTATTACAACCCCAGAGTTAATTTTATTTTTTCCCGGTTGCTCATTGACGTTAATAAGATTAAAAGAACCCTTAAAAGCCAGAAAGCCGAAGACCAGTCAGATAATTTCAAAGAAATAATCATAGGTTCTTTAAGGCTGGCCAATCAGAAGAAGCACGAAAGGGTAGAATTGGGCGATATTATTATTTCTTTGGCTAAAAATAATTTAACCTTCAAGACAATCTTAGTAGATGTCGACCTTAATGTTAGCGATATTGAAAGCACGGTTTTGTGGCTGGAAACACTGGAAAGAAGAATTATGGAAGAAAGGCATTTTTGGGAATGGGAAAACCTGATCAAAAAAGGAAGTCTGGCCAAGGATTGGGCAGCCGGTTATTCTCCCTTGCTTGACCGGTTCGGCATTGATTATTCTGCGGCAATAAAACAACAGGGGTTTGCCGAGATTATCGGCCACAAGGAAGAAATTGAGGCAATGGAAAGGGTTTTGGCCCGTAGAGAGCTTAATAATTGCGTTTTAGTGGGGGAGCCGGAAACAGGAAAGAAAAGTATGGTTTTGGAGCTGGCCAGAAAAAGCGCTTTGGGGAAAAGCTTTCCTGAGATTAATTACAAAAGGATCATTCAACTGGATTTAAGTTCTTTGGTAGCCCAAACAAAAGACGTGGAAGAAGCGGAAGCTTTTTTGGAACAGATTTTTGGGGAGATAATGCACGCTGGAAATATTATTTTGGTGATTGATAATTTCCATCATTTTATAGGGGGAGAAAAAAGGCCGGGAATAATCGATATTTCCGGCGTCATAATTCCTTATTTGCCTTTGCCGGGATTCCAGGTTATAGCCATAACCAGTTTTGAGGGTTTGCACGAACGCCTTGAGCAAAAACAGAGCATATTGTCTCTTTTCGAAAAAGTGGAAGTTAAGGAAATTTCCGGAGAAGAAACATTGATGATTTTGGAGGACCACTCCTTGCTTCTGGAAAATAGATACAAGAAATATATTACATTTACCGCGCTAAAAGAAACGATTAATTTGGCTGAAAAATATATTTCCAAACCATTTCCCAAGTCGGCGATAAGTCTGCTTGACGAGGCAATAGTTTATGTTTCCTCTTTGAAGGAAAAGCTGGTCAGGCCCGAGCATATAAGAAAAATCGTTTCGGAAAAAATTGAAATTCCGATTGGAGAAGTGGAAGAAAAAGAAAAAGGAATTTTATTAAACCTGGAAGAGCTCATTCATCAGAGAATAGTTAACCAGGAAGAAGGGGTCAGGGAAATTTCTGTTGCCCTGCGAAGGGCGAGAGCCGAGATATCGGATCAAAAAGGGCCCATGGGAACATTTTTATTCTTAGGGCCGACCGGCGTAGGCAAAACAGAAACAGCCAAAGCTTTGGCATCTATTTATTTCGGTTCGGAAGAAAAAATGATTCGCCTGGACATGTCAGAGTTTCAATCAGTTTCTGATATTCCTCGCCTGATCGGGTCTCCCGGAGAAGAAGGGCTGCTAACCACAGAAGTAAAAGAAAATCCTTTTTCCCTGATTTTGCTTGATGAAATAGAAAAAGCCCATCCCAACATTTTAAATTTATTTTTGCAAGTTTTGGACGAAGGCCATTTGACCGACGGTTCTGGCAACAGAATTAATTTTAAAAATTCGATAATCATTGCAACTTCTAATGCGGGCTACCAAATAATTCTTGAAGCCATAAAAGAAAATTCGCAATGGCCGAACGTAAAACAAAAACTTCTTGACTATTTTTTTAAAGAAGGAATTTTTAGGCCGGAGTTCATCAATCGCTTTGATGCCATGGTGGTTTTCAAGCCGTTGAGCAGGGAAAACATTCTAATGGTTGCTGAAATGATGCTGAAAAAAATAGAAGAAAATTTAAAAGAAAAAAATATTGATTTAATAATCACTCACGCTCTTAAGCAAAAAATCGCCGAGCTTGGTTATGATCCGACGTTCGGAGCCAGACAGATGAAAAGAGTAATTCAAAATAAGATAGAAGATGTTTTGGCCACCGCAATTCTTTCGGGAGAAATAAAGAGAAAAGACATGATAGAAATTAATCCAGAAACCTTTAAAATCAGGAAATTATAATAAGCGAAAATTTTATTGTTTATCTTAAATCTGCCTTATCGGCAGATTTTTCATTTTATTCTTATTTGTATCTGTGGAATAAAGGTGGAAAAACAAGCCCTTTCCCTCATATTTTTAATATGGAACAAAGTGGTTGACTCGGTATGTCTGGTGGGTTATAAAGTAATTGTAGTGGGGAATTGTGGATAAAGGTGTTAATAACTAAGTTGAACTGTGGATAACTATCATGTTTATAGGAGAGTATAAATATTCAATTGATGAGAAAAAAAGATTGGCAATCCCGCCGAAATTTCGTCAGGTGCTGGGGAAAAAAGCGGTGATTACAAAAGGATTGGATCAATGCCTTTTTCTTTATTCAGCCAAAGAATGGGGAGTGCTGGCGGAAAAGATTTCCAAAATGCCATTAACTCAGGCTGATGCCCGTGGATTTGCAAGAGTGATGCTTGCAGGAGCAATGGAAGCAAATATTGATAACATGGGAAGGATATTGGTTCCTGACTATTTGAAAAATTATGCTTCGATGGAAAAGAAAGTGGTGGTCGTCGGAGTCTATAACCGGATAGAGGTTTGGGATGAATCAAAATGGCAGCAATATAACAAGAAAACAGAATCAGCAGTTGGGGATATAGCTGAAAAATTAAAAGAATTAGGAGTTTAAAATGCACATACCGGTTCTTCAAAAAGAAGTTGTAGAATATTTAGGCCCGAAACCAAATGAGAATTTTATTGATTGCACCGTCGGAGAAGCAGGACACAGCTTGGCGATACTGGAACACAACGGACCCAAAGGAAAAGTTTTGGGAATAGACCGGGATAAAAATCAAATTTTAAAACTAAAAAAAATAGAAAGATTGATTTTAGTAAACGATAATTTTTCCAACCTGAAAGAAATAGTTAAAAAAGAAAAGTTTAATTCTGTTTCTGGCATCTTGTTCGATCTGGGAATGGCCAGCAGCCATCTGGAAGAAAGCGGCAGGGGATTCAGTTTTTTAAAAAAAGAGCCGCTGGACATGAGATACGACTTGGAAAATCCCTTAACCGCGGAAAAGATATTAAACTATTGGTCCGAGTTAGACATAGAAAAGATTTTAGAAGAATTCGGGGAAGAGAAATTTTCTTCCCAGATCGCAAGAGAGATTATCAAGCAAAGAAAAGTAAGACCGATAAGCAATACCGTTCAATTGATAGATATTTTAAAAACAGCGATTCCTTACAAATATCAGCATCAGCGCATTCACTTTGCAACAAGAACGTTTCAGGCCTTGAGAATAGCGGTTAATGAGGAATTAAATTATTTAAAACAAGCCTTGCCTCAGGCAATAGAGGTTCTGAATAAGGAAGGAAAATTAGCAATAATTTCCTTTCATTCTTTAGAAGACAGAATCGTTAAAAATTTTTTCAAAGAAAAATCATTAACAGGAGAATTAAAAATATTAACCAAAAAGCCGATTGGTCCCGGCGAACAAGAAATTAAAATTAATCCGCGCTCCAGGTCAGGAAAACTGAGAGTAGCAACAAAACAATGAATAACGCCATAGCTTCAAGCTTTCCCTTATCAATATCATCAAACAAATTAGGAAGAATGATGTTTTCCAAAATTTTTTGGCTGTTAATGCTTTCAGTTACCATATCTCTTGTTATAGCCTGTATTTTTCAGCTCAACGCCAGGGCAAAAGAAGTGTATCTTTTGAGGCAATATCAAAATCAACTGAATACCATCACCCAGGAGAACAAGGTTTTGGAAATCAATTTTTCAAAGACCAATTCATTGAACAGCATAGGAGACTTGGCTCAAAATCAGCTTTTTGAAAAGACCAATAAAATTGAATACATCAGAATTTTAGAAACCACGGCTCTGGCTAAATGATATTTATGTGCAAGTGGAGAGTTAATTTAATTTTATTATCTGTTTTTATCTGCGGCTTGGTCATTATTGGCCGCCTTTTTTATATCCAGGTCATACAAGGCGATTATTACAAGGCAATGGTTCAGGGAATGTATGTTTCAGACGAAGAATTTTTAAGGGAGAGGGGAGAGATATTCTTTCAAAAAGGGGAACCGATGGCCATAAACATTAACTTTCCCTTGGTTTACGCCTCTTCTAGGGAAGTTGAGAATAAAGAAGAAACAGCACAAAAATTATCGGACATAATAGCCGTTGATAAAGAAGTTATTCTGGAGCAGCTTAAAAAAGACAGCCTTTACGAGGTTGTTAAAAAAAAGCTATCGGAAGAAGAAGTAAAAAAGATAAAAGAATTAAAGCTGGCCGGAATTTATTTCGGGGAAGAAAAAGGCAGGTACTATCCCCAGGAAACGCTGGCTTCACAATTGGCTGGATTTTTAGACGCCGACAGAAAAGGGCGGTACGGGCTGGAGGGTTATTACGATAATATTTTAAAAGGCAAAAAAGAACAAAAGGGAAACGATTTGTTTTTAACCGTTGATTATTCTATTCAATTCACGGCGGAAAGATTATTGGCAGATGCGGCAAAAAATTTAAAAATAGAAGGAGGAGAAATTATAGTGATGGATCCCAAGTCGGGAAAAATCCTGGCCCTGGCTAATTTTCCTAACTATAACCCCAACCAATACTCAAAAGTTGACGACATGGATCTTTTCCAGAATTCGGCAACCCAGAAGCTTTTTGAGCCCGGTTCTGTTTTTAAGCCGATAACCATGGCTTCAGCCATAGACAAGGGAAAAGTTACCCCCCAAACCAAATATACGGATTACGGCGTTCTTAAAATAGGCGGCTCCACCGTTACAAATTACGGAAATAGGATCTGGGGAGAAAAAACAATGACTGAGGTTCTGGAGAATTCAATCAATACAGGAGCGGTTTTTGCAGAACAGCAGCTGGGAAACACCTTATTTTTAAAATATGTTGACAGTTTCGGCTTATTTGAACCGACTGGAATTGATATCGACGAGACTTATTCCGAGAATAAAGAATTTAAAAAGGGTTATGAAATAAACTTTGCAAACGCCAGTTTTGGCCAGGGTATTGCAATGACGTCCATGCAGCTGATAAGGGCCTATAGCGTAATCATTAACAACGGAAAGATCGTTAAGCCATATATAGTGGAAAAGATAAATAATAACGGAGAGATTACTGAAACTAAGCCGTTTGTCGCAGATGACATTATAATCTCCCCCAAGACCGCTTCCCAGGTCGTAAGCATGCTGGTCAGTGTTGTAGGCAACAGTTATTCCAAGGCCGCCCAAGTACCGGGTTATTATGTTGCCGGAAAAACCGGAACAGCCCAAATTTCTTATTCTGCCCTAGAAATAAACAAAAGGGGATATTCTGAAAAAACCTGGCAGAGTTTTATAGGGTTTGCCCCGGCCTATAATCCCAGGTTTGTAATTTTGGTAAAACTGGATAATCCCGAGGCAAAAACCGCGGAATATTCGGCCATTCCGATTTTCCACGACTTGGCGAAATATATCATTGACTATTATCAAATCCCGTCCGATTACAGCGAAGAAAAATAATCTATATTATGGATAAATTATCAAATTCCAATTTTTTCTTAAAAAAACAAAAAACTATAATATTGGCCGGTTCAAATACTAAGATAATCAAAGAAACGGCAGAACGGATTTTAAGACTTCACGTTATAGAAGACGAAGAAGTTTTAATTGTTGAAAATAATTTAGAAAACACAGCAGATGTTAAGTTTTTTTTGGAAAAATCTTCTTTTCCGGTTTTAGTTTTGAATCAAATAGGCGATATTTCTTTTGAAAAAATAAAAACGTTTGCGGAAGCGATGTCGGGCCAAGGTTTTTTGATTGTAAATTCTAACGAGGAAATAATCAAACAAATAAAAGAAGTAAGCCCTGTTCCCGTTTTAAGCTTCGGCCTCGAGGAAAAATCTGACTTTTACGCCAGCGACATTAAAATAAACGGAGGAATAAATTTTAAAATTAATTACAAAGGAAACAGCGTTCCCATCTGGCTGGAAAAGTCAAAATGGGAAGAGCAAACAACAGGAGCTTTAGCCGTGGTAGCCATTGCTACTGTTTTCGGTTTGAACCTGGTTGAGATCTCAGAGGCTCTCAAAACTCCTGACAAAGCATAATTTTTGTGTTAAATTCTATCAAGGGCCCCATCGTCTAGTGGCCCAGGACGCATGGTTCTCATCCATGTAACACCGGTTCGACTCCGGTTGGGGCCGCAAGAAAATGCACAAATCTTTTTACGCCATAGCGATGATTTCAGGAACCATTATCGGAGCAGGTATTTTTTCTTTGCCCTATATCGCTTCCAAAGTCGGTTTGCTGGTAATGTTTTTATATATCCTGGTTTTGGGAATCTTGATCAATCAGGTTCATTTGTATCTTGGAGAAATCGCTCTTCAAACCCCTGACAACAAGCGTTTAGCCGGTTTTGCAAAAATACACTTAGGCAATTGGGCGGAAAAAATTGCTTTCATCTCAACAATTATTGGCCTTTTCGGAGCACTCCTTGCTTATCTTATAATAGGAGGAGAATTCTTAGGAAATCTGCTTTCTCCATATTTAGGAGGAAGCAATTTTTTTTACGTTCTTTTGTTTTTCTCTTCAGCCTCCCTTGTCATTTTTGGCGGAATAAAAGCAATCGCCAAAATAGAATTCTGGGGGATGTTTTTATTCTTGACAATTCTTCTGTTCATATTCTTTAAGGAAAAGTCTCTTATCTCCGGGGCAAATTTAGTTCTTTTACCCGGGTCGCTGGGAAGCGGCAATTGGTTTCTGCCTTACGGTCCAATCCTTTTTTCTTTATGGGGAGCATCTATCATTCCCGAGGCGGAAGAAATGATCCCGGATAAAAAGCATTTACTGAAGAAAATACTTGTTTCCGCCATCCTTATTCCTATTTTTGTTTACATGCTCTTTACAATTTTGGTTTTAGGGATAACCGGCCATGAAACAACCAAGTCAGCCCTGGGGGGATTAGCCAGCGTTCTGGGAAACGGTTTTACCAGCTTGATCTTTTTATTCGGATTTCTGACAACCTTTAACGCCTTTCTCTCGGCCGGCGTCACCTTAAAAAAATCTTTTTTATATGATCTTAAGATAGAAAGAAAAATAGCATGGGCGATAACCTGTTTCGTCCCCTTGATTTTATTCTTGATAGGCATAAAGGATTTTATTTCCATAATATCTATTATCGGCGGAGTGATGATAGGGATTGATGGCATTTTAATCCTTCTGATGTATCATAAAATAAACAGAAAGAATCTCTTGGTTTATCCTTTAATTCTTATGTTTGTTTTCGGCATAATCTACGAAATAATATATTTTATCAGATAATCTTATGCTCTGGCCCTATCTTCTTCTTTTTTTTACCTGCTGCGCCGTTTTTTATTTCGTCGGGGAGCTGGTGGTCAGTAGCCTGATGAGAATATCCATATTTCTGGGATGGAGAGAGTTTGTCGTCGCTTTTATCGTGGTCGCCTTCGCTTCTTCTTTGCCTAATCTTTTTGTGGGAATTTCTTCTGCCCTTCAAGGCATTCCCCAACTATCGTTTGGCGATGTGGCCGGTAATAATTTGGTTGCTTTAACCCTGGGCGTTGCATTAGCAACGTTTTTTTCGACGGCCTGATCCTTTTAGGTTTTTTTGTTTTTTATCTTATTTGGCTTTTCTCCAAGAAGGAAAGATTCACCAAAATTTATGACGGCCACGAGGTTAGCCCGTTTAAGGATTTCAAAAACTTTTTAAAAGACTTGCTGAAGGTTTTTTTAGGCGTTTTATTTTTGATAGCATCCTCTCAGGGGATTGTTAAATCGGCTCAGTTTTTTGCCTCTACTTTTCAGATGTCTTTGATATCCATAGGAATTTTAATTACCGGTGCAGGCAGCGCTTTGCCGGAAATATACTTTGCCATTGCTTCTGCCAAAAAAAACGCAACCTGGCTTATCTTGGGAGACCTGATGGGTGCGGTAATCATACCCGCCACCTTGGTCTTAGGGCTTGTCGCTTTGATTTCTCCTTTTCAGATTTCCGACCCTTCTTCCTTCCTTGTCGCTAGGATTTTCTTGATAGCCGCTGCTCTTTTCTTCTATTTTTCCGTCCGGAGCGGAAAGCGCATTACCAGAAAAGAAGCCTTTGTTTTGCTCTTCATATACATTGTTTTCTTGGTAGCGGAAAACTTGATTAATTAGGCCTTTTATTCTATACTTCAAGTCATGGAGCAGGTTTTTCTTTTTGTTATTACGGGACTGCTTTTAATAGCAATTTTTTTATTAATAAGAAGAAATCCCAAGAACGAGAGCAGTTCTTTTTTAATGCTCCAGAATCAGATAAGCCAGCTTAATGAAACAATAGGCAAGAATCTGTCAGATTCCGCCAAGTTTGTCCAAAACCAGTCTGACCAAAGCTTTAAGATTATCCAAAACGTAACGGAAAAGGTTACCAAGCTCGAGGAAACAAACCGCCAGGTTGTCGGCTATGCCGAACAGCTCAACAAGCTTCAGGATATTTTAAAAAATCCCAAACAGCGGGGCGTTCTAGGGGAGTATTATCTGGAAACCGTTTTAAAGAACGTTCTTCCTCCCGGAACTTACCAGATGCAGTACGGGCTGGGCAAAGACGGGCAAACCGGAAAAGAATTGATAGTGGATGCGGTTGTTTTCGTGGGTAAAAACATTATCCCCATTGATTCCAAGTTCAGCTTGGAAAATTACAATCGGATGGTGGAGGCTTCCGATCCGAACGAAAAGAAAAAATACGAAAGCGCTTTTATTTCAGATCTGAAAAATCGGATTGAAGAAACTGCCAGATACGTGAAGCCGGAGAAAAAGACAATGGATTTCGCCTTCATGTTTATACCTTCGGAAGCGGTTTATTACGATCTTTTAATCAATAAAGTAGGAGCTGTAACAGGAGAAACCAATAATCTTATTTATTACGCCGGTAAAAAGAACGTAATAGTTGTTTCTCCCACTTCTTTCCTGGCCTACCTCCAAACAGTTTTACAGGGATTGAGAAATCAAAAGATTTCCGAACAGGCTAAAGAAATAATCAAAGAGGTGGAAAGACTGGGAAAACACTTATTTGTTTATGGCGAATACATGAAGAAAATGGGAAGCTACCTGGGTTTAACCGTAGGCACCTACAACAAGGCAAGCACGGAATTTAAAAAAATAGATAAAGACGTGGTCAAAATAACCGGAAACGACCCGAAATTAAAGGCTCCTCAAGAAATAGATCAGCCATTACATGAAGAATAATTCGTTAAAATTTAAAAAATAATAATAAAAATATGTTAGCAATAATTAAAACCGGAGGAAAACAATATATCGTAACTCCGGGACTAAGAATAAAAATAGAGAAACTTGATAAAAAAGAAGGGGATGAAGTTATTTTCAAAGAGGTTTTGCTTTTGGAAAAAAACAAAAAAATAGAAATAGGGACTCCTTTTGTCGAAGGAGCGGAAGTATCAGCCAAGGTTTTAGAGCAGGGAAAGGGCAAAAAAATAATTGCCTTTAAGTACAAGGCCAAGAAGCGCTATAAGGTCAAGAAAGGCCACAGGCAGCCCTTTACAGAGATAGAGATATCAAAGATAGGGTAATTTTTCATTTTAAAGTTTTTCTTAAAGATTTGTCATGTTTGACAAATCTTTTTTTTGGTGTATAATATAACCATATAGTTAGCTCTTTGTAAGATTAAAAGGAAGGAAAAATATTTACCTCTGCGGATAGGAAATCAGAAATTGGTTTCTTATCTGCAGAGGTTAAGACCCTGCGGTGATTCAGATGACAAAAAAAGTAACTGAAATAGAGATTAAAGGAGAGTACACGATTGCAGAAATAAGGTTTTTTCCGGCCTATTTCACGACCGGTCCATTCTATCATATAATTTTTACCGATGGCTTTTGGGTGGTGTTAGGCAGGGAACCCACAGTTGGTGTCGATGCAGTTATCGGAAAAGGATTAAGGATCAATTCCTTAAAAATAGGTTACAGATACGAATTAACCTTTAAAGAAAATAGTAGCCTCCTAAAGAAATTGGCAGACGATCAAACAATTCGGGAATTGGTCGGAATAAAACAGATTTCAGAAAATAAAGTAATTCACAATTAAATTTTTCCTTCCTTTCTTTTTTCAAACCCATAAACATTTGTTAGTTTAAAAAAAGAAGAATGCAGTTCTTTTAAAAAATACTAAAAGAGGAAAGAAAGAATTAGATGGCTTAATTTGCCCGTAGGTCTATATGATTTTATGGGCAAATTAAGCCATCTAAACGCTAAGGAGGTGATCTTGGGTGGCAGAAAAAGTTATTGTGTTTCTACATGGATTTCAAAGTCAAAAATTTGATCCCGAAGAAAAAGGAAGGGCTATTAAAGAAAGGTTATCAAAAGACGGGTGGAAAGTTTACAGCATAAGCTATTCTTCCGGTCTTCCTACGAAAGAACCGCTTGACTATTATTCAATTGTTTTGGTCCAAATGATCAATGACCTTGGCCTGAAAAGAATTGATGCAGTCATCGGCCATTCAATGGGCGGCCTAATCGCCTGCAGTCTGGCTAAAAGGTACAGAAGATACGGAATCAAGACGGTGATAATGCTGGAAACTCCCATCTTGGGTGTTTCTGCGCGGTTGCTGCGCATATGGAGGTTCTTGCTTCAGAGGCGCACTTCATTTTCCTGGTCATCAATCCAAGACATGAAGCAAGGCAGCAGCTTCTTGATCTATCTTAACGAAGATTGGCCGACAGATATACGCCGTTTCGAAATAGCGGGCAGTTTATCGGTAGCACCCATACTGAAAAGGGCTTACGAAATTCCAGAAGAAATACCCGTAAAGGTATTTCCGAAGGTGAGGCACGACGGTCCCACGGGATTGAGAGCCGACCCGGAAGTACTGGAATATATAGCCAAACTTTTGCAGTAAAATCATTAATTTTTCCTCTTTTCTTTTTTTTAACTCACAATTATATTCAATTGCGATTTGGAAAAAAGAATGATTAAAAAAGCAGCCTTCTGGCTGCTTTTTTAATTCATTAGTTTTTAAATTTTATTTTCTTCCCTCCAGGGCTGCTCCAATGGTTTCTTCGTCAGCGTATTCTAGTTCTGCTCCGGTGGGTAATCCTCTCCCCAAATGAGTTAATTTCTTGTTCAGCGGTTTCAAGAACCGCTCAACGTATAAAGCGGTTGCTTCGCCCTCGGTCGTGGGATTAAAGGCAATAATAATCTCTTGAATTTCCGGATGGTTTTTTATTCTTTGCTCCAAAGCGCCTGTTCTTAATTTTTCAAGATCCGATTTTTTAATTGCGGAAATTGTTTCGCCTAAGACAAAATACAGTCCCTTGTATCTTTTTGTTTTTTCAAAAGAGATCAGGTCGATTTCTTTTTCAACAAGGCAAAGCAAGGTTTTATCCCTTCTTGGATCAGCGCAAATATCGCAAAGAGTTTCTTCTGCCTTATTTTCTTCACCTGACGATTCAAAATGATTAAAGCAGGAAGTGCAGATTTTAATATTTTTTTTCATTTCCAAGATGGCATTTATCAGTTCCTCGATTTCTTCTTTGGGCCTCTGAATCAAATAAAAAACAAATCGGGCAGCAGTTCTTGGCCCGACGGTAGGAAATTTGGAAAATATTTTGATTAGTTTGTCCGCGGAAAAAGATTTCATTCTTCTTGATGATAGCTTTTATCCAAGTTTCTGAAGGAAACCCTGGTTTCGTCAAAGTATAGCTCTACCTTGCCGACAGGTCCGTTTCTGTGTTTGGCGACAATTATGTCGGCAATGTTTTTTCTAGTTGTTTCTTCTCTATACTTGTCTTCTCTATAAATGAATAAAACCACGTCAGCGTCCTGTTCTATGGCGCCCGTTTCTCTCAAATCGGAAAGCCGGGGAATCTGAGGAGAGCGCTGTTCCGTTGCTCTGGAGAGCTGGGAAAGGGCTAAAACAGGCACGGAAAGCTCTCTGGCCAAGAACTTAAGAGAGCGGGAGATTTCAGTCATTTGCTGGACCATGGTGCTCATGCTATTTCTCGGCTCCATCAATTGCAGGTAATCGACAATAATCAATCCCAGGCCTTTTTCCGCCTGCAATCTTCTTGCCATTGCCCTCATTTGGAGCACATTGACCATTGAGGCGTCATCAATATATATCGGAGCTTCCGATAAAACGCCCAAGGCGTGCTGGATTCTGGAAAAATCATCGTCTTCTCCTTCGGCAGAAAGTTTTCCTGTTCTCAGCCGCCACAAGTCAATTCCGGCCTGGTCGGCGATCAATCTGTCAACCAGCTGGTCCCTGGACATTTCCAGGCTGAAAATACCGACAGGCACTTTTTCATTAATCGCCACGTGTCCGGCGATATTCATCGCCAAAGCGCTTTTTCCCATTGAAGGACGGGCTGCCAGAATTATTAAATCTGATTTTTGAAAGCCTGCCAGCATATTATCCAGGGCGGTAAAACCGGTCCGCAGACCCCTGAGCCCTTCTTTGTGCTTGGACAGCCTATCTATTCTTTCAAACGCTTCCGCCAGGCTTTCTTTTACCGGCAGGAACTTTTGGGAAAGGCCTTTTTGAGCAATGCTGAAAATTCTTTTTTCCGCCTGGTCCAGAAGAACTTCCGGATCTTCATTTTCATTATATCCGTAGGTCGCAACTTCCGAGCCGGCATCAATCAGATCCCTTAAAATTCTTTTTCTTTGGACGATTTTGGCGTAATTTAAGATGTTGCTTGCCGTGGGAACCGAATTTATCATTTCGGTCAGATAGCTTTTCCCTCCTATTTCTTCCAGCTTTCCCTTGTCTCTTAACCTTCCCGCAATGCTCAAGAGGTCTATCGGCTCGTTTTTTTCAAAAAGCTCCCTGCAAACCTGATAGATTTCCTGATGAGCGCCTTTGTAAAAATCGCTGGGGGTAATAAAATCAACCACCCTGACAATGGCGTTTCTATCAAGCAATAAAGATCCTAAAAGAGATTTTTCCGCTTCCGGCGACTGGGGCGGCAGTTTTCCCGGCAATTCAAAATTTGAAGAAGAGTTATTCATCGGCTATAATATACCAGATAGTATTTGTCTTGGCAATTCAATATTATGAACACTTTTTTAGTCTTCGGAGACAGTATTGCCTGGGGAGCATATGATTCCGAAGAAGGGGGCTGGGTCGGAAGATTAAAGATTTTTTTGGAAAAAGAAAGAAGTCTTCAGTTTGAACTGTATAATCTTGCGGTTGACGGAGACATAACAACCAATCTATCAAAGAGATTTGATTCAGAAACAAAATCCAGGATAAAAGAAGGATCGGAAACTATTATTATTTTTGCCATAGGGATCAATGATTCTTATTTCATTAAGATAAGAAATGACTTTATAACTCCGCCGGAAGAATTCAAAAAAAATATTAAGAAACTGATAACTCTTGCCGGAAAATTTTCTTCAAAGGTTATTTTTATTGGGTTAACTCCGGTTGATGAGTTAAAAGTAACTCCAATTCCCTGGAATGCTGATCTGTCATACAGGAATGAAAATATTAAAAAGTATGATGAGATTATAAAGAAAACCTGCGAAGAAGAAAATGCTGAGTTTGTCGAAATTTTTGATAAATTGATAAAATCCGGGGATAATGATTTATTGGAAGATGGACTGCATCCCAACAGCAAGGGACATAAAAAAATCTTTGAGGGAGTGAAAGATTTTTTAATTTTCAAAAAGATAATTTAATGAAAATAGGTTTAATTTCCTGCCATTCTTTTAACCAGTACGGGGGAGTAAAAAATCATATTTTAGGGTTGCATAGCGAATTCAAGAAAAGAGGAATCGAGTCAAAAATAATCGCTCCCAGACGCTTTCAGTCGGAAGATTACGGCAAGGATGTTATTCTACTGGGCACCTCTTTTCCTTTGAATTTTGCAGGAACGCAAGCTGATTTCGACATCAATTTTAATCCCATAGCCCTAGATAAGGCCTTAAAAGAAGAAAAATTCGATATTCTTCATTTCCATAATTTCGGATTTCCCTCAGCTATTCAGGTTTTGGAAAGATCAAAAGCTCTTAACATCCTGACTTTTCACGCCAATCTCGAAGCAAGCGGCTTGTTTAAAATGGCCCCCGGGCTTTTTTATTTTTTCAATAAAATCGCGGATTGGAAAATAGACGGGATAATCGGGGTTGCTCCTTTGAACCTTGAAGTGTTCAAAGATTTTTCCGGGCCTAAAAAAGTAATTCCCAATGGAATAGACATTAAAAAATTCAATCCCCAGGTGCCGATAATTAAGAGATTTTCTGATCCCCAAAAAATTAATATTTTATTCGTAGGAAGGATTGAGGAAAGAAAAGGATTGATTTATCTTCTTCGTTCTTATGAGATTTTGGAGAAAGAGTTTTCCAATCTCCGTTTAATAATCGTGGGAGACGGGCCTTTGAAGCAAGAGTGCATGAATTTCGCAAAAGAACATAATTTAGAAAATATTTATTTTGAGGGAGAGCAGGATGAAAAAGAAAAACAGAAATATTTTAACACCTGTGATATATTCTGCAGCCCGGCAATTTTCGGGGAAAGTTTCGGAATAGTGCTTTTGGAAGCAATGGCTTGTAAGAAACCAGTGGCAGGCTTTGCTAATCTGGGGTACAAGCAGCTTTTGCGGGGGAAACGAGGTGGAAATTTTTTAGCCAGGCCGAAAGACTACAAAAGTTTGGCAAAAAAAATAGAAACCCTGATAAAAAGCAAAAAACTAAGAGAAGAAATGGGCGAGTGGGGGATAAAAGAAGCCCAGAAATATTCCTGGCCCAAGGTTGCTGACAGGGTTTTAGATTTTTATAAATATTGTCAGGAAAATAAAAAAAGGACTGATAGTACAATCCCTTTTTGATATTTTAAGTTAATTTATTTTTTTCTTATTTTCGGACCCTGCTCCGTGTCTTCGATCAAATAGCCTGTTTTTTCAACTTCTTTTCTTATCTCGTCCGCCTTTTGCCATTGTTTTTCTTTTCTGTATTTTTCTCGCAATTCAGCGAGTTTTTTTATTTTTTTATCAACTTCCGGTTTTTTTACTTTTGCCAGGTCGAAACAGAAAACCTTGTCAAAGTCCAGCAGGGTGGCGTATTTTTCTTCGTCAGGCAATTTTTTGTCTTTGGTCATTTGCCACATCAACCCCAGAGCTTTCGGGGCGTTTAAATCATCCTGGATATATTCTGAAAATTTTTCCTGGTAATTTTTATTCGGTTTTTTAGGTTTGATTTTTCTTTCCGAAAAATCAAGAACCCTATCATAAAGATTATTGAGGGAATTTTGAGCTCCCTAAAAGGCATCCCCAGGAATTTGGCGCCCATCACCACGCATTCCGTATGCCAGCCGGGAAAGCCCTTTCCCCAGGGAGAATCCCATTCCATCTGCCTTTTGACTCCCTCGGGAGTTAATTTCCAAACAGCGAAGTCTGTGGGATTTTTTTTCCCCTTTACCATTTCTATGCGCGCTCCGGCTTTTACTTCCATTTTTTTCTTTCCCCACAATCTTCCGTAGGTCTTAAGCTTTGAGGTGTCAAAGTACATTCCGTCTTCGATTTTGTAGGCAAATCCTTTTTTCTCCAAAATCTTTATTAGATCAATCTGCTCTTTTATCGTGTCCGTTGCTTTTATCCAGACATCCGGTTCTTTAATGTTTAAAAGTTTCAAATCTTTTTTAAAAGCATCGGTGTAAAATTTGGCAATTTCCCAGACTGTTTTTTTTTCCCTCTTGGCTCCTTTTTCCAGCTTGTCTTCGCCCGTATCAGCGTCGGAAGTCAGATGGCCCACGTCGGTAATATTCATCACATGTTTTACCTTATATCCGCCATAATCAAGAACCCTTTTTAAAAAATCCTCAAAAAGATAGGTTCTGAAGTTTCCTATGTGGGCAAACCAATAAACCGTCGGTCCGCAGGTGTAAATCCCGACTTTTTTATCCTTAAGAGGCTTAAATTCTTCTTTTTTGCGCGATAGGGTATTGAACAGTTTCAGCATATTTTGTTCATTATACTATTTTTTTCGCCTTCTGCCACCCTTGAAAAACAAAGGAGGTTTGTTATAATAATGAAACCAAGAAATCATTTTCTTGGCTTCCGCTTAATGACGGAAACTTTGAAAACTTAATATGGGAAAAAGGAGGTTAAGAAATGGAAAACATGTTTGGAATCGGAATGCAGATTAACAGCATGGGGATTGAAAACCAAATTATGGAAATTTTAAAGCCCGTGCACCAGGAATGCGGCGGAACGGTAATAATCGGCCAAAGCTCTCCTCAAGACAAGGGAAACTTTAAGATAGTTTGCCGGTGTTGCGGGGAAACAGCGCCCATGACGATCAATCAGCGCCGGGATATCATCTTCGCCCTGCTCAAGGGCGAAGAGAGAAGAATCAACGAAAAAATTATCGTTATTCCGCCAAGCGGAGACTGATCGTTGATGCCCATTGACGGAGGCTTATATTCTTTAGGCAATAAAATCATCGTTATCATGATAATTTTTACCATGATATCCCTTCTCATGTATTCCTTGAATAATTGGCAGCACGTTGCGGCCTACGTGATATTCTGCAGTTTTACAATGTTATTTCTTTCAAGATAACAAAAAGGGAGCTTTTAAGCGCCCTTCTTTTATTTAATCAAGAAATTTTTTAAACAGAGAAAAATTATTTGAAGATTTCCGTGCTGAGATATTTTTCTCCCCGGTCCGGGAATATGGTGACAATATTTCCCGAATCTATCTTTTGAGCTATTTGGCGGCAAACAAACAGTGCTGTGCCGGAAGAGGGTCCCGTAAAAAGCCCTTCTTTTTGAGCCAGCTCTTTAGTGCTTTCAAATGCGTCTTTTTGATCAACTTCGATTATTTCGTCTATAATCTTTAGGTTCATGATAGGAGGGATATATCCTTCTTTTATGGATTTCAGCCCTTCTATTTTTGAGCCCAGCTTGGGCTGAATGCCGATTATTTTAACTTCCGGGAATTTTTCCTTTAATCTTTTGGCTATGCCGGTAATTGTTCCTCCTGTGCCCAGGCCGGCGACAAAATAATCAATTTTCTCTCCGTTCATCTGTTCTATAATTTCTTTTCCGGTTGTTTCGTAGTGGGCTTCAAAATTAACCTCGTTTTCAAATTGATTGAGCAGAACCAGGTCTTTGTTTCCGTTAACCAGCTCTTTGGTGAATTTTATTGCCGCATCGCGCCAATCTTCAGGTTTGACCAAAATAAGCTCTGCTCCGAAAGCCTTTATCATTTGCCTCCGTTCAATGCTCATTGATTCCGGCATAACGATTTTTATCTTATATCCCTTTATGCTGGCTACCATTGCCAGGGCGATTCCCGTGTTTCCGCTGGTAGGCTCGATGATGGTTTTGCCCTTGGTTAAAACTCCTTGTTTTTCCGCTTTTTCAATCATGGCCAAGGCTATCCGGTCCTTGATCGATCCGGTCGGATTGTATCCTTCCAGCTTGGCGAATATATTTACTCCCGGATTGGGATTCAGTTTTTCTATTTTTACTAATGGCGTATTGCCGATGGTGTCTAGAATATTTTGCATAATTGTTTCTTTAATAACAAAAAACCTCTATTGAAAGAGGTTGGCCGTTTTTTTATTGATAATTTAGAGAATAAAAACCAACCTCTTGTTAACAGGTGCAACAACAGTCGCAGCAACAGCATTCGCAACAAGATTTAGGGTTGGTCTCTTTTTCCATGTGTATATAAGATAGCAAGGGGACAGAAGGCTGTCAATCTTTATTTGACAAAATATTATTTGATAGTATAACATAGACATAGGACAGAAACGGGGATAAGCTCGATCTTTTAAAATTAAGACGGGAACAACGGAGGAGATATGATTGAAAACTACCTTTTGATTCAGGCTGCGATGCGTTTTCTGGTCTTTAATTCCATTGTCAGTTGTCTCGCATGGGATTCGACAAGCTTTGTCGGCGCACTGGTTATTGTTGTGCTCATCTTCATTCTCATATTGATCCTTTTGGCCAAACA
Organism: Candidatus Nealsoniibacteriota bacterium; assembly: GCA_026396095.1. GTDB lineage: Bacteria > Patescibacteriota > Minisyncoccia > Minisyncoccales > RBG-13-42-11 > JAPLXK01. The sequence continues at coordinate 6,909 of JAPLXK010000044.1, read as the reverse complement.
GCTGCTGACGAAATATAAAGAAAGAAGCTAAAAAAGCTTCTTTTTTGATTTAATAATAAATCCGTGATAACATTATTTAAAGCTGTTGATAATAATTAATTTTAAAAAAATACATCAATGAAGAAAGTTGACGTTATTTTAGCTCTTGTTACCGGAGAAATAGCAGGCTGGTATTTTTACGGTATGCTCAAAGACATGAAGGTTGCCGTATTCGATAAGCCGTACATGTCCCTGGTAATGTACATTATTTTTCCTCTCCTGACCCTTTTCGGGCTCTGGATCTGTTTTTTCTTGGGGAAAAAATTCATCTCTTTTTTCCAGCTGGCAAAATACCTCTTGATAGGGGTGTTGGCCACCCTGGTCGATCTGGGAGTTTTCAACTTATTGATGGGAATTACGGGAATGGCCACAGGCAATCCCTTGAAGATTTTTAAGGGGGCTTCCTTTCTGGTCGCCACCTTCAGTAAATATTTCGGAGACAAGTTCTGGGCTTTTGAAAAAATGGAAAAAGAGGGGATGAAGAAGGAAATTACCACCTTTTTCCTGGTTACCCTGGTGGGATTGGCCGTAAACGTGGGAGTCACTGCCATGATGGTCACTTACCTGAATGCCAACGGAATGGTGCTCTTCGGATCCCAAGTGGCATTAACCGATAAGCTGATAGCCAATCTGGGAGCAATTGTGGCTGCGGTGGTGGTGGCTGCCTGGAACTTCGTGGGATATAAGTTTATTGTTTTTAAAAAATAATATTAATCATTCTTACAGGAGAATAATAGTCGGGGTAAAACCTCGGCTATTGAAACTTGAATTATGAGCAATCTGGTTTTATACAGAAAATACAGGCCCCAGACCTTTGGGGAGATAATAGGACAGGAGCATGTGGTGAAAACCTTAAGCAATGCGCTTGCTTCGGGAAAGGTTTCCCATGCATATCTTTTTTCCGGCCCCAGGGGATCGGGAAAAACAACCATTGCCAGGGTAATGGCCAAGTCTTTGAATTGTTCGAACAGGAAGGCAGGGGATTTTGAGCCCTGCAATAAATGTTCTTCCTGCCTGGAGATAGGGGAAGGAAGGTCAATGGACCTTATTGAGATTGATGCCGCTTCGCATCGGGGAATAGAGGAAATGAAGGAGTTGATAAACGGAATACAGTTCAGTCCTTCAAAATCACAATACAAGGTTTTTATCATCGATGAATGCCATCAATTAAGCAAGGAAGCTGCTAATGCTCTTTTAAAAACCTTGGAAGAGCCTCCTGCTCATGCGGTTTTTATTCTGGCCACTACAGAGCTCCACAAGATGATTTCAACCATTCTTTCAAGGTGCCAAAGGTTTGATTTCAGGAAGCTGACCGTAGCGGAAATAGTGAGAAGACTGGAGCTTGTTCTTGAAAAGGAAAAAGCTAAGGTTGAAAAGCCGGCCCTGGAAATGATTGCTATAAACTCCAGCGGTTCGATCCGGGATGCGGAAAGCCTGCTCGGACAGGTTTTAACCTTTGAAGATTCTTCCGGAAGCAAGCAGGAAATCAAGGCGGAAAAGGTAAAAGAACTGCTTGGCCTGGTGGAAATAAACCTGATAAGCAAGTTCGCCGGATTTCTTTTTGAAAAAAAAGTTATGGAAGCAATCAATTATCTTAACGAGATAAACGAAAGCGGATATGATCTGCAGGAATTTACCAAGGGGCTGATTAATTATCTTAGGCAGGCTTTAATCATCAGATTCAGCGGGGACTCGGCCACCGAAGGGGGCAATCCGATAGTAAGCGGACTGACCAAGGAAGAGCTTGAAAAATTGAAAAAAAGAGCTATTATTTTTAAGGAAGAAGAATTAAAAAATATTTTAAATCTTTTTATGGATGCGGAGAATAAGATGAAATATGCTTCCATACCTCAATTGCCCTTGGAATTAGCCATTATTGAAACGATAGGGCCCAAAGAGTAAACATTGCGGGGTCGTCTAATGGTAGGACAAATCCCTTTGAAGGATTATATCTTGGTTCGAATCCAAGCCCCGCAGCACTTCAACTCGCTTCGCTCGCTCAGTGTAGGCCCTTCTTCGCCATATAGCGAGCGAGGCGAAATATCCTGAGCCAAGCCGAAGGACAAATTCCATGTATTATCTCTATTTTCTTCTTTGCGACGATAACAGTATTTATACCGGTGTTACCAATGATATTGAAAGAAGATTTTTAGAACACAAAAATAAAAAAGGCGGGCATTACACTAGTAGTCATAATGCAGTAAAGATTATTTATAAAGAAGAATATCCGACGCAAAAAGAAACATTAGCGCGAGAAAGGAAAATCAAAGGTTGGCGTCGAGAAAAGAAACTGGACTTGGTCAATTCTAAAAACAAAATTCAGTCCTGAGCGAATCGAAGGGATAGGATTAATTAATAAAAAATTCACCGATTTTTCGGTGATTTTTAGTTTGACATTTTAAATTTGTAATTTTATAATAATGAAATCAACTAAAAATTAACCCTAATCTATGGAAGGAGAAATAATGAAAAATAAAGAAGCAGAAGAAGGATTTTTTCGACAACCTAAAAAAGAGAAAAGAACTAACAACCGATTTTTTTCTATCATAAGGGAAATTATTGCCTTACTATTTTGGGTTTATATCCCAATAAAACTTTTTGTATTTGATATAGACGTATTTTTGGTTAATAAATATTTGCCAAAGTTTGTATGGCTATTAAATTTCAAATTTTTTATTTTAATTGGAACCATTGCTGTATTTATTTTGGTCATAAAAAATAAAAATTTTCTACCCTGGTTTTTATATATATTTTTTTATCCGATAATAATTTTATTCTGGAAAATACCGCTTTTCGTTTTTAAACAAAAAAGTTGGACTTTCGCATTTGCCTTGATTAATGCCGGCATTTCATTTTTTAAATCAATAAAATATAATTTTATTATTGCTACTTTATTTTTGATATCCTTCGCTATTGTGTTTAGCTCTTCAAACGAAAAATTATTATGGCTAGCGATATTTACTTTATTTATCCTTATTTTACTTACATACGTTAATAGGTTTATCTTTGTATTTAAACCCTCGAGCATATTTCAGATATATATAAAGATTTTTTCGGTAATAAAAAATTATGGGATAAAACAGCCAACATTATTCGCCCTAGAAGAAAGCATTAAAAATCTACCTATTGAAGACCTAAATCAAGACCAAATTATTAAAAGAACTAATAATCTACAATTCTCTGTTTTATTTAACAGAATTTGTCTTTTTGTCGGTAAAAAATTAAAAGATTACCAGAGCAGCGGGATTAATGTTGTTTCTTATACCTTGAGCATTTTATTGTTAATATTTTTAACTATTTTTTCTTTTGGGTTAATAAATCTTGGACTTTTTAAAATTAGTAATGAATTTTTTAATTTTTCTACAGTTCCGCATTTTTTTACTTTTTTTTATTATAGTTTTAATAACCTTATATTTAACTCAATTAAAGAAATAACCCCAGTAATGCCGATAGCACAAATTGTATTTATGGCGGAAGCGTTTTTAGCCTTTTTTGTTGGGGTAATCTTTGTTTCTTTAGTGCTTTCTATTAAAAGCCAGAGATACGCAGAGGAATTAAATAAGGCCATTGAGAGCATAGAGGCACAGGGCATGGGAATGGAGGGATTTATAAAAGACGAATATAAAATAAATAATATTAATGATGCGATGGTGGAATTGGAAAAATTAAAAGCCGGCTTCCTTAAATTTATTTATAAAATCACAGAGAATCTTAAATAAATATTTTATAAGCAGGGGAACAATTCTTTTTAAACATTAACTCTGCCAGAGCTAAAATAAGTTCCAACATCGTCCCATAGCCCCAGCAGTCAGCTCGTAGTATCGAGGTAGACTGGGTCACTTCATATTTTTTGAAGAAATGTTGAACCTAAAAGCAGTCATAAACTTATGGACATTACTAAAAAAGCTAATAATAAATTAGAGGTTGTAAAAAATATTAAAAACATAGTTGACTCGGTTTTAGTAAGAATGAAGCAATTTGATTCTTCTTCGAAAATAAGCACTTTTCATTTTAATACGTATTTGATAGATGAAAATGTGGCATATGATAATTATGAAGAATTTTTAAAATATTTTAACTATGATGATCTTACGAAATTTGAATGGGGTTCGATAAGCTTATCAATATATAAAGAAGAAAATAATTCATATAAAACTGAGAAAAGAATACTTAGTATACATGTGAATATAGTGGGCAGTGGTGATGAATTTTCAATAACAGTTTCTGCCCAAGACGAAAATATTATAAAAGAAATCTTTGATATTATCTTTCAGAAAATTTTAACCGGATGCAAGATATATAAATATAATGAGATAGAAGAAAGAAAAAACAAAAGAGAAGAAAAAAGAAAAGAAGAATTAAGGGAGAGAAGTGATATTGTTTTTAATTGTATTTATATTCTCGAAAATTTAAATACCTATCAGGAAAGGATGCACCAGCCCTTGAAAGATGAAAAGGCGCTACAGGAATTTCTTTTTCCAATTTTGAAATCTCACTTCGAAAATTTACTAGATGAATTTAGTCTGCAAAAATTTGCATCTATACAATACAAGCCAGATTTCGGAATCCCCGAGGGAAAGCTTCTTATAGAATGCAAATATATAAGAACAAAAAGTGATTTAAGAAAGATTCAAAAAGAAATTTCAGAAGATATTATTGGTTATCTCCGAGCAGCCTCTAACCAATATAATAAATTAGTTATTTTAATTTACAATAGTGTAAATATTCCTATTTCAAAGAAATTTAGGGACGATTTCGAAAGAATTAAAGGAGTAGAAAAAATTATTATTGCTCCAGGAGTTGCCCCCTAATGTGCTCGTTGTCGGGTTTTTGGCTACTACTGCATTTTTTTATTGCTGGCAGGAAAATGGAGGCACTTAAACTAGCCCTTAATTTATTATGATTTTTTGATTTGTTACTAAAGATCTATTCTCCTAATATAAAAAAATTATTTTTTCTTGGAGTCAATCTTTTCATTAGGAATAAATTCTATTTTCTGAATAAAATCTCGGTTAATGATAGTAACTCTTTCTTCTTGTTTTATTCTTATATTATCTTTGTTGTATTTAAGCAACATCGCATTTCTAATGGGATTTTTAGTATTTGCGAAAAAAATGTTTATTTTTGGTAATTTGGTTTTATTTAAGGAATAATTTAGAGCCAGGAGAATGAATCCCATAAAGGCTTCGCTTCCAATTAATATTGTCCACCATAAGCTATTGGATTTATATTCAGTAAAAACAATCCAAAAGAATAGAATGGGAAAGAACCAATTAGTTACAAGATAGTTTACCCTTAAGAATTTTTCATTCATTATAAATTTTAAATCTAATTTCTTTGTATTATCAAGTAATTCTATTCCATATACCTTTATAGATAAAATTTTCTCCGTGATCCATAGCCAAAATATTAATAAGATAGTAACTATTAGCCTGAATAAATGGGCCATGCCAAAGTCACCGTAAATTAAGAAAAACACCACATTAGAAATTGTAATTAAAAAGAAAGAGATACCCGAAATCTCGACTTCCCAATCTCGGTCATCTGAAAAAGGTTTTTGGTCAGAGATGACCTTTCCAAAGAACTTTACAAGATAAACCAATACAGCAATTATTATCGCCGGTGGCATTAGTTCAAATAATTTTAGACCTATAGTTTCCATAACTTCTTTTTACTCCTAAAAATGAAACTGTAAAGATATGCCTTGACGCTGTCTCATTTGTCTAATTTTGTGATAAAATATTATTATATGGCTATCATTATTTCTAAAAACGGAAAAAACGCTAAAAAAATAGATAAGTCTTCTTTTGATAAAGAAGATTATCTTCAGAAATATATCTATGATAATCCCGATGCGATCCCTCTTTATGACATAAAAGAGGATATAAGGTTGCTTATTTTAGCTCGCGAATTTCCCACAAACAGTGGCCCTATTGATGCGTTAGGTATAGATAAAGAAGGACAGATATATATTATTGAAACAAAGTTATATAAAAATCCTGATAAGAGAACGGTAATAGCGCAGGCGTTGGACTACGGATCAGCATTGTGGAGACACACCAACGATTTTAATGAATTTATTGATGAAATTAATCGGCACGTATTAAAGATTTTTGATATAAGTATAAATCAAAAAATAGAGGAATTTTTTGATATTAACAAAGAAGATGTTGATAAAGTTTTAGATGCCATCAAAAGTAATCTTGAGGAGGGAAGCTTTCATTTCGTTGTATTAATAGATAAATTAGATGACAGACTAAAAGATTTAATTGTATTCGTAAACCAAAATAGTCAATTTGATATCTTTGCAGTGGAGCTAGAATATTACAAGCACGATGACTACGAGATTATTATTCCAAGACTATATGGTGCGGAAGTAAAGAAGGACATAGAAGTTTCTTCTAGTGCGAGAAAAGAATGGAACAAAGAAAGATTTTTTCAAGCAATTATCCAGCAACTTGAAAGACCTCAGGCAGATAGTATGAAAAAGATTTATGAGGGTTTTGAAAATATGGCTGATGAAATAAGGTGGGGGACTGGATCACTTGTCGGATCTTATGCTCCAATATTAAATAAAATTGCAGCCAATAAGTCATTACTATCTATTTATTCCAACGGAAAACTAAATATAAAATTTAGTTGGTTCTCTAATAATGAAACAGAAAAAGCGGCGCGAGACAAATTGAAGAATTCAATAAATAAATACTCTAAGGGTTTAAATATCCCAGAAAATTTTAGGGATATTGAATTACGGTTTGATCCAGGTGAGTGGTTACCTCATGCAGAAGGAATAATAAAATCCTTCGGAGAATTAAAAGAATAAGACAATATAAGACAGTTATCCTGTGTCTTATTTGTCTCATTTTGTGC
>JAPLXK010000040.1 GCA_026396095.1 Candidatus Nealsoniibacteriota bacterium | reverse complement strand
CTCAATAACTGCTTTTTCATCTAGGCTTTCAAGATATTTATCTCCTAACTTTATAGGTCTCAAAGATTCCTGTGCTGCATTTTTTGTCTGGTAGCTGTCAATCTCAAGATAGTAGCAAAGAATATCTTTATTTGATTTTTCCGGCGCAGGATAAGGCGGCAAAGTTGTGGCGCTGAATGCTTTTGACGCGGCTCCATCAATCATTAATTTTAAATAAACATTGTATTTATCTAAATTTACCAAATCATCAATTATAAATTCCGGCATAAATTCTTTTTCCAAAAACTCGGCGTCAACCGCGCCAACCCTAAAAGTTATCAAGGTTCCGACATTGCCGAAAATAGCGTCTCTGACTTTTGTGCTTTTACCTTTATCTGTCATTTCATCAAGCTGGGCGATATACTGATGAGCCAAAATTAAACAAAGATGGTATTTTCTCGCTTCTGATAAAATACTGGCAAAGGCGTCTGTTGCAAAATTCTGAAACTCATCAACATAAAGATAAAAATCTTTTCTCTCTTCTTCTGAAGTATCTACTCTTTCCATCGCCGCCAATTGTAATTTTGTAATAATCAAAGCGCCTAATAAATTACTTGCATCTTCCCCGATTTTTCCTTTTGAAAGATTAACTATTAAAATTTTGCCTTGGTCCATTATATCCCGCATATTCATTGATGATTTAACCTGGCCGATAATATTTCTGATTAAAGGCGTTGATATGAACTGGCCAACTTTATTTTGAATCGGCGCCACTGCTTCCTCTCTGAATCTATCCGGATATTTGGCAAATTCATTCACCCAAAATGATTTAATTGCCGTGTCTTTTATTTTATCCACGACTTTATCCCGATAATCCCTGTCAGCCAACATCCTATTAATTCCTAAAAGTGTTGTCCCTGGATATTCTAAAAGGGCTAAAACAGTATTATATAAAATATATTCCATTCTGGAACTCCATAATCCCGCCCAGATTTTCTTAAAAGCCCCCATTAAACCAGCAGCCGCCAAATGACGATAATCTTGATTTACATTTTCCATTACATTAAAAGCAATGGGGTGATCTGCGTCTGCTGGATTAAAATAAACAACATCATTCACGCGGTTTGAAGGCACAAAATCAAGCATCTTTTCGGCAAACTCGCCATGGGGATCAACGATAGCAACGCCATAACCATTTTGAATATCTTGAATAACCATATTCTCCAAAAGAACGGTCTTACCTACGCCGGTTTTTCCCACAACATATACATGTCGCCTTCTATCGTCTTTTTTAATCCCAAATCTAGTCCGTTTGTTGCGGAAATTTGTCTCCCCTATAACTGTAATTTCATTGTCTTTTATATCCATAAATTAAACAGTTGGCAAACTGGCTGGCGGACCGCCCTTTTTGGCTTCAATCCTTGGGATTCTTTCTCCCTTAACCATTTTAATCGGTACATGAAAAATTGTTGCCAGTTCCTCTGTATTAAAAACGAATCCTCTTTTTTCAAATTTCTTAAAAGGAAAAAGACGCCTTTTATACCAACTGATAAGAAATCTTTTTTGGCCCGGCTCTCTCCTTTTTTTGAAAATTTTTCCATGGCCAGGAATAACCATTTTATTCGGTATAAAACCATTAAGATTTTGAGTATTGAATTGTTTGAAAAATCCACCCAAAGAAGCTGTCTTGTCTTTGGAAAAAACATCTTTATGTCCCCAATACATATATCTAATAATTGTTTTAAACCCGAGTTTTGCAATGTTTTTTTCAACAGACAAAACAACATCTTTTTCTCCTGGGCTTAAAGAAACCATTGAATCACTAACTTTTCTTTCTTCTTCTTTTATTTCTCCTGTCTGACCCATTATAAAATCAATCACTTCTTTTGTAAGTTCTGAGATCCAATTTCGAGTTTCCGCAATTATCAAAGAACCAGTTTTTTTATCTTCTTTAACTTCCCTCCCCATAATTTTGCTTACTAATTTTTCACCGTCTTTTTTCCATTCATCGCCCGTTGGATTTATTAAAATTTGCATCCAAACATGTTCATCCTGGCCTAAACCGCTTAGAAATTCAAAAAGACCGGCAATTGGATCATTTCTTTCTTCTACCATTTTTTCCTCAAAAAAGGTCGGATAAGTTCTTATGGGATAAGCATCTGGTTGAGTTAAAAGCAGTTCGGTGCCCCACATATCATAATCTTTACTTGGGATTTCCGGCATTTTTGAAATATAA
>JAPLXK010000032.1 GCA_026396095.1 Candidatus Nealsoniibacteriota bacterium | reverse complement strand
AGAAAGGTCGTGTTCACTCCGACTTCGGTCTGCAATAAATCACAAATCTCTTTTACTACGTCTCCTATATCTTCTTTGGAGAGATAATTTTCCAGATCGGTTTTAGAAATGTAATTTTCGAGAATATAATTATCGATCTGTTGGGAAATGTAACCGACCAGATCTCCAGCGTGATTTTCTCCTAGTTTTGAAAAAACATCTTTTAAAAGAGCGCTGACGAATTGTTCGGGGTCTTCTTCCTTTTCTTTCAGTTGTTCAATCTTTTCTTCCAGATTATCAAGCCTCTCCGCATGCGTTGCCATAACTACCTCTTTAAATAAATTTTGGAAAGAACAGCTTTCCTCCGATAATAAATACTACTCTTTGCGCTAAAAAAGTAAAGATTATACTTAAAAAAATAAAAAGAGGATTTAAAAATCCTCATTTTGAAGCGCCGTACTTACGGCGGTGCTCCAATTCTGCCTCGATTACCTTTATTTCTTTCTGGTAATTTATATGATCATTGCCTGATTCCTCTTCATCAGGGTCAGCATCAAGAAGATCTTCCAGTCTGTCAAGAAGCTCTTCGCCGCTCTTTGTCGTTAAATTACCGGAACTAACCGCCGTGTTGTCTTTTTTAACAAATACCAGAACCCTCTCTCTTTCATTTTCCGTGGCCATCTCCCTCCTGATAATGATTTTTCAAGTCCTTTTCAAGCATCTTTGCACCGAACGGGTTCAGCGCTTTAACGGCAAATTCTTTTGCGACTTGGGCGATCAAATAATCGGCTTCCACTTCGCCCGATACGGAGCCGTTCTTAACAATTTGCAGGGCCTTGTTGACCGCTCTTTGGACAACATCTCTTTTGGCAATGTTTCCCGGCTTGAAAAAAACCGTTCTCAGACCAAAAGGAAGAAATGCCATGCGCATCAGTTCCAGGGAGACGCTTGCGGTCAGATAGTTCGTTTCTTTTTCGCTTCCGTCGGAATCGTCCATAATGATCCTGTCCGCCGAAGAAACGGCTTCTCGAATGATTTTATGGCGACGGTAATCGTTTTCCTCCTTATCTTCGCTCATTTTAATGTACAACCTCCTCTAAGGGCCTTCCCTCAATGATGATAATTTATCAGAATCCGCAAGATAAATCAAGAACATTGTTAAAAAGCTTAATTAATATAATATTTTTAAATTATTTTATTAAAAACAAATACTTTTAAAAACTTTTGACAAATAAAATAATTCCTGATAACATGTCAATATATGGCAAAAACTAAAGCAGCGGGTACGGCAAAATTAGGAAGGGATTCCCAGCCCAAATATCTGGGCGTTAAGCTTTACGGCGGCGAAAAGGCCAAAATCGGAAGCATAATCATCCGCCAGAGGGGAACGAAATTCGTTGCGGGAAAAAACACCAAGCGGGGAAAAGACGACACCATTTACTCCATAAAAGAAGGGATTGTTCGCTTTGCAACCAAAAGAAAAAGGAGTTTCGACAACTCCCAAAGAAAATCAAAGATTGTCAGCGTTGAATTGGCTAAATAGCTTTTTATTTGCGCCGATTTGCGGCAACCTTAATAAATTCTCGAAACAGCGGATGAGGCCTTAAAGGCCTCGATTTAAATTCCGGATGGAATTGGCTGGCGACAAAAAACGGATGGCCGGGAATCTCTATTATCTCCACCAGATCAGCTTCGGGATTAATGCCCGCTATTTTCAGACCCTTTTCTTCCAGCTTTTCCCTGAAAGCATTGTTCACTTCATATCTGTGCCTGTGGCGCTCAAGAATGTATTTTTCTTTCCCGTAGGCTTTAGAACTTAAAGTTCCGGGCCTTAATTCGCATTTGTAATCCCCCAGCCTCATTGTTCCGCCGTATCTTTTTTCTTTTAAAAGCGCTTTTTGCTCCATCATCAGGTCAATGACCGGATAAGGGGTTTTAGGATCAAATTCGGTGGAGGCGGCTCCTTTCAGGCCGCAGACGTGCCTGGCAAATTCAATTACCGCCAATTGCAGGCCGAAGCAAAGTCCCAAGTATGGGATTTTTTGTTTTCTGCAGAATTCAATGGCTTTTATTTTTCCTTCCACTCCCCTTTTCCCGAATCCTCCAGGAACGATTATTCCGTCAAAATCTTTAAGCTCTTTTACGGCCGAAGGATTTCTTTCGTATTTCTCCGAAGAAAGCCAGGTGATTTCCGGCTTTCTCTTGGAAAACCAGGCAGCGTGCTTTATCGCCTCCAGAACGGAAATGTAAGAATCCATCAAGGTAAAATCTCCTGTTTCAAAATACTTTCCCACTATGCCTATCTTTACCGGAGTCCTCAATGTCCGGATCATCCTGATTATTTTATTCCAATCGTTTAAATTGCTTTTTCTTGATTTCAAGTTGAATTTCTTTAAAATCCTGTTTCCCAGATTGTCATTTTCAAAATTAAGAGGAACCTCATAGATGGTCTTAACATCCGGGGCCGATATCACGTCTTCCTTGGCCACATTGCAAAAAATAGATATTTTCCTTTTCCTGGGCTCGTCCAAGGGCACCATGGACCGGGCCAAGATAATATCAGGCTGGATTCCGGCTCCATTAAGCGTCCTGACCGCTGTCTGGGTGGGCTTGGTTTTCATCTCCCCTGTCATTGAAGGAATGGGCAAAAAACTCACCATGACAAAGAGAACGTCTTTAGGCTTCTCCAGGCGAAGCATCCTGGCCGCCTCCAAAAAAAGCATGTTCTGATACTCTCCCACCGTTCCTCCAATCTCTATTAAAACAAAATCAGCCTTGTCTTTTTTGGCTGCTTTTTTAATCCGGAAAATCGCCTCGTTGGGTATGTCAGGAACAACCTCGACGCACTTCCCGTTGTATTCCAAATTCCTTTCCCTATTGATTACCGCCTGGTAAACCCGTCCCGTGGTAATATAGTTTGTCCGGGTAAGATCTACGTCCAGAAATCTTTCGTAGTTTCCGATATCCTGGTCGCACTCATCCCCGTCTTGCGTGACGAAAACTTCCCCGTGTTCAATGGGGTTCATGGTTCCGGCATCAACGTTAATGTACGGATCTATCTTAACGGCCGTAACCTTAAAGCCTTTGCTCTTTAAGATCTTGCCGATGGAAGCAACGGCCACTCCCTTGCCAATGCCGGACATTACTCCGCCGGCAACGAAAATATATTTTGCCATCTCAAAAGATGATTAGATTTCTTCTCCCCCAGCTTTGGTAATAATAACCTGTATTTCAGCTTCCAAATTATGTTCAAACTTAATTTTTACCGGATATTCTCCCAGCTCTTTGATCGGCTGACCAAGTACGATCTGGGATTTTTTAATTTCAAAACCTGCTTCCTTCAGCTTGTCAGCTATCTTTTGGGCATTGACTGATTCAAAAAGCTGGTCTTCGTCTCCCACCTTTACGGGAATCACAATTTCCCGGCTTTCAATTGTTGAAGCTATTGACTGGACTTTTCCCAAATTCTCCTCGGCTTTTTTCTCTATGATCTCTTTCTGAACCGCCAGCCACTCCAAGGCTTGCTTGCTTGCTTGCTTGGCCAATCCTTTGGCAATCAAAAAATTCCTGGCGTAGCCGCTTTTGACCTCTTTGACATCAAACTTATTCCCTATTTTCTCAACGTCTTTTAGAAGAATTACTTTCATGATTAATATTTTACTCTAAATTTTTAATAATTTC
>JAPLXK010000028.1 GCA_026396095.1 Candidatus Nealsoniibacteriota bacterium | reverse complement strand
CCGAACTTTGTTTCTTTATTATTTGCTTTCGCCACCGCGCCGTCAATTCCGTCTAACAAACCTGAAAGTATAATAAATAAAACCGCCCATTGAAAAGAACCCAAATAAATGAAATAGGCGGAAATAATACCGAAAACTAATACAAGAAAGGTAAAAAAATTAGGCGAAAGCCCAGTTTTACCCAGCGTTTTCCCAATTGTTGTAGTGGTTCCAGAAGAAAAATTTCTAAGTTGCTCCGTAAGCATAATTATTTATTTTTGAAATTATTAAATTCTTTTTCTATTACATCGGCTATTTTCTGGGCGGCTTCTTCCTGGGTAAATCCTTCTATTGAACCCATCGAGGGCCAATCATTTGCATCAACGCAAAAAGGAATATCGCTACCTGTTTCTATTATAAAATCTCCTCCAAAAATTTTTAAACCAGTTGCATCCCCGGTTAAAATAGCCTGCTTTTTAATATTATCCACCACCTCTTTTGAAAATTCTTGTGTTTCTTTCGGTAAAATTACATCATCGCCGATTGCGTAATACTTTATTGATTTCCCTTCAATAAATTTCTGGCAAACGATTTCTTTTATCCCTTCTTTTTTATACTCGTTAATCGCTTTTTCAAAATCATCTTCGTTTTCAACCTTAAACCAAAATTCGTGCCTGTTTGATGGTTTTAGAATGGACTTGTATGGCAAGTCGGGAAATTTTAAATTTTCAACATTGATTATTTTCGTTTCCGGAATATTCGCTCCCAATTCGGTCATTTTTTGATAAGTTGATTTTCTGTCAAAAGAAAAACGAATCGCTTTGGGAGAATTTATTACAAACACTCCCTCTTTTTCTTTTTCCATCAAAATGTCATTTATTTCCTTTCCCCGCGCCATCGTAAAAATCAATTCAACGTCTTCTTCTTTTTGAAAATCATCAGATTTTTTTACGTCAACCTTAAATCCCCTCTTTTTTAATTCTTCAGCCGTTAAATCTAAAATCCTTTGGTCAGCCCCTGGTTTTCCCGCTAATTTTATTTCCCTATAAATTCCGAGTGCTTTTATCATAAATTTTAATTATTGATTTGTAATTAGCTGCATAATATTCCTCCGATAACTATTAAAATAGCGCCTGTGATTACCTTTATTTTTTGCTCCGGATCGGGAACTTCGTGAAGCAAAGTTAGCCCGAGGATTACGGCTATTAAAGTATTCGTATTATAAATAGGTACTAATTTTGCCGCTTCTGCTCCGGATTTTAAGGCCAAAAAAGCCATTACCATTCCGCCTGCCCAAAGAATTCCCTGTAAAAGTCCTAGCCCTAATTTTGGCAAAGAAAGCTGAAGCCCTATATTTTTTAAAGCATAAACAACATAGCCTAAAACTAATAATATCAATAAAATACCTATAAATTTAATGCGTAAGTTCATTATTTTTTGCTGCCAAAGAAAAAAACCCATGAGAACTATGGTAATTCCGCCAAACATTAAAAGAGATGCTTGGCCCGAGCTAAGTCCTAAATATTTTTCTGAGGTTACAACCTTAGAAACTATGGCATAAGTTCCCCAGAATAAAGACGCGCTTAATCCGTACATTAACCAATTAGGCATATCTTTTAAAAGTTTTATTTATTAAACCTTATATTATTATACCTATTAAAAAAAAACGGGCAATTAATTACCCAAAAATAAATGAATCAGTTTTCCGATGGTGGCAAATATTTGGCCGTAAACAGGTGCTTGCCTGCCGGCAATCTTTACTTTTCTTTTCAGAATCAGTTCTTTAAATTCTTCCGGAGTCTTGGCGTCAGCTTCTACGTATGCCAAGCCTGCCTCAAAGGGGGAATGGCAGTCGCTTCCCGCAGTCATCGGTAAATTATTTTTTTGGGCAAACTCTAAGACATTTTTATTTCCATTTTTTGACTGGCTGCGGGAATTAAAGGCCTCTACTCCGTCTGCTAGGTTTTTATATTTTTCTAATTCTTTGAAAGGTTTTCTCCAATGATAAGGATGGGCAATAATTGCCAGCCCTCCCTGTTTTTTTATCTCTTCGATTATTCTTTCTGCGCTTTTTCCTTTGGGGTTTATTTCTCGAGTAAGAAAATATCCCAAAATTTCTCCGACTATTCTTCCGTTCTTTTTGATTTTTATTTCTTCCCCTAAAATTAAAACTGCGCCCAATTTTTTTGCCGCTCTAATTGCAGCCGGCCAGCCGGCAGCGGTGTTATGGTCGGTGATGGCAATTCCGTCAAGGCCTTTTTTCAAAGCCGATTTTATTATTTTTTCCGGAGAAAAAACGCCGTCATTGGAATAATAAGTGTGAGTATGAAAATCTATTTTCATTCAATTAAAATAAGAAAAATTTTACCCATCCCCCTTCGCTCTATTGAAAAATTCTCTTTTCGATCCAGCATAATATTATTATACCTATTAAAAAAAACGGGCAATTAATTAAAATTAATTGCCTTTATTTTTAGAACATGAAGCATGGATCTCTTGCAAAAGAGCTGGCCATCCTCCTTGGATTACCACGTCGGCCATTGAAAAATCCTGGTCTTTTGTATAAATATTGGGCATGGCTATCACAAAAAGTCCTGCCTCTGCCGCGCTTTGTACCCCCGCGGAAGTATCTTCAAAAGCAATGCACTGTTCTGGCGTAAGCCCCAATCTCTTAACGGCCAAGCGATACATTGCCGGATGAGGCTTTCCAAACCCGCCAGCTTCAGATTGGGTTGAGCGGTATTTTTTGTTAAAATACCCATTTATACCCGCACCGCTTAATTTCATTTCCAGTTCTTCTGGATCCGCGGCGGAACAAACAGCTTGTTTTAAACTAGTGAGAAACAATATTGCCCTTTTAGCGTCGGGCATTAGTTTTACTTCGCGAGTTTTGAACAGCTCTTCAAGTATAGCCCCGGCTTTTTTTCCGATTTCTTCAGGGGTGAACGGAATTTTATCTCCATGCCGCTTTTTTAAAAGCAGGGGTATTTCAGTTGCAGAGGATTTGCCGCAATATTCTTGAATATATTCCTCAAGGGAGATTTGAATCCCGAATGGTTTCAAAAGAATATTCCATTTTTCCATTTGTAATCCTTCTGTGTCGGCGATTATGCCATCGAAGTCATATATGATTCCTTTCTTTTTTTTGGTCAACATTTTTTTCCAATTCATTCCCATAGTCTATCACACTTCCAAATAATTTTTAAAGGAACTAGTCGTTCCTTATAAAATAATAACATATTTATTTAATTTGTCAAATAAAAACAGCCCGATAAAAGGCTGTTTTTGAAGGCTTGTAATTATAAAATTAGATTTTCTCCAGAATTCCCTGGCAGAACTCCCTCATTTTTTCCAGCTCTTTCTTTCCCTCTTCGGTGGTGCTGAAAGCTTTCTTCCCCTGAAATTTTTCGGTCTTGATAAATCCGTTATTCCTTAATTTATATAAAACGCTCTTTGTCAGTATTTCTCCTGGCAGAAATCCGAATTTTTCAAAAACCAATTTGGTCACGTCTTGGTCCGGAGTTTCCCCTTCTTTGCCCAATTCCAAAATATAAATCCAGAGATTGCCTTCGGTATTTGTTTTTTTAAACCTTTCAAATGGCTGCATATTATCTTTCTCTTTGATCTTTAATAAATTCTTCGACCATTTCTCTGGCTTTTTCATCCGTAAATTGCTGGATAGGATGCTTCATAAAATAGGCTGAAGGAGAAATCAAGGGTCCGGCCACCTTTCTGTCCAAAGCTATCTTGGCCATTCTGACCGCATCAATGACGCAACCGGCCGAATTCGGGGAATCCTCCACGGAAAGGCGCAACTCCAGTTCAACCGGAACATTGCCGAATTTTCTTCCCTCTATTCTAATAAAGCATATTTTATTGTCTTTTAAAAACGGAACATAGTCAGAGGGCCCGATGTGCAGATTGTCGTAAGTCAGGCGCTTTGCCAATTCCGATTCAACGGCTTCGGTTTTAGAAATCTTTTTTGATTTTAATCTGGAACGAGAAAGCATATTCATGAAGTCGCAGTTCCCTCCGAAATTGAGTTGGTAGGAACGCTCTATCTTAACTCCCCTTTCGCAGAAAAGATGTGATAAAGCCCTGTGAACGATTGTCGCTCCCACTTGCGATTTGATGTCGTCTCCAATGCAGGGCAATCCTTTTTTTTCGAATTTTTCCGCCCATTCCTTGTCGGAACAGATGAAAACCGGCATGCAGTTTATAAAAGCGCAGCCTGCGCCAAGGGCGGCATTGGCGTAATATTCCGTGGCTTTCTGGGATCCAACGGGCATGTAATTTATCAAAACTTCGGCTCCTGATTTTTTTAATTCCTTTGCCACGTCAACGGGTTTTATCTTGGCTTGTACAAACCTTTTTTCTTCCGGATAGTCTTTCATATGATCGGCAATCCCGTCCAAGACCGGCCCCATTTTCACCCTTACTCCTGTTTTTGGGACATCGCTGTGAAAGATTTTTGTGCAGTTGGGCAAAGCAAAAATCGCCTGAGAAACATCTTTGCCGACTTTTCTTTTATCAATGTCAAAAGCGGCAACTATTTTTATATCCGAAATCTTGTACTTTCCCACGATGTTATGCATCAGGCCGGGAACCAGATCATCGTCATTCTTTACTTTTTTATAGTAATAAATTCCCTGCACCAAGCTGGATGCGCAGTTGCCCACCCCGGCTATTGCGATTTTTATGTCTTTGTTATTTTTTTCTTTTTTTGCCATATTTCAAAAAATGTATTAAAATAATATTGATTTCGACTATATTATACTATTTTACGCCGGTAAAATAGATTGTCAATATGCTGCCTTTTGAACGTCTTCAAAACCTTAACACCAAAGAAAACCTCTGGATATACATTCTTTCCCTTCTTAAGAAGGGCCCTGTTTACGCTTGGGAAATCCAATCAATGATAGAAAAAAAATTCGGCTTTAAACCGGGCAGAATAACCCCTTACAGAGCTTTGTACAGGCTGGAAGAAGACGGCTTCGTCAAAAGCCTAATGGAAGAAAGGAGAAGGATGTATAAAATAACCTCTAAGGGAGAGGAAGAGATAAAAAAAGCCAAAAATTTTTACAGAACAATGATGGATCAATTAAATGACTAATCAAGAGATATCAAAAATATTAAACGAAATAGGAGATCTGCTCGACATAAAAGGAGTGGCTTTTAAGCCCAGGGCTTACAGGAAAGCGGCCCAAAGCCTGGAAGATTTCAAGGAAGATATCTCCGAGGTTTACAAAAAAGACGGAGTCAAGGGAATTAAACAGATTCCCGGCATAGGAAAAAGCATTGCGGAAAAGATAGAAGAATATTTGAAAAAAGGAAAGATAAAATATTACGAAGAACTGAAGGAAGAAACAACAATAAGGCAAATCGTTACCTATTATTTCGAGACCAAAGGAGTAAATCTGGACCAGCTTAAAAGAGACGCCAAGAAAAGAAAAATAATTTATTCCCGATTCACCAAGCCGGCAAAGCAGCTTTTGGAGCTGTCCGGCTCGATAGATAAAGCCAAGAAAGCGATTGATAAGGTGGCAGGGTGGGCAAAGTCAAGGAATCTTGATTACGCAATTGAAACGGTTTTCAAGAAATGGCTGGAGCTAGACAACCTAAAACCAAAAGAAATTGTCAAGAAACCTTTTTTCCAGAACAATCCAATGATCTGGTCGGAAACCAAGAAAAAATTTTACGTAATTGATCCCTACGGCGAATGGCTTGAATTCGCCGGAAAGGAAAATGAAATAGAATGGAGAATAGCAAAATGAAGGATAATAAAAATCCGAAAATCATATTTTTGGGAACCCCGGAATTCGGGGCCATTATTTTAGAGGAAATGATCGATTCCGATTATTGCCCTTCTTTGGTTTTCACCATGCCCGACGAGCCAGTGGGAAGAAAACAAATACTCACTCCCCCGCCGGTAAAAGTTATTGCCCAAAAATACGGAATTCCTTTTTTACAGACAAAAAAAGTCCAGGAATTTAAACCGGAAATTGAAAAACTGAATCCTGACCTGATTGTTTCCGCCGCTTTCGGCCAGATATTTCCCCAGGATATTCTCGATATGCCTAAATTCAAAAGCCTTAATGTCCATCCTTCCATTCTGCCCAAATATCGTGGATCATCCCCTATCCAGGCAGCTATTTTAAACGGAGACAAAGAAACGGGCGTATCAATAATTTTAATGGATCAGTTTCTTGATCACGGGCCAATTGTCGCAATGAGCCGGCCCATTGAAATAAATAATCATGACTTTAAAGAATTGACGAAAAAATTAGCCCTGGATGGAGCAAAGACCTTAATTAAAGCCATCCCTTTGTGGCTTAAAGGAAAAATAGATCCTAAAAAGCAGGATGATTCTAAAGCTGTTTTTGCCGATAAAATAGAAAAGAAAATCAAGTCCAAGGACTTTATAGCGGCCATATCTTATAGCCGGGACGAATCTAAGAAAGAAAAAAAAGAAGAGGATGAAGATGGCGGTTAACTATTCCGAGGAAGATATTTACGCCCATATTTATCAAGCGGAAGTCCAAAGCCTCAAAGATGAGGTAAGATATTACAAGGATTTAGCTTGGGAGCGCCTTGCGG
>JAPLXK010000016.1 GCA_026396095.1 Candidatus Nealsoniibacteriota bacterium | reverse complement strand
AATTAATTTATAATAAGCTTTTTCGTAATTATCAACCATTATTTCTTTGCTGAATTTTTTCTCAACTCTTTGGCGAACTAAAGATCGGTCAATTCGGTCAATTTTTTTCATTGCTTCAATTAATAAATCTAAATTACTGTCAATAACGAATCCTGTTTTACCGTCTTCAATCAACTCGGGCATTGAACCCCGGCGATAGGCAATAACGGGCGTACCGCAAGCCATTGCTTCGGTCACAACTAAGCCAAAAGGCTCTTCCCATTCAATTGGATAAAGAAGTGCTTTGGCCGGGCCATAAAAATCAGAAAGTTGATCCTCGGTTAGTTCGCCGATATATTGAATTTTTTCATTAAGACGAGGCTTAATAACTTTATCAAAATATTCCTGTTGGGTCGGATCAATCCTGCCCGCCAAAAGTAATTTGGCGTCTAACTTTTCTGCCGCGGCAATAGCATTTTCCACGCCTTTGTGCTTATTCATCCGAGCAATCCAAATAAAATGGTCACCGCCCTTGGGGTTGAATTGAAAATGGCTAAGATCGCTTCCGTTATAGATAACTTGACAACTATCTTTGGGAAAATTAACCATTGCCTGATTTTTGGCTGATTGGCTGATAAAAACCATATTGATTTTTCCTGCCTCCTGGGTAAAAAGATTTAAACGGTCGTCCTTAGAGGCATCGGCGTTATCTCGATATAATGGGTTATGCATAGTCTGTAGAACCGATCTGTTTGTGAGATTGTGAAAAAATAAACTCCAAACATCAAGATGGGTGTGGATAATGTCAAACTCACCTTTGTTGGCCATTTCTGTCGCCAGAGAAAGATTGCGCAGATTCCAGATTGGATTTGACCAGGCAATATTGGCCTCGAGCAAAGGTTTCTCATAAACCGAAATAAGCTTTTTGCATTTGGCAGAAGATCCGGGAGAGGCAAAAAGCGTAACCTCATGACCCTTATCTGTCAAACCGTCGCAAAGCATGGCGACAATTCTTTCGATTCCCCCGTATTTTTTGGGCGGAACGGTTATCCAAAGAGGCGCAACTTGTGCTATTCTTAATTTTTTATTTTTCATGATATTAATTTCTTGTAAATCTCTTCGTATTTATCAACCATTTGCTTTAATGTAAAATTTTTTTCTACGGCCCTCCGGCAATCTCTTCTTTTTATCTTATTAATATTTTCCATTGCCTCAATCATTTGCTCTTTGTTTTCCACTATAAAACCAGTCTTTTTGTCTTCTATAACCTCCGACACCGATCCCCTATTGAAAGCGATTACGGGAGTGCCGCAAGCCATTGCTTCTATCATCACCAGACCGAACGGTTCCCGGCGGTTAATTGGAAAAAGAAGCGCCTTGGCATTTTTTAAGAGCTTAATTTTCTCCTTAAAGTCAACCTCTCCGACAAAACTGATATTTTCGACGTTAAGCCGGGACTGGACTTCACGAAAAAAATAATTCCACTCGGCCGGACCGGCGATGTTGCCGGCCACCACTAATTTTTTATCAGCAGCCTTGGCAATCTCTATCGCCGCTACCACCCCTTTTTCTTTGTTTAATCTTCCCAAAAAAAGAAAATAATCTTCGGGACTATTGTTAAATTCGTATTCCTTAGGATTGATTCCATTATAGACAACATCCAGTATTTTAATGTTTTGCTCTTCTGCATTCTTTTTTTGGTCGTAAGAGAGGGCCACATAGTTTATCGAGGGAAAAGATCTTAAAACCTTTGCTTCTTCCATATCAATCGGACGGTGGAGGGTTGTCAGGATAGGCACCTTGTCATTGCCCAAAACCAAAGGAAACATGAAAAAATCAGAGTGGTTGTGTACAATGTCAAATAAACTAAGCCTGTCATAAACCATTTTCAAGTACCGGTTGATTACGGCGTGAGGACTGCGCAAGTCTTTCCTTATCCAAAGCGCTTTTTCTGTTCCGGCGATTAAATTCGCCCTGGTCTTTGAATCTTCAGAGGCAAACAAAAAAACCTCGTGGCCGCGATTAACCAGTTCCTCGGTTAAAAGAGAAAGAAACAACTCAATACCGCCGTAAGTTCTCGGCGGAACGGGAATCCAAAGAGGTGCGATTTGAGCTATTCTCATTATATAATAATTATAGCACGGTTCTATCGCTTCTAATCTTCGATATCCATCTCTTTTTTTATTTCCTCAAATTCATTTTCAACGGCCTTAAGCCTTTCTTTGCTGGCCTTTATCAGACCGACCGCTTCTTTAACCTTATTCAGCCCTTCCTCGACGTCGATCTCCTCCTGGTTGTCGAACCACTCGGTAATTTCGGAAAGCCTTTTAAGGTTGCTGTTTAAATTTTTTGTATCAGATTTTTCTTTGGCCATAATTTTAATTTTTATTTATATTTTTAACTTCTGAAATAATTTTGCCGTCCGTTACTTTAATATATATGTTTTTTCCGATTTTGACATCTTTTGTTCCTCTCACTATCTTTCCGTCACAGCTGGCAATGCTGTACCCCATGTGAAGCTGGCGATCCGGATTATTAGAAAAAACTATTTTTTCCGCCTGATCTATTTTTTGACTTATTGTTGTCAGTAAAGACTTGAATCCAGAAAAAGATTTGCTCAAAGACCATTTCAGATCTGCCCTGGCGGTTATCAAAGAATTTTTAAAATTATTAAATGAAATCTTTAATTTGTTTTCAATTTCTTTGTAACCGTCTAATATCGTTTCATAGCGGCCGATAATATTTCTTTCGTGTCTTTCCAAGAAAAGCAGGGCCTGATCCCAAGATTCGTTAAGAAGATTGGCAACGGCAGTAGGGGTTGATTCCGAAGCGTCAGCCGCCAGGGTAAAAAGCGGCGCGTCTTTATCGTGGCCTATCCCGGCAATGACAGGAACCGGAAAATCAATTATTTCTCTGACCAGCGCTTCATTGTTAAAGGGCTGCAATGATTCCAAAGATCCTCCGCCCCTTATTACCACCAAAACGTCTATCTTCTTTTTTTTGAAAGTCCTGATTGCCGCCAAAAGATCTTTTATCGCTTCCTGCCCCTCTACCCGGGAATCAATCATTTGAATCTTGAATCCGTACTTGCCGATATTATTGAGAAAATCATGTATTACCGCTCCCTGTTTTGAAGTAATCACCCCTATTCTTTCGGGAAACATAGGGATTTTCTTTTTTCTTTCCAAATCAAATAGTCCCTCCTTTTCCAGCTTGTTTTTTAATTCTTCGTAAGCCTTCTTCAGGGCGCCTTCTCCTTTTAATTCAATTGTATCCGCCTTAAAGCTGAACCTTCCGCTTGAGGGATAGATATCCGGATAGCCCGACAGAATCACCTCTTTTCCCTCTTCAAGCCTCACTCCGCACAGAGCATAATTATATTTCCAAATTATGCAGTCCATAACGCCATTACCCAATTTGTCTTTAATGGAAAAATAAACATGACCGCTGCTTGCAATGGTCAGCTTCGTAACCTCTCCTGTTATTTTCGCAGCGCCTATTTTTCTTAAGGTTATATTAAGAAATTCTATGTATTCTGAAACAGAAAAAATCGGCTCTAATTTTTTTTCATCTTGCTCCATGTTTTTTAATTTTACTGCCTTTGTGCGAAATCGCAAATCTCTTTAAAGTCGCAAAATCCGCATTGCCAGCCAGGGGTGGGATCAAAATTGCTCTTCTTGATTTCTTCTATCTCTTTTTTTATCTTTTCCTTAAGATTTTCTTTTTCTTTGTCCGAGCCCAAAAAAGACGCTTTTTTGCCGTCATTCAGGTAAGAATAAATAAGCTCTTTCGGCTTTACTTTAAAAATCTCCTCCGTCGCTATCTGATAAATCAAAAGCTGCTCTTTGTCTTCAGGCAATAATTTTTCTTTTGATTTTCCTGTTTTGTAATCAATGATTGCGACTCCCCCTTCTTTTTCGTCAATTCTGTCTATTACTCCATATAATGTGTGCTCTCCTATCTTTAGGTTAAAGGGTATTTCCAGGGCGAAAGAATCATTGACCTTTAAAATCTTGGACGGATTTTTTATAAAATCTTGGTAAAAATCCTTAACTATTTTCTTTCCCAGCTTGTAATATTCCTCTTTCTGGCTTTTGTTCTCATACCATTCTCCTATCCAATTTTTTTCGTAAATCTCAAGCAGGTCTTCCAGCTTCAAAGAGCTTTCTTTTTTAATTGTTTTGGATTTTTTTTCTTGAAAGCCGAACAGATCGCTTTGGTTGTTTTTGCTGTTTTCGCTTGCCGCCTTTAAAAATTCGTAAAAGGTTCCGTGCATTGTTTTCCCGAAAGAAAAAACCGCCTTGCCCTTGATGGGCACTTTCAGAATAAAATTGAATTTATACTGCAAAGGACATTTCTCAAAAGCGGCCAACTGGGAAAAAGAAAAGTGATGGGGAAGGTATTCTTGCTCTTTTTTTGTTTTCTTACCCGGATTTTGGGCAATATCCGGCGCAAGCAAGCCGTTTTCTGTTTTCTTCTTTCCCGTCTCGGCCTTATCCTTATATCCCATTTCTATCAAAAACCGCGACAGCCTCTTTTTTCTTGCCAGGCCGTAATCTTCGGAAGAAGTGAAATAAAGCTCTTTCTTGGCCCTGGTCATGGCCACATAGCAAATTCTCCGTTCCTCCTGCAAGTGAACATCTCCCGTAGGTTTTATGTCTTTAATCAGCTCTTCGGGAAGCTCTATCAGATCCTTTCTTTCTATTGTCGGGAACCTTTTGTCCACCATGTTCACCAAAAAAACGTATTTGAATTCCAATCCTTTGGCTCCGTGAATGGTCATTACCTTGATCATGTCCGGTCCCTGTTCCGGATCGAATTCAAGTTTCCCCTCTTCTCCCGACTCTATTTCAAAAGTTATTTCTTCCATAAAATTCTTTAAGCTCGGCTCCATCGATGATTCCTCAAAGCTTTTTATTCTTTTGTAGAACTGATTAAGAATATCCATCTGTTCTTTATCGTCTTTAGAAGCCAGATATTTCAGATAACCGGAATCCCCCAGAAAAGCCAGGAATATTTCCGAAACGATTTTTTCTCGCGAAAGGGCTGTATGCTTTTTTACCAGGCTAAGGATAAAAGCTATTTTTCCCTGGGTTTTTTCCGAAATCCCGGAAATTAAAGCAAGCTCTTCCATTGCCTCGTAAAGAGACTTTGTTTTGCGGTGGCTGTATTGGGTGATCTTTACTATGTCATCATAAGGTATTCCCAAAAAGGGCAGGTTCAAAATTCTGTAAACCGCCGGGCTTTCATGATAGTTATCCAAAAGCTTGAAATAGGAAATAGCGTCTAGAATGACTGGTTTGGAATAAAGCCCCCTTGAAGCCAAAAACTGGTACGGCAAGCCGGCTCTTTCCAAAGCTTTTGTAAAAGAACTGGCCGCACTGTTGGCCCTTACCAAAATGGCGATATCGTTGTAATTAACCTCCTTGTCTCTTTTCAAAATTTCCAGTATTTTCTTGATTGTCTTTCCGACCTCTTCATCCAGGCTTTTGGCGCTGATATGCTCTATTATTCCCTTGCCTTCATTGCTGGCAATCAATTTCTTATTTATCTTATTGACGTATTCAAGCCTGTCAGGATCATTAGCTTTTATGAACTTGTAAGCCAAGTCTAGAATATCCTGGACTGACCTGTAGTTTTTAACCAAAGAAATCTGTTTTGCCTTGGGAAAGTCCTTTTTAAACTGGATTATATTAGAGAAAGAAGCGCCCCTCCAACGGTAGATGGCCTGATCGTCGTCAGCTGAGACGGTGAGAGTATTCTTGGGAGCGGCCAGTATTTTTATCAATTCATATTGGGACCAGTTGGTGTCCTGGAATTCATCCACCAAAATGTATTTGAACTTTTCCCTGTATTTTTCCAAAATCAAAGGCCTTTTTTTAAACAGTTTCAGGCAGTAATTTATAAGATCTCCGAAATCCAGATAACTGTTTTCCAAAAGCAGTTTCTGATAAACATGGAAGGAGTCCGCCACTTCTTTTATTCTTTCCGTTTCCTGATTTTCCGGCGCATCGTCCCTGGTTTTTAGTTTGTCGGCGTATTCCAAATAATCTTCTGGATAAACCTCCTGATCTTTGCAGTGGGAAAAATGGGAAATCAAGGCCTGGATGAATTTGGTCGGATTACCCAAGGGCTTGTAATAATCAAGCTTGAATTTGTCCAGATTTTGGCGCACCAAAAGCCAGCCTGCGGTCGGATCCAAAACCTTGAAATCAGCCGGCAAGCCGATATCTAAGGCATGGTCCCTTAAGATTCTTTCGCAAAAAGAATGAAAAGTTAAAACCCATAAATTAACATACCCGTAGGGCAAGAGGCCATCAACCCTTTCTTCCATTTCTCCGGCCGCTTTTTCCGTAAAAGTAACTGCCAGTATTTCTTCCGGCTGGGCCAGTCCTTTTTCAATCAAATGAGCAATCCTTTGGGTAATCACAGTTGTTTTCCCGGTTCCTGCCCCGGCCACGATTAAAAGAGGCCCTTTATTGTGGACCACTGCCTCTTTTTGCTCTTCGTTTAATTTTTTTAAATCCAGTGCCATTTCTTTTTTATCTTTTCTCTATTGTACTAAAAAACCGCCTGATTGGCGATTATTTAATTTGGCTTTATGTCCCGGCCCAGAACCGATTCTTTATGGGGTGTTAGTCTGTTTTCGACTCCCCTCTAATATTTTTCTTCCAAGAACTCATTCTAACTAAATGGATTATCTTTCGTGAAATCCGGCAAAAGATAAGAATGGCTTTCTAATTCCTGCACCCATCCGTTTTCAAGGCCCAGCTTCACCAGATAATCAAAAACTCTTTCAAATTCTTTTTTAGTTATATTCCTGTTTATTTCCGGAAAATCTTTCGCCATATAAACAGGCTCGTATTGAGTCATTAAGTAAACGTAAATATCTTTATCTGTTTCTTTAATATGTTCCAGGGCTTTAAAACTGTTTCCAATATTATTCGGCAAAATCAAATGCCTGACAATAACTCCCCTTTTTGCAATGCCGTCTTGGGATAATATCAAATTCCCGACTTGCCCGAACATTTCTTTAATAGATTCTTTGGCGATTTGAACATAATTTTTAACACCTGAATATTTAAGCGCCAAATCGTCGTCACCATATTTAAAATCGGGAAGATAAATATCCACCAGCCCCTCAACTTCCCTTATGATTTTTGCTCCGTCATAAGCATTGGTATTCCAGACGATAGGAATTCCCAGCCCTTGTTTCTTTGCCTCTATGACCGCTTCTTTTATCTGCCTGAACCATGTTGTCGGGGTGACTAAGTCAATATTCAAATCTCCTTCTTTCTGAAGGTCAAGCATTATTTTCACAAATTCGGCGATGTTGTAAT
>JAPLXK010000014.1 GCA_026396095.1 Candidatus Nealsoniibacteriota bacterium | reverse complement strand
TGAAAGTTCGTTTATTTTTTTAAAATCTTTGCCTTCGACAAACTCCTTTATTCCCAATAATGTTTTGGCAAGATTATTTCCCGTATCCTGATCAGGTACGGGAAAAACATTAATTTTATTAATTTCTTCCTTGCGCTCCTCAACCCTTTTACATGAAAGGAGCATCATCTCCTTCAATTTTTCGGGAGTAATATTTTCCATGAGGAGTTTTTATTTGAATTTCTCTTCTAGCTCCTTTAGAATCTTAGCTGCCAAATCCTTCCCGCCCAAACCAAAGGCAATGCCCAGTGCAAGAGATACGGTGGCCACCATGCCGATAAAGACGGTTAAAATTAATGAAGGAGTAATTTGAAGTTGATAAAGAACGGCTAAAATTGCAAAAAGCCAGATGACCCACCTGATTGTCCTACCCAGAAACCTTGAATATGTTATCTTTTCCTCTTCCAGGGTGCCAATAACTATTTTTTGGGAAAAATCAGCCAAGAAGAGCGCGATTAAAAAGATCAGGGCAGAGATAAAGATGTTTGGAAAATAGCTGATTATTTTATCAAAAAACTGGCTGAGCTGGTGCAATCCCAGAATTTCTGAACAAATCATCATAAAAAGGACGATAAAAAACCATCTTACTATCTCGCCGAAAAACTTGGGGGCGTTAAGCCGGGAGTCAATCTTGGATAAAGCGTCTTCTGTTCCTAGTCTTCTTAAAATCTGGTTTAATCTGATCCTGTCAAGAAAACCGGTAGCCAGATAGCTCATCCATTTGGCAAATAACAAGCCGACAAGAAAAACCACTCCCGCCCAAAAGATCGGCGGAGAGGTTTCTATCGACTTCTCTAGGGCTTTTTGAAAGAATTCTTGATTTATTACCATTTGTTTTTATGTAAGCCTAATAAATAACCTATCCTATTGAACACAATATGCAAAAGGAAGGTTGCGATAAAAAGGGTTATCCAAACCATTATATTAAAACTAAGAAGGGGCGTCAAGAAAAGGGCGACCCCGACGACATAATTGGTCTGGTCAAAGGGCATAAACATGCCTCCTGGCGTTATATTTACTCTGCGCTTGATAAAGGCAAACAATAGGTCGCCAAAAACTGCGCCGGCTGATATCAGAAAAGCGAAAAGCCAGATATCGGGCCTGCGATAATCAATAAAGCTGATTTCTTTTATTGACGGAAACCGATAAAGCCAGACCTGTATCCAGACGATGATCATTCCCAAAATAACTCCGCAAATCACTCCTCTCCAGGTTTTATGGGTGCCCAAAAAGGGCTTACCCAAAAACTTCTTGTCAAAATCAACCGGTTTGTCCAAAAAATTAAAAAGATTGGCCCGCCTGATAAGGGGAGGGACCATGTTGGTGAAGTAAGCGGGGAGAAAAAAATAAAGACAGGAAATGATGAATTGAAAATTCATAATATAAATATCTCCAAACGATTATTCTTCGTACCAGCCGAATACCAATGCATCGGGACCGGATAAAACAGCTAAAACATTGTCGATTAAGGTAATAAAAACTACTTCGCATCCTTTTAATTTTCCCTCTATCATTCTTTTCAAATCCTCTGCCTTTTGTATATTGTCTCCATGGCTTATGGCCACCAAAATCTTCTTTCCTTTTTCTCTTGATTTTTTGGTTTTTCCTTCTATTTCTTTAAACAAAGCCTCGGGAAGGCTTTTCGCCCCTCTTTTTATGCCCATGGATTTAAGCAGTCCTTGTTTCATCCCCAACAAAGGCCTTAATCTTATTTTTTCCACTCTTCTCACCCAATTGGCCAAGGTGTGGGATATTCTGCCAGAAGCTTCAAGCCATTTGGGGTCCATAAACATGCCATAAAAAGTGGTATTGGGAACTGATTTTTCGATTTCCTTAACTATTTCTTCCGTGTTTTTTCCTTGTCTGATTAAGCCAACAGCTTTAAAGTTAAGAAGCCCCTCTCCGCAGCTGACGTTTAAGGAATCAATAACGAAAATTCTCTTTGCTTCTTCTGGAGATAAAAAACCCTTCGCCTGAATGGCTGAATTATATGTGCCCGAAAGCTTGGAAGTCACGGTAATACAAATAATATTCTCAAAGCTTTCAAGCTGTTTTTTAAAAGCGATTAAAAAGTCTTTGGGCGAAGGCTGGGATGTTTTGCCAAATGTTTTCATTCCTCTTTTCTCCGCTTCTCTTACTCTTTGAAAAATATTATTGCCTGGTAAATTTTCAATTTCTGGCCATTCCATTTTTACTGGAACGCTAACTATTTGATTTTTTTGGATAAACTCTTCGGGCAGATCTGCCGCGCCATCGGTTACTACGCCTATTTTATTCATAAAATTAATATATTATTGATTATTTAGTTGTTCTTGCGACTTTTTGAATTTAAACTTCGGTTCTGTCTGGTTTTTTATCCTTTTGATATTCTCCCTGTGAGCCCAGAAGATAAGGCCGGCCAGGGCAAATCCTAGGGCAAAATAGCCCAAAGAACGGGTGTCAAGCCAAAGCATTAAGGGGATAAAGCTTGCCATGGAAATACTGGCGAAGCTCATTACTCTAACGGTTAATAAGGTCAAAATCCAGATTAAGAATAAAATTAAAACATATTTTTGTCCCAGAAGAACAAAAAGAGCGCCGGCACTGGTTGCCACGCCCTTTCCTCCTTTAAATTTAATCCAAACAGGAAAGATGTGCCCTAAGACCGGAGAAACAGCCACTAAGGCCATCTGCCAGTCAGAAGATAAATAATGAATAGCTAGGTAAGCGGGAATTACCCCTTTAAAAATATCTAAAACGCCAACTATCACTCCCCATTTCAAGCCGAATGCCCGGGAAACATTGGTGCCTCCGATATTCCCGCTGCCTACTTTTCTAATATCAACTCCCTTTCTTTTAGAAATCAAATATCCGGACGGAATAGAGCCTAATAAATAACCGAAAAAAAGCAA
The DNA here is from genome assembly GCA_026396095.1 of Candidatus Nealsoniibacteriota bacterium. GTDB lineage: Bacteria > Patescibacteriota > Minisyncoccia > Minisyncoccales > RBG-13-42-11 > JAPLXK01. The sequence continues at coordinate 63,886 of JAPLXK010000014.1, read as the reverse complement.
TAAAAAAAGCTTAAACATATTGTTAAATAATCTTAACAGGTTTAAGCTTTGGAGGCAAATAAAAAGGGTTAACGAATTTCTCGTTAACCAGAACCAAAGAAATATTCTTTGTTTCTTAAGATCCTACTACTCCTAGCCGGATCTTTCCTCCATCTTTTAAGATTGCCACCCCTTCTTTTGCGGCCCAGTCAGGTAGGCCATGACCAGAACCTTGTGCTATTTTTTGCGGTTGTTTTATAGGATACTGAACCGTTTCTTGAGCAACAAATTTTTTAGTCTCTGGCTGATTAGTCTGAGCTGCATTATCGGCAATCTTTTGATCCTGAACCTTTGCGCTTGTTTCCGCGCTGGAAAGTTCTGGAACGGGCGCTTGTGCAATAACGGGAGCTGGTTTTTGCTCCTTAGAAACAACTATGTTTGCGTCGGGTGTTTTTTGATATTGATCATGCCTAGGATAGAAATGAGCTTGTATCAGCTTCTTTCCGCCTGGCTTTTGGTGTTGTTTGCGGAGGGTTTTTTCTTCTGTAGCCCACAAAAAGACCATTGCGCCATCAAGAATCATTCTGTTCCTATCAATTTTGAATTTTACGATTGTCCCTTTCTCGGGGGCGGTTGTTCTTATCTTCTCAGGGTCAATATTACCCTTCTTGTCAAGACCTCTTTGGTCCCTTAAAAGGAACGTGGCCTTGCTCTCCAGGTATCTGCACGACTGTATGATACCCCACCCTTGATCCGGATAAATCTGGACAATTTTTCCGATAAAGACTTCAGTAAAGAACATTTAATCACCTAAATTTTTAAAAGAGCAATCTGCTCTGTGTTTATAGTGTACATCTTAATTTTTATTTTGTCAAGTGTGGACCCGAGGGGAGTCGAACCCCTGCCTCCGCAATGCGAATGCGGCGTTTTGCCACTTAACTACGGGCCCTTAATTAAAAATCAAATATATTTTTGATCTCTTTTAAAGAGCTGATTTTAATTCCTGAATAATTTTTAATTTCGTTATTTCTATCAATAAAGACTGTTTTCATGCCTAATTTTTGAGCGGGAACCAAATCTCTTTCCGCCTCGTCTCCGACCATCACTGCGTCTTCGGGATTTACCTCTAATATTTCCAAAACCGTTAAAAACGCCCTGGGATCCGGTTTGTGAAATTTATTTTTTTTCGAGCCAAAAATTTCAAATTCCCGAGGAAGGGCTTGTCTGATTAAAAAATCGGAGGCGCTTGATAGTATTGCTTTTTTGACGGGCAAATCAATTATTTCCTTTGCGTCCTCAAAAAGATCAAAGCTAATAAACTCCTGGAAAAAATCTGCTGCTTTTTTAATAATTTTTTCGTCTTTTTTAATCGAAAAATAATTAAGAATTTTTCCGCTGAAATCTTTCAGGTCCTCTGCCTGACTCATTAACTGCCAAAATAAATTATTAAAAGATTTTACCTCTTCTTCGGTTTTAATTTCTATCCCTAACTTGGCCATCCCGGAAAAAAATTCTTTCTGGTCTGATTTTTTGAAATGAGCCAGTGTTCCGGAAAAATCAAAAATAATTAATTTCGGTTTCATTTTATTCAGTCGGGGTGCTGGGAATTGAACCCAGGCCACAGACTCCCGAAGCCTGTATACTGCCGTTATACTACACCCCGTAGGTTAAAAATTTAGAAGACTAGGTGACCCAATATTTATTCTTGGTCATTTCGTCTCTTTTTATTTCTAGCTTTTCTCTTTCTTTCCTGCCTTTTTCCGAAAGAGAAATCAATTCTTTTTCGGAAAGCTCTCCCAGTTTTTTAATTTCTTTTTCCAGGTATTCTTTTTTATTCTTTTCCGGATCGGATAAAACCTGGCCAAGTAGAATGTCCAAAACCTGTCCCACTTTCGGCCCCGGCTGAATGTTTAAAATCTTCATTACTTCATTCCCTGAAATCTTCATCATCTTAACCGAAATAGGATCCAAAGACACCTTCTCGATAATATACTTTAAATGCCTTAATTTATAGGGCTCTGCTTTGGGAACTCCCGAGCCTATTCTGTCAGACATTCTTACCTGCAATAACTCTTCCATGTTTTCCGTGCCGGCCTGGGAAACTAAGCGCCTTACCGAGCTTTCTGAAACCTCACCAACGTTATAGTAAAAAAGATGATATCTGACCAGCTTCACTATTTTTTCAATTTCTTTTTTGGGAAACTTCAAACGGTTTAAAATTCTGTCCGCCATTTTGGCTCCGATCATCTCGTGATTGTAAAAAGTGGCGTCCGGTCCTTCGCCGTTTTTAGACCTCGGCTTGCCTATATCATGGAGAAGGGCGGCTATTCTTACGTATTTATTAAATTTCTTTTTGGCGGCGAACTCCAGGGAACGGACGTTGTGATCATAGCATTCATATATGTGATGCTTGTTCTGGCTTACGCCGCAGCCCTCTTCAAGCTCGGGAATAATATATTGCATCAGATCAAGATCCCTTAACAGCTCTATTCCTTGAGCTGATTTGTCTGACATGATGATCTTCATAAATTCATCCCTTATTCTTTCTTGGGAAATAATCCTTAACCCCGAAGAATTTTTTTTAATTGCCTGCTTTGTTTTTTCTTCTATTCCCCAATCTTCTCCCGCGGCGCTTAGGGTTGCCGCAAATCTTACTGCCCTGACCATTCTCAGGGCATCTTCGTTGAATCTGTCGTCGGGGCTTCCCACTGCTCTGATAATTTTATTTTTTAAATCTGCTTGGCCGCCGAAGGGATCAATAAAATTAATTTTTGATTTCAATTTTTCCGCTTTCAGCGCTATGGCGTTTATCGTAAAATCCCTTCTGGCTAAATCTTCCTCTATGGACTTGGCGAATTTTATTTCGTCAGGATGGCGCTTGTCGGTATATTGAGCCTCCAGGCGATAGGTGGTGATTTCGATCTCTCCCAGTTTGGGTTTTTTGCTTCCCGTCCTGACTGTCACGGTAAAAAACCTGTTTTCGTAAAAATTTTCAGGAAATATTTTTTGAATTTCTTCGGGCTTGGCGCTGGTGGCTATATCCCAGTCTTCCGGCTCTTTTTCTAAGAGAAAATCGCGGACGCAACCGCCCACGGCATAGGCTTCAAAACCTTTTTTCTCCAATTTTTCAATAACTGCTTTTACTTCTTTTGGAATGGTCATTGATTTTATCTTTTGCTTAATCCTATCTTAAAAACTTGTTTTTTTCAATTAATTTGTTATTATATCTAAATTACCCTCGCCCTCGTAGTGAAATGGATATCACGCGGCGCTTCGGACGCTGAAGTCCGGGTTCGAGTCCTGGCGAGGGCACAGTATATGAAAAACAGGTTTATTTTTAAAAATAAAATGAAAAAATTACTGCCGGTACTGTTCGTCGCCTTATTTTTTTTATTTTCAGCCAATTCTGTTTTAGCTGCAACGACCTGCGGAGGACCGATTGTTCCTTGCGGCGGAATGGACGGAACAACGCCTCAATCTGCTTGCAAATTCTGCCATCTTTTTGTTCTTTTTAACAACCTGATTCAGTTTCTTTTGCTCTGCATTGTTCCGCCCATTGCTGTGGCAGGAATCGTTCTGGCCGGAGTTTATTTCATTTTTTCCGGAGGAAATCCCGGATCGATACAAAAAGCGAAAGACATTATTAGGGCGGTGCTAATAGGATTATTCATTGTTTTTACCGCCTGGCTGCTTGTAAACTTATTCTTCACATATATCAACGTATCAACGTGGACTCCGCGCCCATAGCTCAATCGGCAGAGCAGGGGCCTCTTAAGCCCAAGGTTGCAGGTTCGATTCCTGCTGGGCGCACATTACGATTGAAAAATATATAAATTAAAAGTTATCAAAAAAATATGCTATCAACAGAAGAAAAAGGCAAAATAATAAAAAAATACAAACTGCATGATCTGGATACCGGATCCCCTGAAGTTCAGGTTGCGATTCTGAGCGAAGAAATAAAGCAGCTGCTTTTGCATTTGAAAAAGCATCCCAAGGACGTGCATTCAAAAAAGGGGCTATTGAAGATGGTTTCTAAAAGAAGGACTCTTTTGGCTTATCTGAAAAAAGAGGGAACCAAAAGATACAACATCATTTTAGAAAAAATCGGGCTTAAAAAATAATATCCTTTAAAATTTATTAATATTATGTCAATCGTTAAACATCCCGCTCAGCGAGTAGCAGTTTTAATCGATGTTCAAAACCTTTACCATTCGGCTAAAAATATTTACAGGGCCAAGGTTAATTTCCGCGAAGTCTTGAAATCAGCGGTTGGCGAAAGGGTTTTAATAAGGGCTTTTGCCTATGTTGTAAGAACGAAAACGGGCGAAGAAAAGCCTTTTTTTGAGGCTATCAGCAAGCTGGGCATTGAAACAAGAGTCAGGGATCTCCAGGAGTTTTACGGCGGCATGAAAAAGGCTGATTGGGACGTCGGAATTACCGTTGACGCAATAAGAATCGCTCCCAGCGTTGATGTCATTATCCTCGGTTCCGGAGACGGCGATTTTCTCCAATTGATTGAATATCTGAAAAACCAAGGCAAAAGAGTTGAGGTTATCGCATTTGCCAAATCATCCTCTTCAAGGCTGAAAGAAGAGGCTGATGAGTTTATAGATCTGGGCCAGGAGCCAGATAAATATTTAATTTCAAGCAAAAACCAAAAAACAAAATTTTTAAACAAATAAAAAGGATATTATTAAAATGACTAGCGAAAACTCTGTTTTTAAAATAGAAATCGGAGGGAAAGAGCTAAGGGTAATATTAAGCAATTTAGCAGAGCAGTCTTCGGGTAATGTTCTCGTCCAATACGGAGATACCATGGTTTTAGCCACGGCCGTAATGTCTGATTCCGCCAGAGAAGGAATAGATTTTTTTCCTTTAACGGTTGAATACGAAGAAAGGTTTTACGCTGCCGGAAAAATTCTGGGATCAAGATATGTAAGAAGGGAAAGCCGTCCTTCGGACGAAGCTATTTTAACCGCCAGATTCATTGACCGGGCGATCAGGCCCAGATTTCCAAAGGGCTTGAAAAGAGAAGTCCAGATAGTCGTTACCTGCCTTTCCTGGGACGGAGATAACGACCCGGACATAGTGGGACTAATTGCAGCATCACTTGCTCTTTCTCTTTCCAATATTCCCTGGTCAGGACCTATTTCTTGTCTAAGAGTTGAGAAGAAAGACGGAAAGCTCATTCTTAATCCTACCTATGCTGAAAGAGAAAAAAAAGAGCTGGAAATATCTCTGGCCGCCATATCTTCTCCTTTGGCCAAGTTTTTGGGCAACAAGCCTGATGACGATATTTTAATCAATATGATAGAGGGAGAAGGAGACGAGATTGAAAATGAAGCAATTTTAGAGGCGGTTGATTTCGCCAAGCCGTATTTAAAAAAACTTATTGATTTCCAAAAAGAAATCGCTGAAAAAGTCGGAAAAGAAAAAACCGTTATCGAGCCTCCGGTAAAAGACTCTAAACTGGAAAATGAAATCAACGGATTTCTGGCCGATAAGCTGGAAAAAGCTCTTTTCCACAACAACCAGGGAAGAGGGGTAGACGAGCTGGATATTTTAAAAGACTCTCTCGTTGATTTGATAAAGAAAATATATCCTGAGCCGACAGACAAAAAGGTCGGCTATACCAAAGAATTTTTTGAGAACAAGGTTGACGATCTGATACATGAAAATATTCTTAAAAGCGAAAGAAGGCCTGACGGCAGAAAGATTGACGAAATAAGAAAAATCAGTGCGCAAGTAGGTCTCCTTCCCAGAACTCACGGTTCGGGAATTTTTTCCAGAGGAAAGACTAGGGCTCTTTCCATTTTAACCTTGGGCTCGCCCGGAGACGTAAGAATCTTGGAAGGAATGGAGATTACGGGGAAAAAACGCTTTATGCACCACTACAACTTCCCTCCCTACTGCTCGGGGGAGATAAAACCCATGAGAGGTCCCGGCAGGCGGGAAATAGGCCATGGAATGCTGGCTGAAAGAGCTCTGATGCCTTTAGTGCCTGTTTTTGATGATTTTCCATATACCATCAGAATTGTAACGGAAATACTTTCTTCCAACGGATCAACCTCCATGGCCTCTGTTTCCAGTTCCAGCTTGGCGCTGATGGATGCCGGAGTGCCCATCAAAAGACCGGCTGCCGGGATTGCCATAGGCCTGATACATGACTATAAAGGAACTTGCAAAATTTTAAGCGATATCCAGGGGCCGGAAGACCATCACGGAGACATGGACTTTAAGATAGCCGGCACTGAAAAAGGAATAACAGCAATCCAGATGGATGTAAAAACCGACGGAATAGGAGAAGAAATTCTAAAAGAAACCTTAGCCGCCGGAAAAAATATCCGCCTTAAAATATTGGAGGAAATGTCAAAGACTATTTCCGAGCCTAAAAAAGAGCTTTCTCCTTTTGCGCCAAGGATCATAATCCTGCAGATTAATCCTGCCAAAATTAGGGAAGTTATCGGCCCGGGAGGCAAAGTTATTAATGAAATAATCGGAGATTGCGGGGTTTCCATTGATATTGAAGACAGCGGAAAGATTTTTATCACTGCTGAAAAAGCTGAGGCGGGAGAAAAAGCCTCTTCCTGGATTAAAAACATCACCAGGGAGGTTAAGGTGGGAGAATATTTCCAGGGAAAAGTTTCAAGAATTTTAAACTTTGGTGCTTTTGTTGAAATCCTGCCGGGTCAGGACGGACTGGTCCATATTTCCGAGCTGGCTCCCTATAGGGTGGCCAAGGTGGAGGATATAGTTAAAATCGGAGATATTATCCCGGTAAAAGTAATTTCTATTGACGAGCAGGGACGGATAAATTTATCCTTAAAAGAGGCGAAGGATAAAAAAATCTTTTAAATTATTATGGAGGAGACACAAAGCGAAGAATTAAAAAAACAACAGGGACAGAAAAAAAAAGAGCTTGAAACGGAAACTCCGCAAGCGGAAGGTTTTCCTGTGGACGACTCTCGAGATGAAAAAAAAGGGCTTCTCAGCCGGGAGGAAATCAGGACGATGAAAAAAGACATCTCCTTGATAAGGGAAGCAGAGGCCCAAAAAGAAAAAGAGAGGATGATCTCTCTTAAGGTTGGAAAGGGGCAAGAAGGATATTCTTCCGTTCTACAAAAAGAAGATGAATTAAGGAAAGAGCAAGAAAGAAAAGCAAGAGAGGCAGAAAAAACGGAAGAGATGAGGAGAATTGAGGAGATAAGAAGGGCTGAAGAGGCAAGAAGGATGGAGGAAAAGAGAAGAATCGAGGAAACAAAAAGGGCTGAAGAGATGAGAAAAGCAAGAGAGGCAGAAAGATTAGCAGAAATAAAAAAAGCGGAGGAGGCAAGAAGAACCCAGGAGGCGCGGAGGATGGAAGAAATAAGAAAGGTTGAAGAATTAAAAAAGACGGAGGAGGCAAGAAGAGCCGAAGCAGCGAGAAAGATAGAAGAGATGAGAAGGGCGAGAGAAGAAGAAAGGGCTACAGAGATAAAGAGGGCCGAGGAGGTGAAAAAGATTGAAGAGGCAAGAAGGGCAGAAGAAATAAAAATGACTGAGGACGCGGAGGCAATTACAGAGGCAAGAAGGGCAGAGGAAGCAAAATTAATAGAAGAAACAAAAAAATTAAGGGAAATGGAGCTGGCAGCCGAAGTAAGAGAGGCTCAAGAGATAGAAAGAGAGAGGGAAACGGGAAAAGTAAGGGAAATAGAAAGAACGAAAGAGCTGGAAGAAATAATGGAAGAAAAGGAGGAGGCACCAGTTCAGACTCCAGAAATTTTTCAAAAAATTTCTTCCTTTAAACCAGAAGGTCCCCAATTTTTATCTTCCCTCAAAAAAGTTTTGATCAGATTTGCAATAGTTGCCATTATTATTGTTTTAGAAATTTTCGCAGGATTTTTATACTGGTATCTGACAATTTCACCCACGGAAAAAGAACAGCCCCAGATTGAAACGGAAACAATGATCATTCCCCCTTCTCTGATTGATGTGCAAACAACCATAACCATAGAAGCCTCAAGCTCAGAAGACGCCGCCTTGCTGTTGCCTCAATTTTTAGAAAAAAATCTGGAAACCGGCAGCTTTGCCAGGATATTGATAGAAAACACCGGAGAAAAAAAAGTCTTTGAATTAAATGATTTTTTGGCTGCTTTCAAAATATCCCCTCCGGCCGGACTGCTGGAAAAACTCAACAACGGCTTCACTTTATTTGTTCATTCCGATAATAATTCCGGCCGCTTTGGATTTATCGCAAGAATAAAAGAAAATGAACAAGAAAACCTGACCAATATTCTTAATTACTGGGAGCCGACAATGGAAAAAGACTTTGAAAATCTCTTCGCATCTCTGGGCAAGGACAAAACAGCGGACAATCCTTATTTTACCCGAACTACTTACAGGGGAGCCGTTTTCCGATACATTTCTTTCCCCACATATAATAATTTCGGCATTTGCTGGTCGACTTTTAACAATTACTTTCTCTGGACTTGTTCCGGGGAAAGCATGATGAGAGTAATCGATGCGCTTTCGGAATGAACAATTGTCTTGATTGAGTTCTTGCCACAGTTTTCATTCCTGCCATTAAAATTAAAATGAATAAAAAATTAATAGAAGAATTAAAAGAAACTCTGGAAAAAGAAGGAAAAAGCATTGAAAAAGAATTGAATACATTCGCCAAAAAGGACGATAAGCTAAGGGGAGATTGGGACACTATTTTCCCCAATTTTAGCGGCGGAGAATCGGGCAGCGGGGACATGGAAAAAGCAGCTGACGAGGTGGAAGAATACAGCACCCTTTTGCCTATCGAGCACAGCTTGGAACTAAAGCTCAAAAATATCAACTTAGCTTTGGAAAAAATTAAAAAAGGCGTTTACGGCAAGTGCGAAAAATGCAAAAAGGAGATGAGCGAAGAAAGATTAAGGGCTTTTCCAGAAGCCAAAACCTGCAATGGTTGCAAGTAAAGACGGTTTAGGCATTAATATTTTTAAAAATAAAATTCGACCCTATGGGTCGATTTTTTATATGAAAAACAATAAAAAAATATTATTCTTATCTGAATGGATTCACGGCTCCGGAAACTCCGAAGTGCACGTGGCAGCCGGTTGACAGTCCGGCGCCTGCTGTTCCGGGCTTCCCGCCCATTAAAGCGATCGGCTGTCCCTGGGAAACAGATTGCCCTGGAGTAACCAAGCTCACTGCAATGTGGCCGTAGCTTGTCACGACTCCGTTAGGATGCAAGATGGTTATGGTGTTTCCCGCCCCCCCGAACGCCCCTCTAGACGTAGAATTGGTAAGCTTAACATTCAATACCGTTCCAGCGGCGGCAGCGTAAATCAATTCACCGCACTGGCCGTGAGAAAAGTCTACCGCATTATACCAATGGAGGCCTTGAGTTTTTCTGCAAGGAGAAACAACCGGGCAAATAAAATAACTGCTGGCCACGGGAATGCTCTGAGAAGCGACGTAAACTGGAGCAGCGGGTATTACGCCGTTCGGGATGATAAGAATGTCTCCTGTATATATGTCTCCTTCTTCAGGAAGGCTGTTTATGGCAACTATCTCATCAGTCTTTCCTTTGTATTTCTCTGCGATCACTGAAATTGTGTCTCCGCTTTTAACATGGTAAATGATTCCTGTTACGGGAAGGATGATAAGGCTGACTCCCGGCTTTATCTGGGTGCTCTTGGTCAAATTATTAGCCAAAAGAACTGTATTTAAGGAGATATTAAACCTAGTTGCAATAGAAGAAAGGGTTTCTCCGTCTTCAACAATGTATTCAATTATCGCCTTTTTGTCTTCTTCTATTTCAAGCCCGCCAACTAAAGCTCCCAGGACCTGGTAAGAAAAAGTTGTCGGAGGAGAAGATGCCCTTATACTGCCTTCTCCAACTAAAATAAGCTCCGGCGATTCGGGCAGAGCTCTTTTTAAAGGGTCCAAGAACACTTCTGAAAGGGTTTTTTGCTGTTTTTCAAGGCAAACCTTGCTCTGATCTGTTCCTCCCAGCGCTTTTGAAGCTATTTCCAAACAAAAAAGCCCTTTTTCAATAATGGGCTTAGGCATCATGCCTGGTTTAAAAGCTACTGGAACGATCAAAATTGTTAAAAGTAAGGCCAAACGCATGAAAGGATCTCTCTGAGACCCCTTAAAATTACTAAAAAATGGTTTAGAAAACCAATTCATTATTATGTTTCTAATCTACCCCTTCCAGGCATTAAGTCAAGAGTGTTATCCACATATTATCCAGACCTTTTAAAGAGGCTAAAACCATCGGAAACCCTAATTTTTTAAAAAATCTCGCAATAGTTTAAGCCAATCGTCAATGCTAAGAGTCTCGGCTCTTTGGGAGGGCTCTATTTTATTCTTTAAAATCCATTTTTCCGTTTTTTCCTTTTCCATTCCCATTCCTTTGGATAAATTATTGATTAATTGCTTCCTGGGCTGAGAAAAACCGGCTTTTACAATTTTAAAGAATAAATCTCTGTCAATTTCTTGATTGGAATTGATTTTTAATATCTTTATAATGGCTGAATCAACTTTTGGTGAAGGCCAGAATGATTTCTTGGAGATATAAGATATTATTTTCGGTTCAGCGTAAATCTGGACCGAAACTGCTAAAATGCTCATTCTGGGCGGCTTGGCGCATATTCTCTGCCCTACTTCTTTTTGAACTATTAAGGTCATTTCCTTTGGAGGGTTTTCTGTTTCAAGAAACTGACGAATAATCGGAGCAGTAAGATAAAACGGAAGGTTGCCCACAACTTTGTAAGGGGAAATTACTTGGCTATCAGCCATTTTTAAAGCATCTCCCTGTATAATCTCTATATTATTAAAATCTTTAAGCGTTTCTTCAAGAATTTCTATCATTTTTATGTCTTTTTCTACGGCAATAACTTTTTTTGCCCTTTTAGCCAATTCTTGGGTTAGGGCTCCTGTTCCGGGGCCAATTTCTAAAACAATATCATTCGGACTAATCTCAGCCACTTCAATGATTTTATTAATTGCTGATTTATCAATTAAAAAATTCTGGCCAAATCTTTTAATGGGCTGAGTTTTGTATTTTTGGAGTAAGCTTTTGGTATCCTGCTTTGAAAAATGATTCATTTGATCAGTTTATCATAAAAAATCGCCTTTTGGGCGACTTTTTAGTAAAAATTTTAAATTTGAGATATTCCCAAAATTATCTTAAGATTTTACTCAGCCATGGGAATTACTAACCAGGTTCCAACGCTAGGCCCAAGCAGCGATATTAAATAATCCCAAAGAGAACTGCTTACTATGGAAGGGTAGCAACTCGTGTTAGACGGCTTAAAAAAAATCTCGCACTTTCCCTTAAAGTCAGTTTTCGTGGAAAGAAGAACGCTGAAGTTTCCAATTATGTTAAAAGATACGATATGATTTTGCAGTGAAATTGTAGGGTCATCATCAAAAAATTGCAGGCTAAGATCTTTAGCATAATGCAACTGAGAGGCAGGAATATTGTATTCTTTTCTATGTCCCGTACAGTTTGGACCATCCCAAAAAATTACAGTACTGGAAGCGGCTGACGCATAATTAAAAAAGTAAAAAGAGGATAGTCCTCCTGGCATCGGATAGATATAGCCTCCGAATGGAGTTGGAACAGATAAATCTGGTATTTTATTGTCTATGCTAACAAAACCGCATTCTCCGCCGTAATCATTCTGGTTAAAGAAAACAGCTCCATAAGCAGCTGTCGCAGCGCTCGTAGCATAATTATATCTGAATATAATAGATTTTGCTTTTTTATCAAAATTATAGTTTGACAAGCTGGAAACGCTTGAATTAAAATATAGCGGCTGGCCGACAAAATTAATATTTGGATAGAGGTAAATTCCCGGCCTGTTCCATAGAAAATAAATTGATTTTCCGGAAAAAGGCCCCCCTAAACCAACCCCCATGTTGTCCACTTTATTGCTGCTTGAATCGTAAACGGCAATTAATTCTTCCGGCGGAGAAATAAACTTTACATTAGTGGCCGTAAAACCAACATCAGGACTGCTGTCAGCAATATAATAGTCTTTTCCGTTGCTGTCCGTTAAATAAACCCCTGTAACCGGCTTAATGTCTTTAAGACCGAACATTATGAACTGAGGATTCATGGTTGTCAAAATCAAATAAGAAGCAAGTAAGATTACTATTCCCAAAAAAGCGCCTATTATTTTGGTTCTGGCGTCTTGAATCGTATCCGGCTGGTCGGGAGAGGTCAATATCTTGATTCCGGAAAAAACTAAAACGCCGAAAGCGATAATTCCGGACATTATTATTGAAAAATTAAAAAGATATACAGCGTATTGAGGGAAAGAGGTTGAAGAGGCTACTTGTTGTCCCCCCATTTGGGGATATTCAATCTCCAGGGCAAAGACAAAAGAAAAACATATAAAAAGCAGGAGGAAAGAAACAAGAATAAAAAATGGTTTTTGTTTTTTAAAAAACATATTTTTGATTTATGGTATTATTTTTTAATTTGTTCCTCCGCTGCAGCAATAATAATTATCCAGTAAATAATAGCTTGAAGAAGCGCATTCCGGACTATTCATGTTTTGTAAGCACTTAAGTTTCTGCGCAGCAGTTAAATCAGCGCTGCTGTAGGGATAACAATTAAGATAAGTACTTATTGCCGGATTGGGAAACTTAGGCAATATTATTAAATTTTTGTCCAGGCTGCGTATCGAATCCCAGGCAACCGAACAGCTTAAGGTTCTTTCTTTGGCCGCTGCTTCTTTAACGGGAACGCCGAAGCCGGTAATACATTTCATCATTTTTTCTCTTGAGATGGTAAGCTTATCCAAAATTGTGCATTTGTTCAATTCTCCTGGTTCTAAGTTTACTGCATCAAATATGTCGCCCATTCTTTGCGCTACCATTGTAATTATTTGGATATATCCGAGCTCTTCCGGAAATACTGTAATTGTATTTGATGTTTGGTAAGGAGCTATTTTAAACCCCCGATTAGTTGTAATCCAGGTTTGGGTTGTATTTACTGTAACAGCCCAGCTGGTCGTAGTGGCTAATTTAGCTATTGTAGCGCCTGTGGTACTGGTTGAGTATCTGCAACAGCGATAATTAGCGGGGTCTGCATTTAAATTGAAAATCTTTTTAATTTCTTGATCTATCGCATCAAGAGGGCAAACATTATCTTGGGATTTCCATACTGGAACAGAAATTAAATTAGTACAGTTGTTGCCGGGATACTTCTTAGTAATCCACCTAAGGGTTGTTGCGTCGTTCAGATTCTTATCTTGGTTATTCGGATGGCAAGATAAGCACGTTGAACAATAGTTGAATTTTGGAAGGCAGCAAACGCCACGATGGCTAGACTTACAACAATCGTACCTGCAATCAGATTCATTGCTGCATCTGCTGCACTCGCATTGCTCGGGATAATCTAACAAAGACAGGGCCGAGTTCATTGTTTTCTGATAATTGTCTAACAGAAAATTATATAGGGAAAGAATTCTTTCTCCAAGATTTTCAGCTTCATCAACGGTTTCTCCGATAGGAATCAAGCCGACCTGAAAACCTTTTTCTTCTTTCGGGTCAATCATGCATTTCTCCCCGGGAGTAATATTTTCTGTTCTATAATTTTCGCTGCCGAGATAAAAGGTCGCGTTGTCTCCGGTTGTTACATAAAACTCATTGCCTCCGGCTATCTTGCACATCCTGTTTTTGCTGTTCACATTGCATGCATTACATAACCCGCTGCTGTCTAATCCGACGCAGTTAAAATCTTTACAATATTCCGAAGTGTTGTAGGTTTTAAATTCAACTTTATCTATCTCCTTGCTGCCCGTCGTCTCTAAATTGAAAAATTCTTGCAGAGTCAGTCTTTTGCCGTAAGGAGACTTCATCATAAGCTCCGCATCTTTCAGATCGCTAAGGTCGTCTGAAAACGCCTGGCGAAATTCATCTGTCCTGCTTTCCGCCTCTGTCATGGTTAAAAAAGTGGTTTTAGGATTTTTTTGAGGATCTTTTAACGGATCATACGAAGAGGGGCAGAGGGCGGTTACGCCTTTAACCAACTCTCCTCCGTCTATTAGCTGTTTTATCTCCTGTCTTTTGCAGTCTATTGATCCTCTGTTTGGGCAAGGATCTGTGCCCGGGCATCCCGAATCTGTTCCCCTTGCTTCTCCACAGCAAGAACAATTTGAAACACAATTCGATCCATCGCAACAGGCGGAACACGTCGGGGAACAATTGCCACACGGATAGTATACCGTTTGGCAACTTCCCATAACCCTACATTTATCGCATCCGCATCCGGATAAAAGTGCCTTTAGCTCGTTTATTTTAACAATAAGCTCGCTGGCTTTTTTCCCAAAGGCATCATTGATAAGATTGACGCAATAAAAGTCATTATAATTGAATGTGTCGCTTCCGTCGATCTGTCCGTCGCCATTTACATCAACCGTATCTCCGTTCGTATCATATTTATAGCACCTTAAGGCTGGGTGAGCTGTAGTGGAAGCATTGCCGGCCAAAAGATCTTCGATAATGGTGCCCAGGGGTATTTCCTGAAACGTTGTTGATGCTTGAGTAATGGCTATCGCGGGGGTTGTAGAAGTGGAGGCGGGAGAAATCTTCTGCAGAGAAAGAATTACCAAGCCAGGATTAATGGTTGTTAAAATCAAATAAGTGGAAAGTAAAATCAATAGTCCCAAGAAGGCGCCGTACATTCTTTTCTTAACGTCTCCTGTCACTGCCGGATTGTTTCCTGATGTCACATAGCGGAATCCGGACCAGACCAATACTCCGAGGACAAGAAGCGCACCGACAAACATGGAAAAATTAAAAAGATATTTTACGGCTTCCGGAAAAGTAGTGCTGGCGTTGGGCTTTTGGCCGACGACTGTTGGAAGGTCAGTTTCCATTTTTGCGGCAAAAGCAAAAGAAGCGCTTAAAATAAACAAAAGCAGAATAAATAATATTAATTTTGTTTTTTTAGGTCCGCGCTTCATTTTATGTTGTTAACTGCTGCTCGTTTTGCTGTTCTTCTTGCTGTATTAATTGATAATAAACAGCCCAGGTCCAAAAAGGAAGGCAGCCGACATAGGGAATCAATTCTCCGCCCCAGGTCACAAAAAACTTGGACCATTTCCCAGTGAAAGTTTTTCTTAAAAAACTGCTTTTTTTTGCTTTTGGCGCAGTTATTTTCCCCGCCTTAAAAAGCTGCCACATACCGATAGTAGCAATACCGATGCTATCAAGTACCCCAAAATCATCGGCGCCAAATAAAAGAAGAATTACTCCAATCGAGTCAATTAGAAACGCCAAGAGAAGAATCAGAAATTCGGGCGTAAACTTGGGAAATTTTAAAAACATTTTGAACTGTTAAAATTAAGTTATTGTATTGTTTCAATTATAGCATTATAATTAAATAACTAAACACAGTAATCATCAAAAGCGATGAAAAGAAAAAATAAAAAAATTGCTATTGTTTTTTTGCTTCTTGTTTTCGTAGGAATAATTTCGCCCTTTGAAGCCGTGGCCCAGGGTCCTAGTGCGTTATCAATATTAATTTTTCCAATTTGTCCAACATGCGCAATAATATTGCAAGCAGTAGGCCAGGGCAACCAAATGGTCGCTGATATAGGCACGGGCCTTATAAAGGGCATTCTTGGACTTATCGGTGCGATACCCGTCGCTCTTTTAGAAATAAGCCAATCGTTGTTAAGCTGGGTCATAAGTCCGAACTTTTTGACAATAAGCATGACTGGTCCCGATAATGTCGTTGTCGCTTACGGCTGGTCAATTACTCGAGACCTGGCTAATATCTTTCTTCTTTTGGGCCTGGTCGTGATCGGTTTGGGAATTATTTTGGGACTTGAAGAGTACCAGGCAAAAAAAACCTTACCGAAATTAATAGCCATCGCTCTTTTAATCAATTTCACCCTGGTAATCTGCGGCTTTATCCTTGATTTTGCCAATCTTTTGATGAACTATCTCTTGGGTGCCGGTTCTCTTGGAAAAGGGCTTTTCAATGAAGTCCAAAACGGAATGTCGCAATTGGCGGGACAAGATTTTCTTAAATATCTAGGATTAATTTTAATTTTTTTTATTTTTGGCATGGTGGGCGCTATTGTTTATGCTCTCTATGCTTTACTGTTTATTGCAAGATATGTATTCCTTTGGATTTTAATAATTATTTCGCCCATTGCTTTTGTCAGTAAAGTTTTCCCTTCGTTGTCACAAGCCAAACAGTTCTTTCCAAGTTTTTTCCATTGGGACGAATGGTGGAAAAGCTTTATCCAATGGGCAACCGTGGGCATATATGCTGCTTTCTTTATTGCTCTGGCAAACAATTTAATGACGGCAATGGCTAGTGGAAAAATTGTAACATCTGCCCCTGGTGGCGGACTTAGTGCTCTTGGATCTCTTTTTTCTTATCTCTTTCCTCTCGCTCTTCTTCTTATCGGGCTCTTCTCTGTCTTGGATTCGGGAAGCAGCGTCCCTGGATTTAATAAAGCAGTAGGTTACGGAAAAGCGGCTATTATTGGTGCGGGCACAGGGGCAGCTATAACGGCTGCCGGAATGTATAAGGGGGCAACAGACGCTGAAGATAAAAGACCGGCTTTGGAAAGAATCGTCAGGGGCGGTTTTACTACTGAGGGCAGGGCAAAGGGGGAAAAGTCATTATACAAAACAGCAGAAAAAATTCCTATCGTAGGCCTTGAGCCAGGATCATATGAAGCGAAAATGAAAGAAAAGGTCGCCAAAACAGCAAAGGGATTAGAATCTTTGGAAGATGAAGATCTGAGGGCTGTAATAGAAAAACGCGTAATTACTGAACGTGATGCGAGAACAAAAACTAAGGGGCTTAATGAAGCGACGAAAAGAGGAATTCTTACGGGAAAAGATATGGATGAAGCAAAAGATTATAAGATTTTTGGATTTGATGAACATGAGGCCTTAAAGCGTATGCCGCATAAAGCTGGCGATCGTGCGGCAAAGAAAAAATTGATCCAGTCGGAAGCTCCTGCAGATTTCGCAAAAAACACCCAAAAAGAAGCCTTTGAAAGTGGTGATATAGAAGTATTCGACTTGGCAAGTGCAAATCAAATTAAAGTGCTGATGGAAAAGGGAAGTGATGATAAAAAACAGGCATTAAAATGTTTGGTAGAAAAAAATCTGGCTGACTATGAGATAAAAATAAAAGCATCAAACGCAAAAATAGAGCCATTAAAAAGGCGGATAAGCCCATTAGAATTGGCGATAGAGCCATTAGAAAAAAGAAGGAAGAATGGATCTCTCAGCGATCCTGCTGAGATAGACCTGCTAAATGATTTAAAAGCGCAACTAGCGCCACTAAAAAAATCTCACGACGATTTTGAAAAAGAAAGGGATGAAGTATTAGCTAAGGTAGGATATGCCACTGCTTAATTTTTAATTAATTTATTTATGGCCAATCAAAACCTTAAACAAAATAACGAATTAACATTCTCGGAAAGTATCGTTGAAATCATTGGAAGGTTAGTTGAAGAATATAAACTAGATAAAGAAATAGAGGAGGAGGAAGATGTCAAAAAAAACCTGACCGGGAAAGAAAGTTTTGCACAAAAAGCGGGAATCAAGGTTCTTTTTAGTAAAAAGGTGAGAGAACAGTTAGAAAAGGGAAAGAGCCTTGATGAAATCTTAGCTTCTAGGAAATTAAAATTTTTTATTGAGGAGTTGAGTATAAACAAAATCCCCGATGAAGGTTTTACTATTGCTCTTCAAAAAAGCTTTGGCTTGTCTCAAGAAAAAGCTGAAAAATTAAGCAACGATCTGCAAGAAAATCTTCTTCTTTTGGTTATTGAAAATCCTACCGACGAAGGAATTATTAGGGAAGAAAAGCTTGCTCCAGAAATATCTGAAGTGGAAAAAAAAGATCCACAACCTAGGGGAAAAGATATCTACAAAGAACAAATTGATTAAATTCTAAAAAAACAAGGATTCATTAAAAAGAATCCTTTTTTTATTCTAAACCTAATACTCTCAGTCCTTGCTGTATGGCCTTTTCTCTTTCGCCGCCTTGCTTAGATTGTTTATCTTTTTTTCCTCCCTCACCTTGCTGGTCAGAAGATTGTCCGCCTGTCGGCATTCTTGCAAAAGCCGCTAAGGCCTCAAGAATTGTTTTTTCCAGGCCTCCTGTGCCTTCCGGTACTCGGATATCTACATAGGCTTTTCCCTTGATACCCATTTGCCTGATAGTCAGGTCCTTGGCTATGTCCAAGAATTCCCTTTTAAGATTGTCGTCTTTTTCGATTTCGACTTGAATCTCTTTCTGTGTCTTCCCCCGAGCAACGGACATTTGGGCGATAACCGCGCCTACTGTAGCGGCTGCTGTTCCTGCTGCCTCAAGTTCCTGCTGTCTCTGCCTGCTGGCAGATTCTTCAATATATTTTGGCGGGGTAACCTTTTTTATCTCTATCCCTTTTTCTTCAACTTTGATTCCCCACTCTTTCTCGAACTTCTCGACGAGCAGGTCTTCGTCTTTAAGGTCATCCCAGGGTGCGGATTTTTTTGTGCCCAATATATTAAGAATTTCGTCAAAGTCGTGCATTCCGACCCATCCCCGCAGAAGAGCCTCAAGCTTAGACAGAACGTTTTCGTTCCAGTTTGAAGGGGCTCTGAAAAGCGCTTTATAAGGATTAACAACTCTTATTGTTGCTAACCATACATTATCCAGCGCTATTCTTTCCGGCGGTTTTGTTTCTGCTCCTTTTTGCTCGACAGGGTAAACGTCCGGCCTGACAAAAATGTAGTCAAGCTGTTTTTCGTGGAACACAATCTTTTCTTGCCCGTCTACCAATTCAAGGCTAAGCCATCTGAATTTGTACTGATAAATATCATCTATCCAATAGAACCCTGCAAAACGCAAGCCTCCAAGAAGATGAACCTCGTCTCCTTTTATGACGTTTCCGTCCTCGTCGATTGTATGCTCCCTCCAGGAGATAAGAGACTTGCTGTATTGACCAAGCCTCACTACTATTTTCACTGTGCCCTCTTCGACTAATGTGAATTTCGGGCAAAAGACTATTGCCAGAAACAAGAGAAGAGCAACCAAGCCGTTTACGAACGAGACTATGATTAGCAGCAAGATGAGGCCTGCTATCAAACCCCATTTTTCCTTAATCTTTTCCTTGAACGATTCCGTTGGTTTTTTTTCTGGTTGTTGTGCCATTTTTACCAAATCCTTCCATTCTTAATTTACAAAGATCAATTTTACCAAGGAAAACCATGTCTCCCTTGATGTTTACTTTATACAACACTTTTTAGCTTTTGTCAAATCGCAATCCGTCAGCTAAAAACTATTTTATTGTTTTCTTTTGTGATATAATTTCATAAAGATAACCTAGATGAAATATACCGTTCCTCAATTCATTGAATACGAAACAAAGATAGTCGGCCCTTTTACTTTCGGCCAGTTTGTTTTTATCGGAATGACTACCGCTGTTTGCTTCGTTCTTTATTTCATTCTTCCCTTTGTCGTTTTTCTCTTTGTCCTTGCAATCGTAATGCCAGTTGCTTTTGTTCTTGCCCTTTTGAAAGTCGGCGGAAGGCCTGTGCCCATTATTTTAATGAGCTTTTTTAAGTTCAGCATGGGCGCCAAAATGTATGTCTGGAAGAAAAAAGAAGCTCCCATAATGTATGTGAAAAGCGAGATGAAAAAAGAGTTGGAAAAAGATAAAGAAAGCGACGTACGGGGGGTTTCTTTGGGAATAGCCGAAAACAGCCAATTGAAAAAAATAAAAACCAAGATTGAAATAAAAACATAAAATGGCTAATGCCTCTACTCAACAATTTCTAGAGATCGACCAAGTCAGAGAAGGAGTTTTGCTTTTAAAAAACCACTCCTTAAGAGGAGTTATCATGGTTTCTTCCCTGAATTTTGCTTTGAAGTCAGGCGATGAGCAGGAAGCGATCATCTATCAGTTCCAAAACTTTTTAAACTCTCTGGATTTTTCTTTAGAAATCGTCATCCAGTCAAGGCTGGTTAATATCACGGGCTATTTGGATAAGCTGAAAGAATTGGAAAAAAATCAAGAAAACGAACTGCTCAAGATCCAGACCGGAGAATACAGGAAGTTTATAGAAAGCCTTGTCGCCGGAGGCCAAATTCTCTCTAAAACGTTTTTCGTCGTAATTCCCTTCACCTTGATTGAAGTTCCCGGCTTTCAGCAAAAAAAGGATCCAACCAGAAAAAATCAAGAACAGCCTCAGACGGAAGAACAGTTCCAAAGAGCCAAGGCACAGCTTTGGCAAAGAATGGAATTTGTTACTATGGGGCTTAAAAGATGCGGGCTGCAATGCGTTCCCTTGAATACCTCAGAATTAATCGAGCTCTTTTGGAGCTTGTACCACCCGGAAGAGGCGGAAGTGGGATATTACCCTGAACTTCCTCCTGAACTTACCCATTAATATATATGCAATTACCTTTTTTTAAAAAGAAATTAACCGGACATCTGGGAGAAAAAATATTTGAAACTCCTGCCATTGAAGCAAAAGACATTATCGCTCCTGCTGCCATTTTTGTTACTCCTGACAATATAAAGCTGGGGAACAGATATGCCAAATCCTTTTTTATCTTTTCCTATCCGAGATATCTCTCCACTTCCTGGTTTGCTCCGATCATCAATCTGAGCACCCCCATGGATATAAGTTTTCATATCCATCCCGTTGAAACAGGGCTGATTTTAAAACAATTAAGAAAAAGAGTGACTGAGGTCCAGGCGGAGCTCATGGAAAGAGGAGACAAGGGTTTGATCCGCGACCCGGCGCTGGAAGTCGCTTTTCACGATCTGGAAGGGTTAAGAGACAGGCTCCAGACCGCCCAGGAGAGAATGTTCAAGTTCGGGCTTTATCTCACTGTTTACGGAGATGAGATGAAGGAGATAAAAGATATAGAAAACACATTAAGATCTATCTTGGAATCAAGATTGATTTATATAAAACCGGCTCTTTACCAGCAAAAAGAAGGGTTTAATTCCACCGCTCCTTACGGCTTGGACCAATTGGGCGTTCATACTCCCATGAGCACCCTGCCCTTTTCCAGCACCTTTCCTTTTGTTTCTTTTGATTTAAGCTCTAATGAAGGAATCCTCTATGGAATAAACCTTCATAATAATTCTTTGGTCTTGTTTGACCGTTTCAGCTTGGAAAACGCTAATTTCACCATTTTTGCAAAAAGCGGCAGCGGAAAATCATATGCCGTAAAGCTGGAAATCCTCCGCTCTTTGATGCTGGGGGTTGATGTTATTGTCGTGGACCCGGAAAACGAGTATCAGTTCTTGGCTGAAACTGCCGGAGGGGCTTTTTTCAATATGTCTTTGGCTTCCCAAAGCCATATCAATCCTTTTGATTTGCCCAAACCGAGAGAAGACGAAAGACAGGAAGATGTCCTGAGGTCCAACGTCATCAACTTGGTCAGCCTTTTAAGGATCATGCTCGGTGGATTAACCCCTGAAGAGGATGCGATTATTGACAGGGCTTTAACTGAAACCTATGCGGCAAAAGACATTACCCCGGAAACAGATCCCAACAGCTGGGCGGAAAAAATTCCCTTGATGTCTGATTTTGAATCTGTTCTGGGAACAATGGAGGGGGGAGAATCTTTGGTTATAAGGGTGAGAAAGTTCACAAAAGGAACTTTTGGAAGCTTTTTCAACCAGCCTACCAATGTTTCAATGGATAAACCCTTGGTGGTTTTTGGGATAAGAGACATGGAAGACGAGCTGAGGCCCATGGCAATGTTCATTATCATGAGATTCATCTGGAACAGGGTCAAATCAGAGCTGAAAAAAAGAATCCTGGTGGTTGATGAGGCTTGGTGGATAATGAAGACCGAAGACGGGGCTTCTTTCCTTTTCGGGATGTGCAAAAGAGCAAGGAAATACTGGCTGGGGGTAACCACTATAACGCAAGACGTTGATGATTTCATGAAATCAGAATACGGAAAACCGATCATCACCAATTCTTCTCTTCAATTTCTTATGAAGCAGTCTTCTGCGACAATGGAGAGTGTTCAAAGAATTTTTAATCTGACAGATGAAGAAAAATATCTTCTTTTGGAGTCAGAAGTGGGAGAGGGCATCTTCTTCGCCGGACAGAAACACGTTGCCATCAAGGTTATCGCTTCTTATACCGAAGACCAGTTCATTACGACATCTCCGGAAGAAGTTTTGAAAATAAGAAAAGCCAGACGGGCTGGCTTGCAATAATTATTTATTTAATTTTTCTTTAGCTAGGGCTTGAGTTTGATAACTATTCTTCTTTCCTGATCCTCTCCAACGCTCTCTCCGACAACGTCGCTTCTGTTAAGAAGCTCCAAGTGAATAATTCTTCGTTCGTATGCTGGCATGGGCGCCAGCTCTTTTTCTATTTTGGTAAGAGAAACTTCGTCTGCTTCGGACTTTGCCATTTCTTTAAGATATTCTATTTTTTTCTTCTTGTAGTCGTTAATATCCAAATCAATATAAAAATCTTCGCTGATTTTCTTTTTCAGCGACAACTTCAGAAGTCTCTGAATTTCAATTAAGGTCTGTCCTCCTTCTCCTATTAAAATCTGGGGCTCTTCGCTTTTAACGTTGATTGGCATTGTTCCTTCTTTCTCCGGCAAAAATTCTATTGCAACATCCAGGGTTGTTTTCTGAAAAAATTCGTTAACTGTTTCTTTTATTTTATTTATTGTTTCCTGGCTAAGCATTTTAATTTATTAATTATATGGTTTTTAATTTCGTCTCCCTGTTGACCAAAATTTGCTGATAGATTGAAAATAGTCCCGTGACTATCCAGTAAAGACCGATCGCTGACGGCAGTCTCCAAAGGATAAAAACGGTAAGTATCGGAAAGAAATAAAGCATTTCTTTTTGCATTATATCAGAGAATTGGGACATTTGGTCTTTTTTGCCCTGGACATTTTTCTTTTGAGGAGTCATTGTTTTTGTTTGGAAAAACTGAATAATTCCGGATAAAACCGCCAAGACAATGCTCGGCTCGGTAAGATTGATCAGTCCCAAAAAGCTGGTGCTAATCGTCCCCGGATTGGGAATAAAGCTATACAGATGATGCATTGTATTTGGACCCAGTCCTTTCCAAAAAACCTGATAAAGGGCTATTAAAATTGGGAATTGGAGCAAGATAGGAAGGCAGCCGCCGAAAGGATTTATCTTTTCTCTCTGGTAAAGAGCCATCATTTCTTTTGTCTGCATTTCTTTGTCATTTTTATGCTTTTCCTGAATCTCTTGCATTTTAGGCTGCAACTCGGAAAGATTTTTTTGAGACTTAAGGGATTTTACCATCAATGGATAAAGAACGATTCTGATCAAAATCGTTAGAACAATCACCGCTACCCCGAAGTCTCGGCCCGGCAGATAAAGATAAAGTAAAACCAGGGCATTGAATAGCGGATTGTATAATAGAACGGTAAACCCGTGGATAAAAAAGTTCATTGTTTTAGGGTAAGTTTATTCCTCCTTTGCTGTAAGGGTTGCATCTTAATATTCTCCAAAAACTTTTTGTCATTCCCTTGATCGTCCCGTATTTTTCAATTGCTAAAGCTGTATAAGAAGAACAGCTGGGATAAAAACGGCAATTTCTGCCCAAGCCGGGGGACAAGAGTTTTTGGTAAAAACCTATCATTCCTATAAATAATTTTTGGGAAAAATTTTGTTTACTGTTCATTGGAAAACATGTTGGCTTTTCTTAAAAGACTGTTGATCGCTTGTTCTGTACTTAAAAAATCTTTTTTCGCCAATCCCGGCAGGGCGATAAACAAATTGTCTGTTCCTACTTTAATTTCTTTCAGTTTTTTTATCACCGAACCTCTCATCCTTCTTTTGATTTTATTCCTGACAACCGCCTGTTTGGAAACCTTCTGGGAAACTATAAATCCGAAACGGCTTTTCTTCAAATCATTTTTTACTGTCTTGAAAATTAAAAAACCTTCTTTGAAAAGATGTCCTTGTTTAAAAACATTTCTGATATCCGCTGTTTTTTTAAGCCGATTGTTTAAAGGAAGCATTTTCTTAAACTGTCAGTTTCCGTCTTTTTTTCGTTCTCCTTCTGGCCAAAACCTTCCTCCCTCCCGTGGTCTTGGTTCTTGCCCTGAAGCCGTGCGTCCTGCTTCTTTTCCTTGTTTTTTTGTGGTATGTAATAGACATGTTATTAATCTTATAATAAGTTAGATATTTTTTCAATGGAGCTTGTTTTCCAGCGCAGATTCACAGTTTTTCCCCAAGATATCAACAAAATTATTATCTTTAGTCTTATTTTCTCAATTGTTTGGCTCATGATATAATATTTTATTATGATAAAAGAAGAGCTTTGGCAGGCAGTTCTCGCCCAAATCCAACTCAATATTTCTCAGGCTAACTTTGCAACATGGTTTAAAGACACAGGAATCGTTTCCCATAAAGAAGGGCAGGTGGTGATTTCTGTTCCCAATTCTTTTGCCAAAGAATGGCTGGAAAACAAATACGGAAAAAATATTTTTAAAATTTTATACGGCTTGGATAAAGAAATCAAGGGAATTAATTATTCGGTGGGAAAAACCGAACTAAGATCGTTCAAGAGGGCTACTGCTCCCTCGCCATTGTCCGGGCAGCTGGAATTTGAAGAATTTGAGGTAAACAAAGACACCAATCTTAATCCTAGATATACTTTTGAAAACTTTGTTGTCGGTCCTTTCAATGAGCTTGCTCATGCCGCCGCTTGGGCTGTGTCAAAAAAGCCCGGCCTGGTTTACAATCCTCTTTTTATTTACGGCGGCGTAGGGCTCGGAAAAACCCATCTCCTGCAGGCAATAGGAAACGTAGTTCTTAAAAATTTTTCCCAGAAAAAAGTAAAATACATTCCTGCTGAAAAATTTACCGCCGGAGTTGTCTCTTCGATTAAAAATCATGATATGGAAAACTTCAAGGCTAAGCTCAGGGAAATTGATGTTTTGATTTTAGATGATGTCCAGTTTCTGGCAGGAAAAGAAAAAACCCAGGAAGAGTTTTTCCATACTTTCAATTCTTTATATGAAAACAACAAACAAATAATTCTTTCTTCCGACAGGCCTCCCAAGGCAATTCCTGCTCTGGCCGAAAGGTTGCGATCCCGCTTTGAGGGAGGGATGACCGGAGACATCGGATACCCTGATTACGAAACAAGAGTTGCGATCCTTAAAACAAAAGGGCAGGAAAAAGGGGTGGGTTTTTCCGAAGAAATATTAGACTATGTCGCCGCAAACATACAAAGGAATATAAGGGAGCTGGAAGGAGCTCTTAACAGGCTAGTTGCTTACCAAAGGATAAACAACCAAGCTCCTAGCCTGGAAATGACCAAGTCTTTGCTCAAGAGCTTATTCCTTTCGCCCAATAAGGTGGCTAATCCGAAAAAAATAATCCAGGCGGTGGCAGAATTTTATGATCTGAAAGAAAAAGAGATTTTATCCACTTCCAGAAAAAAGGAGGTGGTAAGGCCCCGCCAGATAGCAATGTTTCTGTTAAGAGAAATATTAAAAAGCTCCTATCCTTTTATCGGAAGAAGGTTTGGAGGAAAAGACCACACCACGGCAATTTATTCTTGTGAAAAAATTGCTGAAGAGATGGGTAATAATGAAAACCTTACCAGTGAAATCGAGTTAATAAGGCAGAGGATTTCCGTCGCTTAACCTGGGGAGAAATAATACTTTTTTATTATCCACAACTTTTAAACATTATTTGCTTTTTCACTTCCACTATCAATTTTAAGCACAATGTCGGTTCAAATAAAAATTATCCACACAAGTAGTAATTCAATAATAATATGAAAACAATAATATTAAAAGAGAGATTAAAAGAAGGGATCAGTGTTGTGGAAAGAGTTTCAGGAAAATCTTTAAACTTGCCGATATTGAATAATATCTTACTTTCCGTGGAGAAAAATTTTTTAAACCTCACGGCCACAGATTTGGAAATAGGAATTAATTGGTGGTCTTTAGTGAAAACAGAAAAAGAAGGAAAAATAGCTCTTCCCTCCAGGATCTTATCAAGTTTTGTTAATTTTTTACCAAATAAACCAGTAAACTTGGAAATAAAAGACTTATCTTTAAAAATAGAATGTGAAAATTATCAAACCCTGATTAAGGGATTTAATCCAGAAGATTTTCCTATTATCCCCAAGATTTCAGATGAAGAAAAAATTACAATGCCGAGTAAGCTTTTTTGTCAAAACCTAAGCAGTGTTGTTGATATCGCAAGCTATTCTTCCTTTAAGCCGGAAATTTCAGGAATATACTTTTTGTTTCAGAAAAATATGATTACCATGGCTGCGACAGACAGCTTTAGGCTGGGGGAAAAAAAGTTATACGCAGACTTTTCCTCATCTAGCATTTCAAAAGACTATTCTTTAATTTTACCCCAAAGGGCAGCCAAAGAAGTCATTAATATATTTGGAGAAAAAGAAGGAGATCTGACTATTTGTTTTTCACCCAACCAGGTCTTATTCGAAACACCTCTTTCTGAAACTCCCCACCCTCAAATTCAGCTTATTTCACGGCTGATAGAAGGAGAGTACCCCAATTATCAAGAGATTATCCCCAAGAAGCACGACACGAAAGTTACCGTCTCCACGAACGAGCTTATCAGCCAGGTTAAACTAGCTTCTCTTTTTAGCAGCAAGATCAATGAGGTAAAATTAAAAATTGATCCTAAAAACAATCAACTGAATCTGTTCAGTCAAAATGTTGATGTGGGAGAGCATTACGGCGTTTTAAACTGCAAGGTTGAGGGCAAGCCTTGCGAAATTTCTTTTAACCATAAATTTTTACTGGACGGACTAATGAGCATGGTTTCAAAAAAAGAAAATTCCGGCCGGGAGGGGGCTGGAAAAGAAAAAGACTCTGAGTTAATTCTGGAGCTGACCAGCGGAGACAAGGCAGGAGTTTTAAGGCCCAAAAAGGACGAGAATTACCTTTATTTGATAATGCCGATAAAAACCAGCTAGCCCTATATTTGGGGCGCTGTCTGAGTAGCGTTGTTGTCAGGAATAATTATCGGAGCAGCGCCTTCGGGCCTTGTAAAATATTCTTCAGGAGATTTAGAAAGAATTTTTTCCATTATTTCATGGAATATCGGGCCGGCAACAGTGGCGGCGGGCTGTCTTCTGATCATAGGCTCATTATTGTTGTTCCCGACCCAAATTCCGACAACCACCGAAGGAGCATACCCTATTGTCCAGCAATCCCTGAAACTATCGGTCGTGCCTGTTTTGGCAGCCACCTGATAGTTTTCAAAATATAGATGAGAGGTTGCCCCGAACATGGGAGTCCGAGCCACGTTGTCCGATAAAATATCATTAATCAAGCGGCACTCTTCTTTCCCCAAAACCCTTTCAGGGGTTTTTTTATTTTCTTCAACAATATTTCCTTCCTGGTCTTCTATTTTTAAAATGGAAACAGGGGGGACTTTTAATCCTTCAGTGGCAAAAACTCCATAAGCGGAAGCCATGTCCAAAAGTTTTACCTCCCATCCTCCCAAAACAATTGCAGGACCGTATGGAGGATTCAGAGTTGTGATCCCCATACTTTGCGCCGTTTTGATGCTTTCCTGCAACCCCGCAAGATTCATAAGAGTTTTTACCGCAGGGACATTTAATGACTGGGACAAGGCTTGTCTGATAGTAACAGGGCCCCTGAACAGTCCGTCGTAATTTTGGGGAACATATTCTTCTCCTCCCCAAATCCCGAAACTGGTCAACTCATCATTTATTATTGTTTTATCATCATATCCGTTTTTAAAAGCTGTAACGTAAATGAATGGCTTGAAAGCTGAGCCTGGCTGCCTGCCCGGGCTTGATTTTGTTCCCACCACCACGTTGAATCTCGGGTCGAACAGGCAATCAACTCCGGCCGTACAATTTTTAGGATAAGGTTCGGCGTAATAGTCTCCGGTCCCGACAGTCATAGCCAGCACCTCTCCGGTTTTTGGATCGATTACCACCGCGCCGGCATTATAAGCATTATAACTTTTATTTCTTTCTACCCCGTCTTTAGTTGCTTTTTCAGTCAATTGCTGGATGCCCCAATCCAAGGAAGTGTAAACCTTTAATCCGTCTTTCATCAGAGCCTCTTCTCCGTACCTGTCAGTTATCTGCTGTTTTACCCATAAGGAAAAATAAGGAGCCTTGATCTGCATCGGCTTTTCAATAAATTTTATTTCTTCTTTCTGCGCTTCTTCAGCCTTTTCCTGGGTTATAAATCCTTCGCTCGCCAACCTGTTTAAAACATAGTCTTTTCTCGCTAAAAGCTCGTCCTTGTGCCCTCCGAAAGGGGAAAGGCGGCTAGGGGCCTGTATCAGGGCCGCCAGAACAGCTGCCTGGGGCAAGGATATCTCCGAGACCGGCTTGCCGAAATAGGTTTGGCTTGCCGTTTCCACCCCATAGGAGTTTGAGCCGAAGGGAATCTGATTTAAATACCATTCCAGGATCTGGTCTTTCGGATAGCGCCTGTTTAATTCCAAAGAAAGAACTATTTCCCTTATTTTTCTTTGGATGGTTTTTTCATTGGTCAAAAAGGTGGACCTTATCAGCTGCTGGGGAATGGTCGATCCTCCGACGGCCGATCCGCTGTAAACAGATTCCTTGATATTGAGGTTGATTAAAATCGAGCGCAAGATTCCTTTCGGATCGATTCCGATGTTGTTGTAAAAATTACTGTCTTCGGTTGCGATTACCGCCTGCTTCAAATATTCCGGTATGGAACTCAAAGGAACCAAGGTTCTTTTTTCTTCACCATATATTTCATAAAGCAAAATCTTTCCCGTCCTGTCGAAAATTTTCGTTGATTGGATGGATTGTTTTTCGGTAAAACTTTCCGGCCTGGGAAGGTCTTTGGCGTAAAAAATAAAAACAAGAAAAGGAACCATAACGAGCAACAACAAAGCAGAGCTTAAAAATCTTAAGATCCAGTAAAGCTTTTTTTTTCTTTGAAATATTTTACGAAAAAACTTAATTTCAGGCATGTTCCATTACTTTACTAAAAATAGCTTAAATTGTCAATTTTTCTTTGATTTTGATAAAATAACTAAACAATGGAAGCAATTACTGATTCAAAAAAAATAGAACAAGTTTTGAGGAAAAACGTGGAAGCGATTTATCCTGACTTTGATTCGCTAAAAAAAAGAATGATGACAGGAAAAAAGATCAGGCTTTATTGCGGGTTTGACCCCTCTTCCCCATTCCTCCATCTCGGCAACATGGCGATTTTTAAAAAAATGGCAGAATTTCAGTCCTTGGGGCATGAGGTAATAATGCTGATAGGAGATTTCACCGGGATGATCGGAGACCCGACCGACAAGAAAGCGGTAAGGAAAAAAATAACCCGTGAAGAGGTTATTAAAAATTCTAAAAACTATAAAAAAATTGCCGGAAAAATTCTTAATTTTAAAGGTAAAAATCCTGCAAGGGTTTTGTATAACAGCAAATGGCTGGATAAGATTTCCTTTAAAGACCTTATAGATTTAGCTTCCAATTTTACGGTTCAGCAAGTGATAGCAAGAGATATGTTCCAGGAAAGGATGAAAGAGAAAAAACCCATATATCTGCACGAATTTCTCTATCCCTTGGCCCAGGCCTACGACAGCGTAGCAATGGACATTGATTTAGAAATCGGAGGAAGTGATCAGATATTCAACATGCTCTGCGGCCGCGACCTAATAAAGGCATTAAAGGGCAAGGAAAAGTTTGTCCTGAGCATTAAGTTATTGACTGATGAGGCCGGGAAAAAGATGGGCAAAACAGAAGGAAATGCCATAAGCATAACCGATCAACCCGAAGAGTTGCGGCGGAAAATAATGCTCATGGAAGACAATTCTATTGTTCCTGTTTTTAGCGCCTGCACAGATGTTTCCCTAGAAGAAATTAAGTCTTTGAATCCCATAAGAGCTAAAGAGAAACTGGCAGACACCATTATCTCGATGTTCTACGGAAAAGAAAGGGCGGAAAAAACCAAGAAAGAATTTAATAGGGTTTTTATAGAAAAAAAATTGCCCTCCAATATAGATACAGTCAAAATCGAAGAGGAAAATTTGAACATTCTTGATTTATTAGTAAAAACAAAATTGGTTTCTAATAAGTCCGAAGCCCAAAGGTTGGTTTTACAAAAAGGTATAAAAATAGAAGGAGAAATACAGGACGACTGGAAGAAAAACATAGAAATAAAAAAGGGATTAGTAATCCAACTCGGAAAGGGGAAATTTATTAAGATAATTTAATTTTAAAATTAAAAAGCCCCCTTTAAGGGGCTTTTTGAATTTCTTAAAGCTCTTCTTCGTCATCGTCTTCTTCCTCTTCCTCTTCCTCATCTTCTTCTGCGACCTCTTCTGCTAACTCTTCTTCTTCGGGAGAGTCTTCATTCTGAGAGAGGAAAGTTTTTAAAATTTCGTCTTGATAAGCCATAACAAAGTAAATTCTTTTAAATTGGCCGACCTTTTTAATTTTTTATGAATCTTCTCTTTTTAAATAAAACGCTAGGGCGATAGCCAGGGCGTCAGCAGCGTCATCCGGCCTGGGAAGTTCTTTCATATTCAGCAAGGTTTTTATTTTTTCCTGAACATCTTTTTTTTCCGCCCGGCCGAACCCCGTGATGGCTAGTTTTACCTGAGGGGGAGTGAGTCCGAAAACAGGAAGATTATTTTTGGCAGCCGTCAATAGAATAACTCCGCTTGCCTGGCTTACAGGGATGATTGTTTTTAAGTTTTTAAAAAAATAAAGGTTTTCGATTATCAATATTTCCGGTTGATGCTTTTTTATTATCTTACTCAGCTCGTTATTTATTTTTTTCAGCCGGTCCGGAGCTTTTGACGATGGCAGGGTTCTGATGACGCCGTATTCCACGCACCTGAAAACCTTTGACTTTTTGTCGGAGTTTAATTTTCTTATTACTCCGTAGCCGGTGCTTGCGGTTCCCGGGTCTATGCCGAGTATGATCATAATCTTAAATTGGAATAAATATCTTGGACGGAATCATTTTCATCCAAAGCGTCAAAAAGTTTTTGGCAAGAAGCTTTTTTGTTTTCATCTAAAGAAACCTCTTCTTTGGCCACCCAGTCCAAAGAAGTTGAGTCGGTTTTTGCTCCTTTTTCTTCCAGGATTTTCTTCACTTTTTCCAATTCTTCTGGCTTGGTATAAACTTCCATATCTTCGTCGTACCAGCGCATATCTTCCGCTCCGGCCTCAATGGCCGTAAGCTCTAATTCTTCTTTGGTCTTGGCCGGAGCTTGGGCGCTTGGGACAATGGCTATTACCCCCCTTTTTTCAAAAAGCCACTTAACCGCGCCCTCTCCCACCAATTTTCCATTATATTGGTTTAAGATTTGTTTTATTTCACCCAGCGTCCTGTTTTTGTTGTCGGTAATGCCTTCGATAATAACAGCAGTGCCTTCAGGGCCGAAAGCCTCAAAGCAAACCTCTTCCAGTTTTTCATTGTCCTCCTCTTCTCCGGTCCCTCTTTTTATCGCTCTTTCAATGTTTTCTTTCGGCAGATTCAATCTTTTGGCAGTTTCTATGGCAACGCCCAGCTTTGCGTTTGACTCCGGATTCGGCCCGCCTTCTTTTGCCGCAATGGAAATAAACCGAGCCATCTTAGAGAATATCTGCCCTCTTTTTTGGTCGGTAATCGCTTTTTGATGTTTTATTTTTTTTGCGTGAGAATGCCCTGACATAAAACAATTTATTTGCTTAATTGTTTGGTTTTCTTTTTTAGCGCTAAGATTACTATTCCTGAGAAAAGAGAAATAGTCAAGGCGACAAAGGAAATAGAAAAAGAATTGTATCCTTTCTTTTCTTTTATCTCCTTAATCGGCTCGCTGATTGCCGCTAATCTTTTTTCGCTTGTCGCCGATTCTTCGTCTTGGCCTTTGACTTGCTTTTCCTGCGGCTTTTCTTGTCCCGGGGAAATAATTTTATTTGTTGCTCCGGGGGTAAGAGCAGAGCTCCATGACCACGAAGAATCAGTTCGGGCGTATGATTCTTTCAGGACTGCCTTGCCGTAGACTACAGAATCTATTATTTTTTCGTCAGGACCGAAGAGCGTTAAGCCATCCCCCTCATTATTTAAAACAATTCCTGTCAGTGGTCGGGGCAAAACAAGAAATCCTTTTGGCAATATTTTTGTGTTTTCCGGGAAAATATAGGTTTTCGTTGACCCCGCGGAATCAGAAATACTCCAGCCGGACAGGTCAACCTTAAAAATATTTTGATTAAAAATTTCAATCCACTCGTTTTGGTCATCTGCCCCTTCTGGAGAGGGAAGGACTTCATTTAAAATAATCCCCGTAGGATAGCCTAGCGACAGATCGGCTACTGGCGATTCTGCTGGCTTTTCATCGGTTGTAGTTTTTACCGGAGTTTCTTTTGCTGGCGCTAGGCCTGCCTTTGCGGCGGCGCCTGCGCTGTTTTGAGACTTCGGCGTGCCCCCTACATCTTTGCTTGTCTGCCAGTCCGAGCCCAGGGCAATTCTTTCCATTGTTTGCTTTGTTTCGTTGTCTCCGGCCGGCCAGCCGTTCGAACAATCAACGGAATCCACAGAGTTGACAAGGTTATTGCAAAGCTCTATAATTTCTCCAGTGTTTTTTAGGGCTCCAGTATAGATCAAGTCAGCCTTAACGCTGGGAATCGTATCGTCATCGCTTCTCTCTAAAAGATAAAATCCTTTTGACGGGATTATTCCTTTTAGGTTTATTTTCAGAGTCCCTGTTAATGATTTTAGGGTCCAATTATCGACAGAAACAGGAGAGTCGCTGTTGTTGTATAGCTCTATCCATTCGTCGCTGCTGCTTTTTTCTGTTCCCATCCATGCGATTTCGTTAATAATCACATCGGGGGAGCCAAAAGACGGAAAAGGAAAAAACAAAAGCAAAAACAGCAGAAAGGCGATCCCTCTTGACAAATTCAACATAATATATTAGAATAATACATCAAGCCCTAGAGATGGGGGCGTGGAGTTTTTCTTAGCCGGGTAGATTGGCTTCGGCGAATCTACTCCTCGGAAAAGTTCTTAACTTTGCATTATAAGCTTAAGTGCCCCCATCTCTGGGGCTTTTTGATTGTAAAAATGCTATTCCTCTCCTGCTATTCTTTCCAGCTCTTCAATGGTGGTCATTCCTTCCAAAACCTTTATCAGCCCGTCCTGGTACATAGTGACAAGTCCCTTTTTTACGGCTTTCTCCTTTAAGTCAGCGATAGAAGGGTTTTTAACAATAAAATTTTCTATTTCGTCGTCAATTAAAAAGGCCTCGAATATGCCGATTCGCCCTCTGAATCCGGTGTTATTGCAATATTTACAGCCCTTGGCCTTTGGAATCTTTAGGTTTTCGTCAATCTTAGGGATTTCTACATTTTTCGAAAGATTGCTCAGTCCGTTTTTTATCTTTCTTAAGTCTTCAGGCGACACTTCTTTTAATTCCCTGCAATCGCTGCATATCTTTCTCACCAATCTTTGAGCAACCGCCAGATTTACAGCCGGACCAATGTTTGCAGGGCTAGATCCCAGACTGACCAAACGAGCTACCGTCCCGGCCGCATCGTTGGTATGAAGGGTAGAGAAAACCAAGTGTCCAGTTAGGGCTGACTGCAAAGCAATTTCCGCTGTTTCCAGGTCTCGTATTTCTCCCACCAAGATCACGTCCGGATCTTGTCTGACAATTGATCTCAGACCAGAAGCAAAGGTATATCCCTTTAAAGGAGAGACTTGGGTCTGGGAAATTCCGTCCAAATGATACTCTATCGGGTCTTCGATGGTAATGATTTTTATCCCCGGACCTTGAAGCTGTTTGAGAAAGGCGTAAAGGGTTGTTGTTTTTCCTGAGCCTGTCGGTCCAGTGACAATAATCATCCCGTTAGGCTTTTCAATTTCTTTTTTTAAAAGAGCCAACAGGTCTTTTCTTAATCCCAAAGCATCCAGACTAATCAAATTTTTGGGGTTCAAAAGCCTCAGGACAATAGACTCTCCGTATTCTGAAGGCAGGGTGGAAACCCTGACCTCAACAGTCTGTTCGCCATAAAAAACGCTAAATCGGCCGTCTTGGGGCCGATTGGATATATTTATTTTAAGGCCGGATAAAAGCTTAATCCTGGAAAGAAGCCCTTGGTAAATTTTTTCATCAATTGTCGTTACGTCCTGTAAAATACCATCGCGCCTTGCCCGTATTCTAACCCGTTTTTTTTCTGTTTCGATATGAACATCGGAAACATCCAAGCTTATTCCTCCGCCCATGATGATTTCCGAAAGGCCGGAAATGCTTTTGGTCGAAAACCTATCAACTTCTTCTTTGAAATCAAGAACAGTTTTTATTTTTTTCTTAATTTCACTCTCTATTTCAGAAGAAATTTTTACTCCGTCGACAATGGTTTGGGATTGTTCAGTCATGGAAGACTAAGGATAAATTGATTAATTTAAACTATCTCAAAGAGGTCAAGAAGTCAACCGGAAAGATATTTTTTAAAAATATTTTCGGATTATCCCCGTAGTAAAATCTTTTTTTTAGGGTAGAATAAGTCTGACTTGGAAATCCTAACCAAAAATCAAAACAGAACGAGGAAGGCCGGAGAGCTTTTGGCAAAAAAGACATTAAAAGAGCCGATAAGAAGAAACGCCTTTGTTTTGGCTTTGCAGGGAGATCTGGGAGGGGGAAAAACCACTTTTTTACAGGGTTTTGCCAGGGGACTAGGAATAAAAGACAGGGTGCTGAGCCCAACTTTTGTTTTAATGAAAAGGTTTTCGATAAGAAACAAAAAGTCAGTCTTTAAAAATTTTTATCACCTTGATTGCTATAGGATTAAAAGCCATAAAGACCTGTCGGCGCTGGATTTTAAAAAAATAATTTCCGACCCTTTTAATATTGTGGCCATAGAATGGGCCGAGAGGGTTAAAAAAACACTTCCTTCAAATTCCTTGGTTTTAAAGTTTGAGTTTATAAACAAAACAACCAGAAAGATTATTTTTAAAAAATGACAGAAGAAAGAAAATGCCTGATAATAATTGACAGCAACTCCGTTATCCACCGGGCATATCACGCTCTGCCCCCCTTGAGCACCAAAAAGGGGGAGATGGTTAATGCGGTGTACGGATTTTTGCTGGTTTTTTTTAAGGCGATCAAAGAATTTCATCCTGACCATATTGTTGCCGCTTTTGACCTGCCCTTCCCGACTTTTCGCCATAAAAAATTCAAAGGATACAAAGCCAAAAGACCGCCGGCAATAAAAGAGCTTTACGATCAGATTCCCAGAGTCAAAGAAGTCTTAAGAGCCTTTAATGTTCTTATTCTTGAGAAGCAGGGATTTGAGGCGGATGACATTATCGGAACAGTCAGCCAAAAATTTTCTCAAGAGCAAAAAAAATCAAAAAGAGACGTTGTTATCCTGAGCGGAGACTCGGACGTTCTCCAACTGGTCAACAAAAATACCAAAGCCTTTCTTCTGAGAAGGGGGGTAAAGGATACGATTTTATATGACGAAAAACTGGTTAAAGAAAAATATCAGGGACTGAATCCCAGCCAACTCGACGAGTTTAAGGCCCTAAGGGGCGATCCTTCAGACAACATCCCGGGAGTTAAGGGAATAGGAGAAAAAACAGCTATTCGTCTGATAAAACAATTCAATACGCTGGAAGGATTATATTCAAACTTGGGAAAAGAAAACGACATAAGCCAGAATATACGCCTCAAGCTGGAACAGCAAAAAGAGCAAGCTTTTTTAAGTAGAGAGCTGGCCCAAATAAAAAGAGACGTGCCCGTAGATGTGAGCCTAGAGGAATGTTTCTGGAAAGACTACGATCAGCAAAAAGCAGCAAGCGTTTTAGAGGATCTGGGATTTTACAGTTTGATTCCCCGTTTGCCCGTACCCGGACAACAGAAAGAAGATTTTTGCGAGGAGAAATTCAAGAAAGAGAAAAAAACAAAAGAAGCGGAGGAAAGATTCAAAGGGAACCTAAGGTTGTGGTAATATGCCCTGTTAAAAAGCCTTGCCAGAAAAGACTTGCATCAGTTTAATAACTATTATAAAATTAATAAACATGGCAAAAACCATTCTTATTATAGAAGATGACCAATTCTTAAGAGAGCTGATGGTCAGAAAGATCGTTAGCGAGGGTTTTAATTGTTTAGAATCGGAAACTGGCGAAGGTGGAATAGAAAAAATAAAAAAAGAAAAGCCAGATCTGGTTTTGCTCGATATAGTCCTTCCGGGGATTGACGGGATAGAGGTTCTAAAAAAAATAAAGGAAGACCCGGACGTAAAATCGATTCCCGTAGTCATTCTTTCTAATCTTGCCGGACCGGAAGAAATAGAGAGAGGGCTTAATCTGGGAGCTGCCGATTATTTAATCAAGGCTCATTTAACTCCGAGAGAAATTATTGAAAAAGCCAAAGAATTTTTGAAGTGAAAATATGCCGGAATTGCCCGAAGTGGAGACGACAATCAGAAGTTTAAAGACGAAAATCCTGGGAAGGATTTTTTTTGATGTTTGGACGGATTTCCCCAAACAGATAAAGAGGCCTAAAAGCTTCAATCAATTCAAAAAAGAAATCAAGGGAGAAAAAATTCAGAATATCTGGAGAAGGGGAAAAAACATTATTTTCACCCTTTCGAAAAACAAATCTCTTTTAATCCATCAAAAACTCACAGGCCATCTTTTGGTCGGCAAATGGACTTTCGACAAAGGAGCATGGCACTCTGAAATCAAGGGACCTCTTCAGGAAAAGACCAACAGCTATATTCATTTATTGTTTACTCTTGACAATGGCCAAATGCTGGCCCTTTCTGATTTAAGAAAATTCGCCAAGGCGGAGCTTTGGACAACAAGAGACCTAGAGAACTCGGAAGCCATGAAAAAATTGGGTCCCGAGCCGCTGGAAAAAAACTTTTCCTTTGAAAAGTTTCTGGAGGCGCTCGGAAGCTATCTAAAGCTGAAAAGAAAAGGTAAAATTAAACAGGTCTTGATGGATCAAAACATAATCGCGGGAATAGGAAATATTTATTCCGACGAAATACTGTGGCGGGCGAAAATACATCCTTTTAAAGAGACGTCAAAGCTAAAAAAACAGGATCTTAAAAACATCTACAGGTTTTTAAAGGATGTGCTTAAAAAATCAA
Organism: Candidatus Nealsoniibacteriota bacterium; assembly: GCA_026396095.1. Taxonomy (GTDB): domain Bacteria; phylum Patescibacteriota; class Minisyncoccia; order Minisyncoccales; family RBG-13-42-11; genus JAPLXK01. Next base: position 26,818 of record JAPLXK010000014.1, on the reverse strand, counting down.
TCGTCCTTAAGGGCGAAAGCTTTTCCGACTTCAGGACCCCTTCGGGAGAAAAAGGAGAATTTGATTCCATAAGAAAGGCATATCAAAGAGAGGGAGAAAAATGTTCCCGCTGTAAAAATATTATTAAAAGAGTAAAAATGGGCAACCGATCCACTCATTTTTGCCCGAAATGCCAAAAACTGTGATCATCTTTCTTTACGGCCAAGATACCTACAGGTCCCGTCAGAAGCTGACTGAAATAATTGAGAGCTATAAAAAAATCCACAAAAGCGGACTTAATTTGAGATATGTCGAGGGCGGAGATTTTAATTTTGAAGATGCCAAAAATGAAACTCAGACGATTTCGATGTTCGATGAAAAGAAGCTCATAATCTTTAAAAACGTCCTGGACAGATTGAAAGAAGAAGACAAGGCCTTGGATTTTTTTAAAAAATTTATTGATTCCAAAGACACCATCGTTATTTATGAAGAAAAAGAGGCTGATAAGAGGCTTTCCTTGGTCAAGTTTTTTGGAAAAGAAGCAAAGGTTCAGGAGTTTAATCTTTTAGACGCCCCGAAATTAAAAAGTTGGGCGAAGGGCCAGATCGAGGCCTACGGAGGGAAGATTGATCTGCCGGCCATGGAAAAGCTCGTTGAATATGTCGGCAGCGATCTTTGGTGGATGAAAAACGAAATAGAAAAGCTGGTTAATTATAAAAACGGAAAAGCAATTGGCGTAGCGGATGTAGAGCTTTTGGTCAAGCCGAAAATCGAGCCAGAAATTTTTAAAACCATTGACGCCATAGCCTTTAACAGCAAGTGGTCTGGTAAAAAGCAGGCCCTAAAATTACTTCATGATCATCTGGAAAAAGGAGACCATCCTCTTTACCTTCTTTCCATGATTAATTTTCAGTTCCGGAATCTTCTGATAATAAAGGATTTGATGGAAAAGAACGTTCCCTATTATTCCATCCCGAAAATAACAAAAATGCACTCTTTCGTGGTTAAAAAAACCTACGAACAGGCAGGGAAATTCACTTTTCAGGAATTAAAAAAAATCTACCAAAAGATTTTTCAGGTAGATTTATCCATTAAAACAGGAAAGATTAATCCGACTGCTGCCTTAGATTTTTTGATAGTCTCGATCTGATTATTTCGGGTTTTTATTGATCATTCTGCTGATTCTTGATTTTCTCCGCGATGCGGTATTTTTTTTGATCAAGCTGACCTTGGCAGACTTATCTAGTATCTTATAAATTTCGGGTAAAAGCTTTTTCGCTTCTTCTGTTTTTTTCTGGGAAATCAAAAGTTTCACCTCCTTCAAGAGGGCTCTCAAGTTTTTCCATCTTTTTATATTTATCTTTCTCCTTCTCTTGCTCTGTCGGAGAGATTTTTTGGCTGCTTTGGTAATTGCCATATGTAGCAGTATGTTAGCAAAGATTGAAAATTTTTTCAATAGTTTGCTTTCTTTTGTTAAAAAATAAGCTAAAATGGAAAAAATGAAAGAAAAGATAAAAAAATTTATTCCCTCTTTTTTAATCGACTGGTACCATTTTTCCCTTTCCTTTTTGGGCGCTGTTTTATATTGGTTTCCTTCAAAGAAGATTAAAATAATCGGAGTTACGGGGACAAACGGGAAATCAACGACAGTTGATTTGATAACCAGAATTTTGGAAGAAGCAGGACATGGGGTTGCTTCTTTATCTTCAATAAAATTTAAGATTAAAGAAAAAGAATGGCCCAATGAATTGAAAATGACCATGCCGGGCCGTTTTAAGATTAAGCAGTTTTTGCGCCAAGCAGTGAAGTCTGGATGCCAATACGCTGTGATAGAGGTGGCCTCGGAAGGGGTTAAACAGCACCGCCATCGTTTTATTGATTTTCAGGTAGCGGTTTTTACCAATCTGACCCCTGAACATATCGAGGCCCACGGCGGGTTTGAAAACTATAAAAAAGCTAAAGGAAGCTTTTTCCGGTCTGCTAAAGGGGTGCATATTGTTAATGTGGACGATAAATATGCAGATTATTTTTTAAGCTTTCCCTCAGACAAAAAATACGCTTACGGAATAAACGGCAATCCCGAAGATAAAAAATGGGAATTTATTAAAGCAGAAGAAGTTAGCGTCTCAAAAAACGGAGCATGCTTTACGGTAAAAAATATTATTTTTAACCTAAAGCTTCTGGGCGAGTTCAACATATATAATGCCTTGGCTGCGATTTGCGTTGGATTGTCGCAGGGAATAGGGGTTGAAACCTCTAAAAAAGCCCTGGAAAAAGCCGAGGGAGTGGCAGGTAGAATGGAAGAAGTGATATCTTCTCCCTTTAAGGTTTTTGTCGATTACGCCTTTACTCCCAATGCCCTGGAGAAAGCTTATCAGGCGATCAGGGACGGATTTAATCCCAATAAGATGATTTGTGTCTTAGGCTCTTGCGGAGGAGGAAGAGACAAGTGGAAGAGGCCGGTCTTAGGAGGCATTGCGGAGAAATACTGCGACCAGGTCATTGTAACCAATGAAGATCCTTATGATGAAAACCCCATGGAAATAATTGATCAGGTCGCTGATGGGGCAAAGAGCAAGGCTGAAAAAATCTTAGACAGGAAAGAGGCTATAAACAAGGCCTTGAAATCGGCAAAGCCGAATGATGTGGTGATTATCACGGGAAAAGGATGCGAGCCTTGGATTTGCCTGGCTAATGGTAAAAAAATTCCCTGGGACGACAGGAAAACAGCCAGAGAGGAATTCAATAAAATCAACATTTGACGAAATTCTTTTATTGTATAATATGTGGAATGGAGAGAGAGAACTTTGACATTACACGAAGAGGCCGGAAAAGGAGTCATAAGAGAGGCCTTGAGAAACAATGATTGGTACAGAAAGAGGATAGGAGAGCTGGATGAGAAGCAGGTATCTAATTTCGTAACAGCGATTTTATTGCAGAGATCGACGATTTTTACCGTCGGGAAAAATTCTCGGCATTTTTTATTTAAAGGAAAACTGGACAAAACCCGATAAAAAGATTAGAATCAGAAGACATTAATGCTTAACTCTTTAGCGAGAAAGCTTTTTAATCGTACTATTAACCATTTAAAGCGTTTTTTAATAATGAAAAGAAAAAGAATGCCAAACTCAATGCGAAAGCATGTTCGCCTGGAAAAAGCCCGGATCCGCCGGCAGGTTTTGAATGTGAAAGAGCAGGACAGATTAATTGACGAATTGTATAAAAAATTAGCGCCCAAAAAAAATGAGAACAAATGAAATCTACAATCTGGCGATAAATAAAGGGATAGAAGCCGATTTCAGAAGCAAAGAAGAAATAGCCAAGTTTTTGGGAAGGAAAAAGCAGAAATACGAAAAGCTTTCAGATAAAGATAAAGAAGACTTCGACAAAGAAGCCCTAGAAAACCCTTATTTGGATTCAAGGGTTTATTTTATTTCTGAAGACAAGGAGATAAAAAAGGTTTTGGTCGGAATAGACATTGAACCGGCTGAAATTTTAATGGCCAAAGAATTGGGAGGCATAGATTTGATCATTGCCCACCATCCCATAGGAAAGGGCCTGGCCCACTTGGCCGACGTAATGGATTTGCAGTGCGATGTTTTAAATTATTACGGCGTTCCCATTAACGTTGCCGAAGGATTGATGAGAGAAAGAATAGAAGAGGTGGCCAGGGGAGTAAACAGGCTAAACCACCAAAGAACAGTTGACGCAGCCAGGCTCTTGAATATGAGCCTTATGAATATACATACTCCGGGAGATAATCTGGCAGCCAAGTTTTTGAAAGACTTGATTGAAAAAGAAAAACCGGAAAGAATTTCCGAACTCATGGATTTGTTAAAACAGGTTCCCGAATACAAAGAAGCAATGAAAATCGGAGTCGGCCCCAAGGTTTTTGTCGGTTCGGAAGAAAACCGTTGCGGCAGAATTACCTTAACCGAGATTACCGGAGGGACAGAAGGATCCCCAAAGCTTTACGACAAAATGGCGCAAGCCGGGATCGGAACAGTAATAGGAATGCATATATCCGAAGAGCATAAAAAAGAGGCGGAGAGAGCCAATTTAAATGTTGTCATCGCCGGCCATATCTCTTCAGATTCTTTGGGAATGAATTTGTTTTTAGACGAACTGGAAAAACAGGGAATTGAGATAATCCCTTGTTCCGGCCTGACAAGAATTTCAAGGGTAAAGTGAAAAACTATTCTTCGAAAAGAGCGAAAAGAGGAAAAACAGCTTATCGCACTCCGAGCAGATTTTTGAATATTCAGCCCAGAAAAATTGCGGAAAGCAAGGCAGGAGGAAAAAGAAATTCTAAATGTTTTTAACCATATAAGTGTCCTCCAGTTTGTACCCCAGTTTTCTGTAGTAACCCCTTGCTCCCACGCCGGAAATAATGGCGATTTTTTTTACCTTGAATTCTTTTTTAGCTATTTTTTCTGCTTCTTTTATCAGCTTTTTCCCCATTCCTTTGTGCTGTGCCGATTTGTTGGATTTTAATCCCTTACCGATTGAAACAAGCTGTCCGTAGGTATGGAGCTCGCGGATTATGGCTTTTCCCTCTGATGAAAGGCGCAAACGGATTAAACTGTAAAGTTTTGTTCTTTCCTTATTCTCAAGGCTTAAAAATATTTCTTTTCCGTCGGAAGAAGGGTATTCTTGCTTAAAAAGAAAAACCTTTTCTTTTCTGTCATATTTTTCCTTGATTTCCCGGCATCTTATGCATCGGCACATTGACTGCCCGCTAATCGTCTGGCGGAGATTGGAAATTTTAGTAGCTCCGGCAGCGATCCTTTGGGACGGGATGTCTCTGGTGATTCTTTGGATTCTTACGTAATAAGGGATTTTCTTTTTTATTGCCTTAACGATGGCTTCCAATTGCTTTGCTTTGTAGGGATGGAATTTTCCTTTTTTCCATTGTTTATATAACGGAGCTTCCTTTAACAGTGCGCAGGGATAAATTTTTAACAGATCGGGCTGAAAATCAGGATTGGAAAACAATTCTTCAAACATTTTTTCATCGCGCTTCGGGCTTGATTCTGGCAGATTAAGCATCATTTGGTAAAGGATTTTAAAGCCAGCGTCCTTAAGAAGCTTTGTGGCTTTAATGGTTTTTTTTATTCCATGTCCCCGTTTGCTTGATTTTAAAACATCATTGTATGTCGATTGGACCCCCAGCTCGACCATTGTTATTCCCAGATCTCTTAAATGTTTTATTTCTTTTTCATTTATAAAATCAGGCCTGGTCTCAATTGATACTCCGATAATCCTGTGCCTGGCTTTTTCATTTAGCCTTTGGGCTATTTTCAGGTTTTCGGCGTTTTTTTCAAGGCAGGCGTCAAAGCATTTTTTAATAAACCACTCCTGGTATTTTTTTGGATAAAAAGACCATGTTCCCCCGATTATTCTTAATTCAATTTTATCTGTCGGATGTCCTTCGTTTTCAAGCATTTCAATTCTTTTTTTAACCTGCAGATAAGGATCAAAATGCAGTCTTTTGGCCCTTTCCACGGCAGGCTCTCCCGAAAGATAGCTCTTGGGAATCCCTTTTTCCGTCGGGCAGAAGATGCATTTTCCCGGGCAGGGATAGGGCTTGGTCAGAACAGCCACATTAACAATCCCGGAAAGGGAGCGGACGGGCCTGGTTTTCAGCAATCCCTCTATCTTTTCGGAAGGCCCTATGCTTTTATCTCTTAAAAGTTCGTGGTAAGTTTTAAGCAGGGAGATGTTAGTGGGAAATGAGGATTTGTTTTCCTTGGATATTTTCCTTTTAGCCGAAGCCAAATCGGGCGGAGAATCCGCTTTAACCTTAATTAACTCTCGAATAATATTTTCATTAAAATTATTCATTTTTTTTAAATTATGAAAAAAGAATATGCTGCTTATCTCCTTGAAAAAACCAAGAATGATTATAACCTTATTTCCGATGATTTTTCAAGAACCAGGAACAAAAACTGGGAGGAATTGAAATTTTTTGCGGATAACGTAGCTGTCAATAAAAGAGTCCTGGACCTAGGTTGCGGAAATGGCAGGCTGTATGAATTATTCAAGGATAAAATAGTCGGTTACTGCGGAATAGACATTTCTGAAAAACTGATCGAAATTGCTAAAAGTCGCTACCCCAGGGCAAGATTCCGGGTAGGAGATGCTTTAAATCTACCATTTTCGGATAATCTTTTCGACAACGTATTCGGAATTGCTGTTTTCCATCACATTCCCTCTAAAGAGTTCCGCTTTAAGTTTTTGAATGAGGCGAAAAGAGTTTTAAAACCGAAAGGTAAATTATTTTTAACGGTTTGGTATCTTCCCCGCCGGAAAAAAGCATTGTTAATTTTTAAAAATCTTATTTTAAGGATTGTAGGATTATCAAAGATTGATTTGAGCGACAGCTTTGTTGGTTGGGGAGACAAGACCCAGCGCTACGTTCATTATTTTTCTATGTCCGAGATAAAAGGGCTTGTCGAGAGAGTCGGATTAAGCGTGAAGGAAATAAGGATTTTAAAAAGGCCCGAAAGCGAAGAAAGCAATATTGTGCTAGTGGCTGAAAAGTAAATTTTGCCCCCGTAGCTTAACGGATAAAGTACTTCCCTCCGAAGGAAGAAATACAGGTTCAATTCCTGTCGGGGGCACTAAAGAAAACAAGATTGTCCGGGGACAGCCGGCCAGTTTTTATTTTTGACTAAATTTTAAAATATGTTATAGTTTAAGCACATCAAAACATAGGTTTTGATTGAATTTTTTAGCACCTTAACAGGAGAAAAAAATGAGCGAGAAAGTTGGATTGGTTGAATATAAGGAAACCCTGTCAATTCAAGTGGGCAATTTCCTGATTGCCAAAGGATTTATTCCCGGCAATTCCGACGGTTGCAGATTGAGCACCCTGTGCTATATGGATCATGTCGGCGTCCTGCATAAAGACCCTGAAAAGAAGCCCTACAAAAGATTGTTCGGCTTAATCACAGAAAAGCCGTACCCAGACTTTATCGGAGTAATTTGGCTTGAGAGCAGGAAATATAATGCTAATGATGGTAATTGGGTCTTCAACGTTATCGGCCGGACAAACATTCAATTGGCCAAGAATCTGGCGGATGTCCTGGCGTCCAATTTTAACGTAAAAATAACTCTTCAGCTCAAATGCGAATAATAAGATTGCTGTTCACTTTCGATATCCAAGGCCCCAGGTAAATTTATTACCAGGGTCTTTTTATTTGACTTAAATTATCAATAATGATAATTTTATTAATCCCAATATTTATTATTGGAATGACAATAGAACATTAAAAACGAGGTGCTGGCGATGGGAGAGTGCGACTCTGATGGTTCATTCGACGATAAAGATTGAGTAGAAGTTAGTTTTCATACGAGAGAAGAAAAAAAGAGCGATTGCAATTGCGGATCAGACAAATGTAACCATGACGGCAGTTGTCCTAATTCCAGGAGCAAAAAATCTATTTTTGATTTTTGCCGCCCCTATGCTACGTGGGAATTGCTGTTAAAGTTATTTATCGGAATAGCCACAGTTCTTGCCATTTATGTTTTTTGGCTGACTCTTTTCTATTATCATATTTTCTTATAGGTCCTACGGGACCTCTTTTTATTGTTAATAACCTGGGGATAAGCTTTAAGTCTTTATTAAGCTTTAAAAGGTTGACAAGAGCTTTTCTTATTTCTACACTGGAAGCCGAGGGGGTGCGGGATTTTATTCCCTATGGACAAACAATTTTTAAGGGAGGAGGCTTACGCAGCTGCCCGGTTAATGTCCAATCGGACTTGGGTAAAATGTCAAATTCGTTAAGAATTGTTTCTCCCTCAAATATATGGGCGATTTTTTCTGCCCATATATTTTTTAGATAAAACCTGTTAAAATAAATACACTATGGAAAATAACTTAAAAATCGCCGTTTCCGGCGCCGCTAACCTGAAGAATTGCCCGAAAGAAACCATAAGATTGGCCGAAGAAGTGGGCAGAGAAATTATCAGGCAGGGCTGTGTTTTAATTACAGGAGCAACTACCGGCGTTCCCTATTACTCTGCCAAAGCAGCTAAAGCCGCAGGCGGAATTTCTATCGGCTTTTCCCCGGCCGCCTCTAAATTGTCCCATGTCAGGGCCTACAAGCTGCCCACAGACGTTTTTGACGTGATTGTCTATACCGGGTTCGACTATGCAGGAAGAAACCTTTTAATGACCAGAGCATCTGACGGCATAATTGTCATTTACGGAAGGATGGGAACATTGAATGAATTTACCATTGCCTTTGAAGACGAGAAGCCGACAGCCGTCCTAGAAGGGAGCGGAGGAACAGCTGACATGATAAAGAATTTGCTAAAAATGACTCACAAAAACAAAAAGCAGATTATTTACGAGAAAGATCCCAAGAAATTAGTGGCAAAGCTTATCCAAGTAATCAAAAAAGGTCGCGCTCATAAAAAAAGAACCTTAAAAAATGCCAAAAAATAGTTCAAAAAAAGAAAAATTAATTGGCAGAGTAAGTCATTATTTCGGCCACATCGGGGTGGCGGTAATCGAGCTTAAAGACAAGCTGGAAGAAGGAGACGAGATAAGATTTATAGGAGGAGAGACGGATTTCACCCAGGAAGCCAAATCAATGGAAGTTGAACACGAAAAGATAAAGAAAGCCAAGAAGGGAGATTCGGTAGGGCTCAAAACGGAACAAAAAGTAAGGGAAGATTACAAGGTTTATAAGGTCTAAAGCCTTTTAATTAAATATTTCAAGAACCTTGCCTTAATTTCTAAAAGGCAATATTGCGATGTTTATTGCTGATTTTCATATACATAGCAAATATTCCCGAGCCACTGCCAGGAATATGGATTTGGAAAATCTGGATAAATGGGCAAAGATCAAAGGAATCAAGGTTTTGGGCACGGGAGATTTCACCCATCCGGAATGGTTTAAAAATTTAAAACAAGAGCTGGAACCTGCTGAAGCAGGTTTATTTAAATTAAAAAAAGGGAAATCGGAAACAAGGTTTATTCTTACTTCGGAGATAAGCTGCATTTATAAGAAAAAAGACAAGGTTCGAAAAATTCATGTTATAATTTTTGCTCCGTCTTTTGAAGTTGTAGAGAAAATCAATACTCGATTAAATCTGATTGGAAACATTAAATCCGATGGACGGCCGATTCTTGGACTGGACGTGAAAGAATTGTTAAAAATTGTTTTAGACGCCTCGGAAGATTGCTTGTTTGTGCCGGCTCATTGTATGACGCCCTGGTTTGCCATATTCGGATCTAAATCAGGGTTTGATTCAATTGAAGAATGCTTTGATGATTATTCAAAATATATTTATGCCATGGAAACAGGGCTTTCTGCTGATCCTGCAATGCTTTGGAGGATTCCTGACGGCAGAAGAGTGGCTTTAATTTCAAACAGCGACGCTCATTCTCCTCAAAAAATAGGAAGAGAGGCAAATGTTTTTGATACGGAAATGAGTTATCATGCTATTATTGAAGCGATTAAGACCAAAGATCCTAAAAAGTTTTTATATACAGTTGAGTTTTATCCAGAAGAGGGAAAATACCATTATGACGGGCACAGGATTTGCAATGTGCGTTTATCTCCTCAGGAGACCAAGAAATATAACGGTATTTGTCCTGTTTGCGGAAAGCCGTTGACCATAGGGGTTCTGAACAGGATTGAGGCAATAGCTGATAAAGAAGAAGGATTCAAGCCACAAGGGATGATTCCCTTTAAAAGCCTGGCTCCCTTGGAAGAAATCATTGCCGATGTTTTAAATAAAGGAACCGGGACCAAGCAGGTTGAAAAAGAATACAATAATTTGATTGAAAATTTTGATTCAGAGTTCAGTATTCTTTTAGATGCTTCTCAAAAAAAACTGGCAAAAGTCACTCTGCCCGAGATTGCGGAAGGGATAATAAGGGTAAGAGAGGGAAGGGTTTTTAAGGAGCCGGGATATGATGGAGTATATGGAAGAGTAAGGGTTTTCTCTAAAGGAGAAGAGAAAAGCTTAATAAAACAAAAAACCTTGTTTTAAAATGATAGAAGAATATAAATTCGGTTCAATTACAATTAACGGAAAAACATATAACCACGATGTGGAGGTTTTATGGACAGATGAGGTGGTGGAGTGGTGGAGGGAAGAATCCCACGTTATTTATGTTGAGGATATTGAAGAGGCTGTCGCACTGAATCCCGACACGATCGTTATAGGCACAGGAGAGTCGGGAGTGGCCCAGGTAGATGAAAAAGCTAAAAAGCTTATCATTGAAAAAGGAATAAAGCTTATTATTGATAAAACTGAAGATGCGGTAAAAACTTTTAATGTAATCCGTGATGATTCAGAAGAGGAAGAAGGAGAGCAAAACAAGGTAATCGGTTTTTTTCATCTAACCTGCTAGATTGGGATTCCAGGAGATTATACTTTCTTTAATTTCAAATTTTCCGTTTAAGAATTTTTCAATTATCTGAATAATTTTTTTAGAGTTTTCGGTTATTTCTGAGGCCGAAAATCTGCTTTTTCCTTCTGATAGAGCAATAAAAGGCAGAATCTGGTCAGTCAGATGTTTGTCTATACAGGTATTAGTTTTTGATTCTTTCAACAGTTCTAGAGCAGCTTCTTTTCCTAATTCTTCCGCTCTTTTCCCCAATCTTCCCAGATTATCTGTTCCGATTATAGTATTTTCAAATTCAGCTATCAAACAGATCTGGCTACCTGGACAAAGGGTTTGATAATATTCAATTTTCTCTTCAATCGGTAGTTTTAATTTTCCTAAAACTTCTCTTACTCCGGCCATCTGCCTTTCGGCTATTTTTTTCTCTTTCAAAGACTCGGAAGCGCCGGATATAGCCTTAATTATTTTAAGATTACCCCTATTTATTAAATTGAGGTTTTTTAATTTAGAGGGGAAAATAGTAGCCTCAACGCTTGCCCCACCTTCGGGATAATAACCCCTTTTAATGATGTTTATTTCTGCCTTAATTCCCATTTTTTCCAAGGTTTTTAAAAATACCTGGGAAAAATAATCAATTGTAGGAGAGAAAAAGGTGTCGGTTGCCCCTCCTTCAAAAATAATCTTTAAGGGTTTAGAAAAGAATATGATAGGCAGAATCAAGGATTGCAGGAATAAGGTGATGCTGTTAGCTATTTCACTCTTTATATGAAAAGATGATTGGCCTTCTATAGGCCTATCAGGAGAAAAGGATATTTCCTTGCTTCCCAACATATCGCCCTCCATTTTTGCATTACAGATTTGAGTTAAAGATTTAAGGCCTGCAAGCTGTTTAGATGTTAGTCCTGGACTTGCTTCGTTACTTCGAATATTAAAAAAATGGCAATCTTTTTTAGTGATTGCCGAAAGAGCAAAAGCTGTTCTTAGCACCTGTCCGCCCTCCTTTAAGTTTAAACCGTCTATTTCTATCATTTTTTCATTTTAACCCCAAAAACTTTAAAATCAAACCACAAATTACCCCCTTTTTTAAAGCACCCATACCACTTTTTTAATTTTTCAAAAAACCATTATAATAAATAAAGATTTCATAATATGACTACATATATAAAAAGTAAAAAAATTGGATTAAGAAAACTAAAAAGTTCAGATGCGTCGTTCATTAGTAACAGCGCCAAGAATAAGGACGTTACAAGATATACCCACATAATTCAACAACCCTTTAATCTTGTCAGGGCTAAAAAATTTATTAAAAAAACTCAACAAGACATAAAAGAGAAAATGGCTTATGAGTTTGGTATTGAGTTGCGGGAAAAAAAGGAGTTAATCGGAACGATTAATTTTTTAAACATCAATAAAAAAAACAAAAATTCAGAGATAGGAATTTGGATATCTAAGGAATACTGGGGGCAAGGGTTAGCAAAAGAGGCATTAAACTTGATGCTTAAGTTTGGTTTCGAAAAATTAAAACTAGAAAGAATCCAGGCCCGCGTTCTTCATAGAAATATTTTAGCTCAAAATTTGTTTAAAAAATTGGGGTTTAAATTAGAAGGTAAATTAAGGCGGAAAACGTATTTTAAAAATAAATGGTATGACGACCTAGTTTATGGTATCTTGCGAAAAGAATACTTAAAATAAGCAAAATTTTTTATTAGATATTATTATCAGCAAAAAGAAGAAAATGCAATCAAAAATTGAAAAAATTGAGCCAAAAAATATAAAAAGCATAAATCGCCCAAAAGGCGATTTTTTGATAGAGTAAGGGGATGAAAAGAATATTTTATATCACAGGAAACAGATATAAGTTTAAAAACGCTAAAATATACGCCGATAAGCTTGGTTTTGGTTTGGTCCAGAAAAAATTAAGGATTAAAGAAATCCAATCCGATTCGATTGAAAATATCGTTAAGGACAAGGCAAAGCAGGCATTTGAAGTTTTAAAAAAACCACTTATTGTGAGCGACTCAGGGTGGAATATTCCATCCCTTAAGGGTTTTCCCGGACCATATATGCATTATATTAATCAGTGGCTTGAAGCAGAAGATTTTTTAAGCTTAATGAAGGGCAAAAAAGATAAATCAATTATTTTAGAGAATATAATTTGTGCAATATCGTCAAAAGGATCAAAGTTATTCAAGCAAATAATTAAGGGTAAGTTTGTTAATCGGCCAAAAGGAATCGGATTATCGTCTGATAGGGTGGTTGTATTAGGTAAAAGCAAATATACAATTGCAGAAGCTCAGAATAATAATAAGGAATCTGTCGACGGTACTAATCTTTGGAAAAAAGCATATCAATGGTTAAAGAAAAATTAATATTTCTACGCGTCATCAGGTAATTTTTCAATAAAATAAAAGAACATGATAAAAGCAATACTTTTCGACTTTGGCTATACTATTACTAGCGGTTTTAAAAATAGGGATAAAAAAATAAATAAAATTTTAGCTCCTTTCGGATTGAATTGGCGCAAACTCCTTCCGCTTTGGAGAAATCTATATATCTTAAGATCTGCGGGAAAAATAAAAAGCGACAAAGAGTTAGAGTTTCTCATGAGGAGAATCACAAAAAAGGAAATTCCGGTTAAAAAGATAATTGAATTTACAATTGAAAATCATTTTATACCCAAAGAGAACGTTGAGATTATAAAAAAATTAAAAAAAGAATATAAGATTGGAATTTTATCTAATAACGTTCAGGGCTGGGTTATGCCAATACTTAAAAATTATAAAATTAACGATCTATTTGATGTTGTAATTATTTCTTCAAAAATCGGAGCCAGAAAGCCAGATGGAGTGATTTATTACGAAGCCCTAAAAAAACTTTCTATCAGGGCGGATCAGGCGGTTTTTATTGCTGACGAACTTTCAGAAGATTTAGTTGCAGCGACTGGCTTAAGAATGAGAACAATCTGGTTAAAAAACAAAAAGAAAGGGTGGTGGAGAAAAAATGACGAAAAAGTTTTAAAAATATATAAGCCAGATGCAATCATAAAGAGCTTAAGAGAGGTGGCTAGTGTGGTTAAAAATTTAAAAAACCATGAAAACTAAAATTTTTAACGGAAAAAGGATATTAATCAGAAAAATATCTCAAAAAGACTTGAGGAACGTCAAAAAGTTTCAGGTTTTTATCAATTCTTTAGTTAAGGAAAGAGCTAGAATTCTAATAAACAAAAGGATTTCTTTAAAAGAAGAAAGGGAATGGCTTAAAAGATTATTGCAAAGGACCAAGAAACACGAAGAGGTTTGTCTATTAGCCGAATTTAACAATGAAAACGTAGGCAGTGTAAATGTTGAGAAAGGAACACATTGTCAAGATCACATAGGATATTTTGCGATTTCCATAAAAGATGGTTATAGGGGAATAGGACTGGGAACGCACATGATGAAAGAGATAATAAAATTAGCCAAGAAAGAGTTAAGGCCAAAGCCGAAAACCATTAGATTAAATGTTTTTCAAGGAAATAAATCAGCCCAGGCGCTTTATAAAAAATTAGGATTCCGGAAGGTAGCTAAAATCCCAAAACAGCTCCAATATAAAGGGAAATTAGAAGATGAAATTGTAATGCTTTTAGATTTATGATCCTTGATTTTATTAATTTAAAATTATGAAAGAAATTGAAGCAGTAGCAAGAGCGTTGATTCAAGACAAGGGAAGAATTTTGGTTTGCAGAGAAATAGGGGGAAAATACTTTTTCTTTCCTGGTGGACACATAGAACCAGGGGAAGACGCAGAAGAGGCATTGGAGCGTGAATTAAACGAAGAATTGGGTTTTAAAATTAAAAAATTCTTTTTTATCGGCGGATCAGAACACATTTGGACTAAAAACAACAAGAAACATCACGAAATTAATTTATTTTTCGCCGCTAAAGTAAACAAAATAACCACCAAAAGCAAAGAAGAACATATTCAATTCTTTCTTTTTGATAAAAAACAACTCGCAAAAGAGAACATCTTACCGGTAATTCTAAAAGAATCAGCCCTAAAATGGCTTAAAGATAAAAAACTTTTCTGGGTTAAATTGAAATAGTTTTATTATCAAATGATAAAAGTAAAATTTCCCAAAAAACTTAAAAAGGGTTCGAATATAAGAGTCGTCGCTCCCTCAAGATCAATAGCTATTATTTCGGCAGAGAATTGGAAGATTGCAAATGAACGACTTGCCGGATTAGGGCTTAATATAAGCTTTGGTAAATATGTTAAAGAATGCGATGATTTTTTATCATCAAGCATCTCCTCGCGCATTACAGATTTACATGACGCCTTTTGCGACGATTCTATCGACGCCGTGCTTTCGGTTATAGGAGGATTTAATTGCAATCAGCTTTTACGTTACATTGATTGGAATCTTATAAAAAATCATCCCAAAATTTTTATTGGCTATTCAGATACAACTGCCTTGCAAAACGCCATGCTAGCGAAGGCAGGATTAGTTACCTACTCGGGGCCGGCGTGGTCTACTTTTGGACAAAAGCTATATTTTGATTATTCAATGGACTACTTCAAGAAATGCCTAATGAGCAATAATCCTTTTGATATTAAGCCTAGCGGGAATTGGAGCGATGATGCATGGTACGAAAATCAAGAAAACAGACATCTCATCAGGAATAAGGGTTGGCGTGTAATTAATAAAGGGCAAGCGGAGGGAACAATTATTGGGGCTAATCTTTGCACCTTAAACCTATTACAGGGTACCGAATATTTTCCGGACCTAAATAATTCAATTTTGTTTGTCGAAGATGACGAATCTTCCGATTCCTCATTATTTGATCGGGATCTTCAATCGCTAATCCACCAAAAAAGATTTGATGGGGTCAGAGGGCTAATAATCGGAAGATTTCAAAAACAAAGTAAAATGGAAAGCTATTTGCTCGATCAGATAGTTTTATCAAAAAAAGAATTATCCAAAATTCCAGTTATTGCAGATGTCGATTTCGGCCACACAAGACCAATAATAACTTACCCGATAGGCGGAGTGGTAAAGGTGATAGCTATCGCTGAAAAGTCAAAGATTGAGATATTGAAGCATTAAAAGTATTTTAGGTTAGTAACATTTTAAAGACAAAAATAAAAATATGAATATAGAGGTTGAAATAAAAATAAGAGTAGATAATCTCGAGGAAATTAAGAAAAAAGTATCGGCGCTGGGAAGGCTGATAAAATCAATAAAACAAATTGATGATTATTATATTCTTTGCCATAGAGATTTCTTTGCCAATAAGCCTCATCCTGTAGAATGGTTAAGGATAAGAACCAACCCCGATAGGGTAATTTTTGAATACGATAAATCTATAAACACAAAGGAGGACGGCGATCAGGAATATGCCGAAGAATACGAGACAGATGTTTCCAATCCCGAAGAGCTTAAAAAGATTCTGGCATTTTTAGATTTTAAAAAAATCGTGACCGTAGAAAAACAAAGAGAATACTGGATTTGCGGTAATTTAGAAATCGCTTTAGATGACATTAAGGGCTTAGGATATTTCGTGGAAGTAGAAGCAAAAGGAGACTTCGGAGGCACGGCAGAAGCAAGAAGAGAATGCATGAGCTTTCTTCAAGAGCTTGGGATTAAAGACGTTGAAGGTAATTATATTAAAAAAGGATACCCAGTCATGCTTTTAGAAAAAAATGAAAAGAAGTAACGTTAAGGGAGTTATCAACCTAGGGATAGTCGTTAATAACCGTTAATTATAGTTTATTTTATGTCAAACAATATAGAGATAGAATTCAGGGCTATAATTTCTAAAAAGAAGTATGAATGGTTAGATAGTTTTTTAGAAAAAAATGCTAAAGACCTGGGTCAAGACGATAAAGAGACGGTTTTTTATATATTGCCAGGTAAATTATTTAAGGTGGTAAATGAGACTAGCAAAAATAAGGCGAAGATCGTATTAAAGGATCGCCGTATTGGACATGGGAGCGATTTTCGCGAATGGGAAATTAAAATTGACTCAGCGGACTACGAGGCTGCCGTTAAGATATTTGATCACTTAAGCCTACCGGGTAAATCAATGAAGAGTTGGCAAAAGAGGCATAACTATCTTTATAAAAGAATAGAGATTGCGGTAAAATATAGTAAACATTGGAAATACCACATTGAAATGGAGATCGTTGTTGGTAGCCCCAAGAAAAAAGAATACGCAGAGGGGCAAATTAAAAATTTAGCCGATGAGTTGGGTATTAAGCTGATGACAGACGAAGAAATTAAAAAATTTACTAATAAAATAGAGTCTAAGCTATAAAATTACCCTACCGCTTCTGTGGCGGAGAGGGTGTCATGTTCTATGATTATCGATATTCATACCCATATTTATACCGAAGAAACATATCAAACCTACCTTAGTAAAACAAAGGGCAGAGAGTTAAAGGTTTTAGTTATGGCTTGGCATGAACAAAACTTAGAAGATTTGCTAAGTTTTATCTCTACAAAGAACAATCTTTTTCTTGTCGGGACCGTAAATATTGAAAGCAATATAAATGAACAGTTAGAAAAACTTGAAAAATTATTTCGTGAGAAGAAAATCTTTGGAATAAAATTATATCCTGGTTATCAATATTTTTATCCCTCGGACGAAAAGGTGTATCCAACCGCAGATCTCTGCCAAAAATACAACAAACCCTTAATATTTCATTCGGGGACCACATATTCTGTTGATAAAAAAGCTTTGTTTAAGTATGCACATCCAATATATATAGATGAATTAGCTGTTAAATTTCCAAAATGTAAAATAATTATTTCTCATTTCGGATTCCCTTATCAATTAGAGACCGCTACGGTTATATATAAAAATGAAAATGTATTTACGGAAATTTCAGGAACCATAGAGAGACTATCCTCTAAAGAAGATGCGAGAGATATTTTAAATCAATACATCAAAGACTTGTCCAGGGTATTTTCATATTATCCGGAAGTTAAAAAGAAGGTGATGTTTGGTACAGATTATAGCGGAGAAGATACGTCATTATGCGAAGTAGCACCTTATATAAAACTCGTGGAGCGCGTTTTTCGTAAAGACGAACAGAAAAACGTTTTTTATAGCCTAGCTGAAAATCTATTTTTTAAAGAATAAATGAAAAAAATTGAATTAGAATTTAAGTTTCCGGTCGGAAATGCTCAAAAATTGTTTGAAAAAATAGGAGGCGCTCCTCCTAAAATTGCCTATATTTTAGATGAGGTTTATGGCTCGGGCAAGGGATTTAAAGAGGAAAAAATAAGAAAAAGATTAGTTTTTTCCGGCAGAAATAAAGAAATAATTTATGAAAAAACTAAATGGTTAGACGGTAAGATTAAAAAGGTAAGAGAAAGAAAGATAAAAACATTATCTAAAAACTTAAAACTTGAAAATTCTTACGAAAAGATCAGATTTTTGTATATCAGACAAGGATATGAAATTTGTATAGATTTTTATCCTATAGGTGTTTTTTGTGAAATAGAGGGAAAGAAAAAAAATATTAAAAAAATTGCTAAAAAACTAGGATTTAACCTTAAGGATAACATAGAAGACAATATCGACGCTTATTATGTTAAAAAATTTGGTGAAGAAAAAGCTCATTGGCGGTTTGGCAGTTTTTAAGAAAAGATTTATTAAAAGCAAGCTTATTATATTATAATTAATTATAAATAATGAAGCTTAGCGGACTATTTAGCCAATCAATGAAACAAAAATGGTAAAAAAATATTCAGTTTTAGTCAATGGGGCGGTTTTCTTAAATAATCAGGTTTTAATCATCAAGAGAAGCGAGAAAGAAAAACATCAGGCAGGAAGATGGTGTTTGCCTGGTGGAAAAATGGAGCTAAATAATGCTATCTATCCTCTCCAAAAAACCGTTCAAAGAGAAATTAAAGAGGAAATAGGATTGATAGTAAATCCAGAAGCTATAATTTATAGCAATGTTTTTCAGCACTCTGAAGATGGTCAGCTAACCTTGGCTATTGTTTTTATCTGCCAATATAAAAGCGGAAAAGCCAAGCCCTTAGAAGATACCGATGAAGTAAAATGGATTAAAGAGATTGAGATTGATAAGTTTAAGTTTCCTCCCAATGTAAAAAATTACATTAAAGAAACATTCAAATATGCAAAAATTCAAAACAAGTGCGGTCAGAAATGGCAACAAAGATAAGTTAGATTATGAGGCTATTTATAGTTCGTCACGGTGAAATTAGTTGGAGTAAAATAGGATTTCTAAGTTACACGGATTTACCTTTGACCAAAAAAGGTATTTTACAATCAAAGAGAGTCGCTCTAGAACTTAAAAATAAAAATATAGAAGAAATTTATACGAGTAATTTAAGGAGATGTATTCAGACCGCAGAAGAATTAACAAAATGTTTAAATTTGAAAATTCATATAGTTCCGCAGTTGAGAGAAGTAAATTTTGGGATATTTGAGGGATTAACATTAGAAGAGGCGGAGGAGAAATACCCAGAAATTTTTAAAAAAAGAAAAAGAAATAAATGGAATTTTAGCATGCCCCAAGGTGAAAGCTACAAAGACGCAGAAAAAAGAGTAATGCCTTTAGTAAAAAAATTAATCAAGAAAAATAAAAATATAGTATTAGTTACCCACGTTACTATTATTAAAATAATCCTTAAATCCCTTACCGTCATTTCGTTAAAAAAAATAGAAAAATATCAATATATGCCAGCTGAAGTTGTGGTGCTTGAAATAAAAAATAATAAAGTGGAATTAAAAAAACCAATCTTGAGTTAACTTTAACAAATATTTGAAGCACCCCGGATTCTACCCTCGCTATAAATCTGGGAGGAATTAGCACGATTTCTCAAGACGCTCGCCTTTCGGACGATTTTTTTTAAATTTATTGCGTCAAAAAAGAATTAGCTAATTATTTCTATATTGTTTGCCCGAAAAGAAAAGTCGAGGTAATATTAAAAAATAGTTGAAAGGAGAGAAAAAAAGATGTCTGCACCACTTATGGGACGAGAAGAAAAAATTTCAGGAATTCAGAGTAAATTTTGCATTCTATCTCCTAATGGAGACGAATTTGGCATAGACGAAAAAAGTAACCTAAAAGAAATCCCAATAATTAAAAACAACGTAGCCCTAGAGAAACTTCTTAACATAGAAATTCTCCAGAAAGATGCATCTTTGGGGAAAGAACCTCCTTCTGTAAAAGCCATGAGGGCTTTAGAGTTAGTTGATTATGAATCAGCAAGCGATCCGGGACATTTCCGGTTTTATCCGAAAGGAATGCTAATTTATAATTTATTGAGGGATTGGGCCGAAGAGATTGCCATAAAACGTTTTAATGCTATGGAAATTGGTACGCCTTTAATTTATGATTGGTCCCAACCGGACATTAAGGCTCAAGGAGAATCATTCCACGAAAGACATTATAGGGTTCAGGGACCCACCAAGAAAAAAGAACTAATTTTAAGGTTTGCTGGTGATTTCGGGTTATTTAGAATGATGAAGAATGTAAATATGAGCTATAAACATTTACCAGTAAGAATTTACGAATTCTCTAATAGCTTCAGATACGAAAGAAGTGGTGAATTGGTTGGATTAAGGAGGCTCAGAGCTTTTAGTATGCCTGATATTCATTGCTTCTGCCGTGATTTGGACCAGGGATGGAACGAATATAAAAGTCTTTATGAAAACTATGCTGACTTAGCGGATGAAACTAAAATAGAATACGCTATTGTATTCAGAATAGTAGAAGATTTTTATGAAAAATATAAAGAAAACATCATAAAGCTTCTAAAATACAGTCGAAAACCTGCTTTAATTGAGATTCTCTCGGAAATGAAACACTATTGGGCAGTAAAACACGAATTCCAATTCATTGATTCAGTGAACGGTAATTGTCAATTATCTACTGTTCAATTAGACATTGAAGATGCTGAACGCTATGGAATTACTTTCGTTAATGAACAGGGAAAAAATCAGGGATGTATCATATGTCATTCCTCAGTTGGTTCAATAGAGCGTTGGATATTTTCTATACTTGAAGAAGCTTTAAAAAAAGAAGTTCCAATCCTACCTTTATGGTTGTCGCCGATTCAAGTAAGAATACTTCCGATAACCGAAAGGCAAGTTGAATATTCACTGAAAATAACGGATAAACTCAATAAAGAGAAAATAAGAACTGAACTTGATGATCGTAACGAAACTCTAAATAAAAAAATTAGAGATGCTGAAAAA
Source organism: Candidatus Nealsoniibacteriota bacterium (assembly GCA_026396095.1). Lineage (GTDB taxonomy): Bacteria > Patescibacteriota > Minisyncoccia > Minisyncoccales > RBG-13-42-11 > JAPLXK01. The sequence goes on along the minus strand of JAPLXK010000014.1, from coordinate 6,259 downwards.
AATTGGATACCGTATGTAATAATAATCGGTGACAAAGAAATCCAAAATCAAAAAATTTCTGCCAGAATAAGAAAAGACGGAAAACAAAAACAGATGAAATTAGATGAGTTGATAAAGGAGGTTCTTGATGAAACAAACAACATGCCATTTAGACCACTACCCGTTTCAATGAAATTGTCAGCACAACCAATTTTTGTTAATAGGTAAACTCAGGATTTTATCAAAAGGAGAACTAAAGCTCCCTTTTATTTTTAGGGAAGAGATGCACTTAAATATTAAAGCGAATTCTGGTTTACAAATCTCCCGAAAGGCGATTTTTTGATAGTATAAAAATATGAAAAGGCCTTCCGTTAGCAACGTTAAAGAAACTATCAACCTAGGAATAGTCATTAATAGCCATAAGGAGGTTCTGTTAATTAAGCGGGCCAAAAAAGAAGGAGGAAAGGATAAATCAATTTTAAGCTGGGCGTTTCCGGGGGGCAGATTGCATAAAAATGAAAGCAAAAAAGAGTGTGTTGAGAGGGAAATATTAGAAGAAACCGGTTATAAAGTTGAATCTATCAAAGAAATTTCATCTAGAATCCATCCTCAATTTCCGGTATTTATTGTTTATCATCTTTGTAAGCTGCTATCAGAAGAACCGATAGCAAAACCAAAAAATCCTCATGAAATAGCTGAAATTAGGTGGGTTGAACCAAAAGAAATGAAAAAATTATTTACAACAGATTTAGATTCTAAGGTAGGACACGAGCTAGGTCTTAGCTAGAGATATTGATAAAAGTAATTCTCTGTGGCGCACTTGGGTGCGCTATAGTTCTTTGTATAAGCATGCCTCATTGTTTTTTAAGTAATAATTTAGTAGGATTAAGGATAGATTAGAAAAAATTAAGAAAAGCTATAATTTTTAAAACAACATGTCTAAAGAAGAGTTCATTGAAACCGTTCTTTCCCAAGTAAAGAACGAACAGGAGTCAGCTCGAGCCGACGACTGGCGCGGCAAACTCCAAAATTGGACTAAATGTTGAACAAAAATGGTTGGATATTTCAACCATCTTTTTTGTGTTATATGTTACTTAATGAAATATTCAGTTGAAAAAATTAAGACAAGAGATGGACTTGTCTTGGATGGACTATTTTTTAATTTAAGAAATAGGAACAGGGCAATCCTTTTCATCCACGGCTTTCCGGGAAATTTCAGAAGCAACCAAAAGATAATAGAAGCCTTTATTGGTGTGGGGTTTGCGGTTTTGGCATTAAATACGAGAGGTCACGATATTTTAAACATAACTCATAAGGAGAAGGGAGGGTACCGGGTTTTAGGCTCAGCTATGGAAAGATTTGAGGATTGCGTGCTTGATATTAGCGCTGGTGTAGGTTTTTTGAAAAAGAAGGGATTTAAAGAAATATTATTAGCTGGCATAAGCTCCGGCGCAGATAAGGTTGGCTATTATCTCAGCCAAAACGGCGATAGGGCAATAATCGCTGCAATATTTATATCGCCCGGCAGCAATATTCTTATCGGAAGAAAAGAATTGGGAAAGGATTTTCAGGGTTTACTTGAAGAATCGATAGAAATGACAAGAAAAGGATTCGGTCTCCTCCCAATCCTAGGCAATAGGTTAGAATTTCCAATTTCTTATCAAAGATTTTCGAGTCTGTATTCAGAAAATAGCAGCGAGAACGTTTTCCCCTTTCATAATAAAAAAACTGACTTTAAAATATTAGCTAAAATAAAAATTCCAATTCTGATTTTAATGGGGGATAAAGATAAATATTTTTTCAGTAAAAACATTAAAACCATTGCTAATTTGTTAAAAAGAAATATTAAAAATAAACCAAGTAGAGTTGAGGTTGTCCGGGGGGCGAATCACTCTTTTGAGAATAAAGAAAAGGAATTGGCCGAGAAGGTTAAGAATTGGATAGAATAGCTGAAATTAGGTGGGTTAAGCCAAAAGAAATCAAAAAATTGTTTACAACAAACTTAGATCCTAAGGTAGGTCAAAAGCTAGGTCTTAGCTAGAAATATCGTAAAAGATGTTATAGGATCAAATTATTGTTTGGTGCGCCTGATCGCATCGTAGGGCCTCATATAATCAGGGCTCGTTGTTATTTAAGCGATAATTTAGTAAGATTAAAGAAAGAATCGGCAAAACAAAAAAAGCTATAATATTTTTAATTTCCATGGAAAAAGACAAGGAAAGTAATTTTGACGAGGCATCTCTTCAATTATTCAAAGATCTTGAGGAAAAAAATAAAAGGATAAAAGATTTTCTTATTGATAATTACAGGGGGCTACCCTCTGACCCTCAAGTCGAAGAAGAGGCGCATGAGTATTTCATTAATAATAGCGTTTTCTTTTCGGCAATGGCAGCTCAAAACGCGAGTTCCATGGTTACAGAATTTCTTTACGAGCGATTACCTTCGCAATCTATCCTTGATAGTTACGCACTTAAATCTAAGGCTGGCAGTGCGATAAAAGCTCGCCTAGATGCCGTAGAAGACGAGCTTCATAAGGTTATTGAGGAATATAGCCCAAAAGGAGAAGTTCTAATTGGTAACTTTGGTTCTGGTCCTGGTAGAGATGTAGTTGACGTTTTATCTAAGTATTATCAAAATTTTTCTAACATAAGAGCAATTAATGTTGATAGAGACGTTACGGCTTTAAAACGAGGAAAAAGAATAGCAAGCATTAAAAAAGTTGATCATCTAATTGATTTTGTTGAAGGAAGTTTTTTGAAATACGAACCGGAAAAGAAATTTGACATCGTAATTCTTGTTGGAATTTTATGTGCCCTACAAAGCGAGGTATGTGTTAATATACTTCAAACAGCTAGAGGGCTTCTAAAAGAAGGTGGTTGCATAATTGCAAGTAATGTTACAGACAAGATGAAAGAAGAAGATCCTTTCGCTTGTTATATAATGAACTGGGTTGCAAACTGGGATTTCGTTTATAAAAATGAGGAAAAACTTAAAAAAATATTTGATCAAGCTGGATATCTTTGGAAAAAAGGATTTACTGATTCCTACGGATTTCATTTTATGGGGATTGGGACGCCGAAGCCATAAATATTTTTAAATAATTAGCTTCCGTTTATGCTTTATTATGTTTTAACAGGCCTAATTAATGCTATCGCCAGTAGCTTTTTAGGTCTTTTTGTTTATCTTACGAATAAAAAAAATCCAGTCAACCGACAATTTGCTTTATTTTGTTTGAGCGTGGCAGCCTGGAGCTGGGCCTATATTTTTTGGCCCGGAGCTCAAGATAAAAATACAGCTCTTCTCGCATTTCGCGTCTTGCATATTGGTTCCATCTTTGTTTCAACAACTTATTTACATTTCGTGCTCACATTTTTAGACTTGGGTGAAAAGAAAAAGAAACTCCTTATTTTTGGTTATTTCTTATCTTTTGTTTTTTTAATATTTGATTTTACCAATCTTTTCATTAGAGATATGGTTCCCAAATTTGGATTTAAATTTTGGGCAGAACCAGGAATTTTATATCATTTTTATCTTTTAATGTTTTTTACGTGGGCGATGTATTCTTGGTGGTTATTAGCTAAGGCACATGAGCACTCCGAGGGTCAAAAAAAGGTACAAATACAATACATATTATTAGGAACTTTAATTGGGTTTCTTGGTGGTTCGACCAATTATTTTTTATGGTATAACGTTCCCATCCCTCCCGTCGGCAATGGATTGGTGGTCCTCTATATAATTCTTACCGCCGTTGCCGTGGCGAGGTATCACCTTTTTGATATAAAAGTGATTCTAACAGAAATTTTAGTTGGAGCGATTGGTATCTTATTATTAGTTCAAATTTTTCTCTCTCAATCAACATTTGATTATATTTGGAGAGGATCCCTATTCTTTCTTTTTACCATTTCAGGATCTCTTCTTGTTCGGGGTGTCTTGCAGGAAATTAAATACAGAGAAAAACTTCAAGACGCCTATCAAGAACTTCAAAAACTTGATAAGGCCAAATCGGAATTTGTCTCAATTGCTTCCCATCAGCTAAGAACTCCCTTAACAGCCATAAAGGGATATGTTTCTTTGCTCCTTGAGGGAAGTTATGGCAAGCTAACCGACAAGAACAGACCGCCCATAGAAAATGTGTATCAATCAACCGAGAGGCTGATAAAGCTGATAAATGAGCTTTTAAATATTTCCCGCATTGAAGCGGGAGGGGTGGACATGAATTTTGAAGAAACTCCGATAGAAGAGGTAATTAACCTGGCGATGGAGGAAACAAAAATGCAGGCAGAAAAGAAGAAGCTTTATCTGAAGCTGGAAAAACCGGAAGCTTCTTTGCCCAAGATTTTTATTGATAAAGACAAAATGAAGCAGGTGATCATGAATTTGATGGATAATGCCATAAAATATACCAACCAAGGAGGAGTTACTATAAGGGCAAAAAGCCATGATTCAAAAGTCAGAATTGAGATATCTGATACAGGAGACGGAATGGCAGAAGAAGAAATATCAAAACTATTTAAAAGCTTTTCCAGGGGTTCGGCCGGGAACAAGCTTTCTGCAGAGGGAGCCGGCTTGGGCCTTCATATTGCCAAGCGCTTTGTAGATTTTCATAACGGCAGAATCTGGGCTGAGTCGCCCGGTAAAGGAAAAGGAAGTACAGTTTTTATTGAATTACCCATTAGAAGATAAAAATAGTAAGTAAAAGCACAAGAATGACAACCATGTTATATTGAGGATAGATTAAAAGCTGTCCTCTTTTTATGTATCCGAAGATAAAATTTCAATTAGATTCAAAAAAAGACATGAGAACCTTTTATTGCTTTATTAGCGATGCCAGATACGACAATGGCAAGATTTTAGATTGGGCCATTTTCCAAAAATATCCATTTTTTAAAAGGTATAAAAGCAACAATTCTATTGAAATAGGAAAAGATAAGGTCAAAAAATTCGTCTTGGATATTTATGCAAAAAAGGGCAGAATCATGGAAAAAGGCTTGGCTCTGTACCCAAAAAGTTGGGGAAAATTAGAGAAAGAATTTTACCTATTAACTGATAAATTATTTAAAAATAATTATTGGCCAAAGGGGAAATATATAGCCTATTTAACAATATGGGGAATGTACCCGCGCTTTCTAGAAGATAAAACATTTCAAATACCCTATGTGCACAAAAACAAGAAATACGTGAATGCAGTTATTGCTCACGAGATGCTGCATTTTAAATTTTATGATTATTTCCTTAAAAATTATCCGAAATACGATAAAAGAAAAAATGATTTTTTAATTTGGGATGCTTCTGAAATATTTAATGTAATTGTTCAAAACACGCCTATTTGGCTTAAGGAATTCAAGGCAGCGACAAAAGCATATCCGGAGCATAAAAAAATAACCAAGAAGCTGCAGAGGGGATATAATAAAAAGGGCGTTTTTAGCGCAAAGGAGCTGATAGAAGATATTTTAAAAGAACTAGAAAGTGGTAAAAATAAAAATTTGATAGCCATTAAAAGAGAAAAACAACAATAATATATGGAAACAGAAAAAACAAAGATTGTTGACGGGAATGTTTGTGGGGTGATGGCGCTTATTTTAGATCAACACAACAATCTGCTTTTACTTCAGCGGATAGACAATAAAAAATGGGAACCCGTAAAAGGAGGCATATTAGAAGGCGAAAATGATAAGGAGGCAGCCATAAGAGAAGTAAAAGAGGAAACCAATTTAGACGTAAGGCCCATAAGAAAGGTGGCCGACGAGGTTTCCGATGAAATAATCACAGCTCGTGGCAAAATAAAGATAAAGGGCACCATATGGGTATGCGAAATCGTTGGGAAAAATCAGGATGTTATACTTGCCGAAGAACACTCAAGCTACAAATGGGTTTCCCTAGATTTAGTTGAAAAAATTAAAGAAGATATTTATCCTCCGATTGCTAATTACATGATACAAAAAATAAAGGAGTCCTTATTTTAATTTTTCAAAAAGACGGTTGGAATTAGCCATCGGTCGCCAAAAAGAACCTTAAAGACCGACGAAATAAATGAAATCCAGGAAGAAATAAGAAAGAAAACGAATCAAGGCTTGGATGCAATTATAAGATAATTTAATCTGAGCGTCTCGTAATAAAAATTATGGAAACGAATAACGGGTGGAGAAGATGAGATACATAGGTAACACCCCTATATTACCGAAATCTGGTAAAATTAGGGGTAAATGTTTAACCTATGTATCAATATGCAGCAAATATTTACCTACAAGGGCGTCTCAGGCATCCAGAAGTTCCTTTATCC
>JAPLXK010000005.1 GCA_026396095.1 Candidatus Nealsoniibacteriota bacterium | reverse complement strand
CTTTTCCTGCGACGGACAAAGAAAAGCATTTTTAATATTTTCTTTTCTTTCCTGGTCGTCGAGGTTAACTTGGTCCAGTGTTTCTTTTGTTTTTACTAAAACGTTAGGAATCAGAGGAATTTTTAAAAATTCAGCAAGCTCTTTTCCTATTTCTTCGGCCTGGTTGAATCCCCGCCATTTCAACTTCCTTTTTTCCAGAGGGACAGGGACCAAAACGAAGCCTGTGAAATCAGGTTTGTTGTCAAGCAAACTTAAATGTTCTATTATCAATGAAGACAGGGATTTTCCCAGCTCTTTGACAAAGGGTTCATACTTGAATTTTTTAATTAAATCCTTGATTAAAAAATTTTGGTAAGGTATGGCAAAATATAAATCGCTTATATTTCTTCCGCAATAATTTTTATGGCTACTTGAAATCTCCAGAACAGATTTGCAATCCTGGCAGAGATAATTTCCTTCTCTTTGACAGATAAAGCAAAAAGAAGGAAAGATAGTATCTAAAATTAATTCTTTTAGCCCCATGTGTTTGGACTTTATTGTTTTCAAACAGCCTGTGTAATTTTAATTTTATTAAAATTACGATATATAGTATAATAAAACAGTTATGATTTGGAATCCTTTTGAAACATTGGTTCCTAAAAAATTTTTAGGAATAGACATAGGCACTTCTTTTATTAAAATAGTTGAAATTTCTAAGCTTGGCAATAGAAGGAAGCTGGAAAATTACGGAGAGATAGAGTCGTCGGCTCTTTATGAGAAACCGTTCAGGACACTGCAGAAGAGCACCCTTTTTCTTTCCAGTAAAGACATTGCCAAAGCCATTACTGCCGTGAGAGAAGAAGCCAATATGAAGACTTTTCAAGCCGTTTTTTCCATACCGGACTTTTCTACTTTTTTTACCAATTTTGAGCTTCCGTTAATGGGAAAAGAAGAGTTGCCCCAAGCCGTAAGATATCAGGCAAGACAGCTTATCCCTCTTCCTTTGGCAGAAATAACCCTTGATTGGCAACTGATTGAAGATAGAACGTCTGAGGATAAAAAAGCAGGCATGAAAATTCTCCTGGTAGCTGTTCCCAACGAGGTGATCAACCAATACCAGGAAATTGCCAGGCTTGCCAAGATTGAAATGGTGGCTCTAGAAGCGGAAGTGTTCGGGCTTACAAGAGCATTGATTAAAGACGACGAGAAAGAGGTGGTTGCGATAATAGATATCGGCGCACAGAGCACGACATGCAACATTATTGACAGGAAAATACTAAAAACATCGTACAGTTTTGACATATCAAGCAACGAGCTCACAGAAGTAATTTCCAAGGGGGTAAATGTTGATTACCGCAAAGCCGAAAGCTTGAAAAGAGAATACGGCATCAGACCATTGGATACCATAGAAGAGAAGATTGGCCAGGAAACCAGGCAGGTGATTCTTCCCCTGGTAGACCTGATTTTAAGAGAAATAGAAAAGATATTTAATAATTTTTTCCAAGCCGAAAAAAGAGAAGTTAAAAAAATTGTATTAGCCGGAGGACTGGCTTTCATGCCCGGGCTTTCAGAATACTTTGCCCAAAAATTTGACAAGGAAATAGAAGTAGCAAATCCCTTTTTAAACGTTTTTTGCCCGCCTATTCTTGAACAAAGGCTTAAAGAAATGGGCCCTTCCTATTCCATAGCGGTAGGAATGGCATTGAGAGAATTAAAGATTTAATCCTTTGCAGTTTCGCCAAACCAGGCGAAGGTGACAAGGAAAATCATCTTTTAAAAAATCATGGAAATAATACCAAAAGAAGTTCCAAAAATACCGCCTTGGTTAGATATTTTATTTTATCTTTCCGTGGGATTTTTAATTTTTGTTTTTATTAGTTATTTTTTAGTCATTCAATCAATAAAAGCTTCTCAAAAAAACCAGGAGGAAATAGTCGCAAGTCTGGCCAGCGAGGTTTCGAAGAGTTCCGAGCTGAAAAAAGAAATTTTAACCTATCAAAAAAAGATTAACGATTTTTCCAGCGTTATAAATGGGCATCCGGAAACCTTGAGCGTTTTCGATTTCATAGAGAAACAATGCCATCCCAGAGTCTGGTTTAACGACTTCGGCCTTAATATTAACGAGGGGAAGGTTATTCTTTCCGGAACAGCCAAAAGCTTTCAGGACCTGGGGCAGCAGATGCTTATTTTTAGGGATGAAAAAATGATAAAAAGCGCTAGCCTGGACAGCGTTACAATGGAGAAGGGAGGGGAAGTCGGATTTAAAGTGAGTCTTTCTTTCGATCCATCAATATTTATTTTTAAGTAAATAATGTTTCAATTGGTAGAGACATATTAATTATTATGAACGGATCAAAAAACGTAACCAATTTAATGATTATTATCGCCGCCTGTTCTATCGGCGGAATAATCTTTGGCGGCATTCTTTTGCTTCCTAAGTTTCAGGATTTTCAAGCTCTCAATAAAATAGTCGAAGGAAAAAGGAACGAGCTTACATACAGGGCAGAATATTTTTTAGAGCTTCAAAAGGTTGAAGCCCAGATAAAAGAATACCAGCCAGAGCTTGCCAAAATCGACGTCGCTCTTCCGAATGAACCGTCCCTGCCTTCTCTTTTTGATTTTCTCCAGATAAGCACTTCCCAATCAGGGCTGGTCATAAGCAACATGGGCAACTTCACGGTTTCTGAGTCATCCAAGTATCCCGGGCTCAAGGAAGTCAGCTTGAGTTTAGATGTTTCCGGACCGTACGAATCTCTTAAAAATTTTCTTTCTACCCTAGAGAAGTCATCCAGACTGATTGATGTCGGGAGCGTTTCTTTCAGCGCCTCGAAAAACGATCAAGGCACAAAGAATCAGCCAAAAGATATATTCGCCTTTAGATTAGCAATAAAAGTTTATTCATATTAAAATGGCTATTGTTTTTGCACAACAAAATAAAAAGCAGAAAGTATTAATTTTTATCCTGGTCGCAATCCTGATTACCACGGCAGTTGTTCTTTGGTTCGGTTTTTTCGGTAAAAACAAAACCGGTTCAGAAGCCTACATTGCAGAAAACGCTGAGGTATCGCAGGAAGAAATAAAAATAGAATTTAGCGTTCTTAAAAACCCTTTACTGAAAGAGCTTCAGCCGTTTTCCGAAATCCAGCCATTGGAACAAAGCACATCCACCGGAAGCAAAGGAAGGGAAAATCCATTTTTACCATATTAATCACGTCCTATGTCTTTACTAGATAAATTAGTAGAAAAAGGTCTGTTAAAAAAAGACAAAGCAGCCTCTTTGAAGTTAGAGATTGAGCAATCGGGGAGAAAAGAGGAAGAGGCGATTTTGGAAAGCGGAGCAATTCCGGAAACAGATTTGTTCCAGGCCAAAAGTGAATTTTTAAAAATACCCTTAAAAGAAATAAACCCTGAAAAGATAAATCCGGAAATATTGGAGATGATTCCGGAAGAAACAGCCAGATACTACCAGATGATTCCTCTGGCCAAAAGCGCCAAGGACCTGGAAATAGGAATGGTTTATCCCGAAGATCTGAAAGCCCAGGAAGCGCTAAAATTCATTTTCAGGCGGCAAAGGCAGAATTATAATGTTTTTCTCATCTCTCTCAGCACGTTTAAAAATATTTTAAAAAAGTACAGAAACCAAAAGAAAGAAGTGGGCATGGCTTTGGAAGAGCTGGAAACGGAACTGCAGCAGGAAACAGTCAAGAAAAAGTCCTCAACAGCGGCTGAATTTGAAAGAATGGCCGAAGAGGCGCCGATTACCAAGATCGTTGCAGTGATTTTAAGAAATGCGGTGGAAGGATTGGCTTCAGATGTTCATATCGAACCGACAAAAACAAAATTAAGAGTGAGGTTCAGATTAATGGGATCATTGCACCCTTCGCTCTTTTTACCTTTAAAAATTCATCCGGCAGTGATTGCCAGAATAAAAATACTTTCCAATCTGAAGATCGATGAGACAAGAGTGCCGCAGGATGGAAGATTCTCCATCAGCGTAGAAGGAAAATCAATCGATTTCCGTGTTTCCACTTTTCCCACCACCTTGGGGGAAAAAGTGGCAATCAGAATTTTGGATCCGACTGTCGGTTTGGGAACTTTTGAAGATTTGGGATTTGAGGGCAGGAATCTGGAAATATTAAAACAAGGAATTGCCAAGCCATACGGTTTGGTTTTATCTACCGGCCCTACCGGGTCGGGAAAAAGCACAACCTTGTATGCTATTTTGCAGCTTTTGGATACGGAAGGAAGAAACGTCGTAACCTTGGAAGATCCGGTTGAGTATTTTATCGAAGGAGTTAATCAATCCCAGGTCCGGCCGGAAATAGGCTATGACTTCGCAATCGGTCTGCGCCATATTTTAAGGCAAGACCCCAATGTGATCATGGTCGGTGAAATAAGAGACGAAGAAACCGCTTCTTTGGCCATTAACGCCGCCCTGACCGGACACATTGTTTTATCAACCCTTCATACCAATAATGCCGCAGGAGTGATTCCCCGTTTGATTGATATGAAGATAAAACCCTATCTGATTTCGCCTGCCCTTCAACTGGCCATAGCCCAGAGGCTGGTCATGAAGCTGTGCAATAATTGCAAGAAAGAAATCGAGCCTAAGCCCGAAATCAAGGAAATGCTCCTTAGAGAAATTGAAACCCTGCCCTTAAGTATTAAAAAAACCCTTAAGCCCTCCAAGAATTTGACCATCTTCGTTGCCCAAGGATGCGAAAAGTGCAATAAAATGGGGTTTGCCGGAAGAATCGCCTTATTTGAAATTTTACTGATGACCGATTCCCTGGCTGATGTTATATTAAAAGAGCCGTCAGAAGCCAATATTTTAAAAGAAGCGAAAGCCCAGGGAATGATTACCATGAAGCAGGATGGCATATTGAAAGTATTAAGAGGAGTTACCACGATCGAAGAGGTGTTAAGAGTGACCGAAGAAAAGCAAATAACAAACGATTAAAAAATGAAAAATATATTACTTGTAGAAGACGATTCGTTTTTAATTGACATATATACCACCAAAATAAAAGAGAGTGGTTTTTCAGTTGAAGTGGCTTCCGAAGGAGAGGAGGCGGTAAGAAGAGTCAAGGAAGAGAAATTCGACCTGGTTCTTTTGGACATTGTTCTGCCCAGAGTTGACGGCTGGGAGATTTTAAAGCAGATCAAGGCGGAATCAAAATTAAAAGATTTAAAAGTAATTATTATTTCTAATTTGAGCCAGAAAGAGGAAGTGGAAAGGGGAATGAATCTGGGAGCGGAAAAATATTTAATCAAAGCCCACTATACCCCTTCTGAGGTGGTAAAAGAGATGAAAGAGGTTTTGGGCGAATAACTTAATTTAAAAAAGATTTTTTGAAATTTATATTAATAATTTAAAATTTTATGGATAACATTAATATTCAGACCAATCAGTATCAGGAGCAATTAAAAGAATTGTTGAACATGGTTACCAAGGAAGGGGCTTCGGATTTGCACATTTCCGAAGGGCACCCTCCGGTATTAAGGATAAACAGCAGGCTGGTCCCTCTTTTAAAAAGAAGGAAGCTGTCGGCTAAAGACACCCAGGGGCTGGCCGAGAGCCTGATGAACCCGGAGCAATATCAGAGGTTTTTAAAGGAAAAGGATCTTGATTTTTCCTATGCTTTTGGAGATGATTTCCGGTTCAGGATTAATGCTTTTTTTCAAGGAGGGACAATATCAATCGCCATGCGTCTGATAGTAAAAGCAGTGAAAACAATTGACGACCTTGGCCTTCCTCCTGTTTTGCACGAATTCACCAAAGCATCCCAGGGTTTTGTGCTGATCACCGGCCCCTCCGGCCATGGAAAATCAACCACCTTGGCCGCTTTGATAGATGAAATAAACCACACAAGGGCTGAGCATATAATTACCATTGAAGATCCTGTTGAGTATCTTTTCGAAGACGACCGTTCAATCATCGACCAGCGGGAAATTTACCAGGATTCTTTGAGTTTTTCCCGCGCACTGCGCGCTACTTTCAGGCAGGACCCAAATGTCATTATGGTCGGAGAAATGAGAGACTCGAGAACCATTGCCATCGCTATTACTGCCGCAGAAACAGGCCATTTGGTTTTTGCCACCTTGCACACTAATTCAGCCAGCCAGAGCATCCACCGTATTGTTGATTCTTTCCCCGCTGAGCAGCAGAACCAGATCAGGGCCCAGTTGTCAGGTTCTCTTTTGGGCGTTATTTCCCAACGCTTAATTCCAAGAATCAAAGGAGGATTGATTCCGGCCTGTGAAGTCATGGTTGCCACGCCTGCGGTGTCTAACCTGATCAGAGAGAATAAAATTCACGAACTGCCCTTGGTAATAGAAACTTCGGCAGAGCTGGGAATGCTTTCTTTAAACAGAACATTGTCCGACCTGGTGAAAAGAAAGGAAATTTCAATAGAAAACGCCCTTAATTATTCCTTAAATCCGGTTGAGCTGAAAATGCTCGTTCGCTAAAAATTATTATGAAATTTGATTATCAAGGTCGCACCAAAGAAGGAGAGATAAGGGCCGGCCGCGTAGAAGCCTCTTCCAAGGAAGCGGTGGTCGCCATTTTACAAAAGAACGGACTGTACGTGACTTTTTTGGAAGAATCATCATCTCCTTTTTATGCCAAGGGAATGAATTTTTTACAGAGAATTTCGTCAAAAGATCTGGTCATTTTTTCCCGTCAATTGGCCATCATGTTCAAATCTGAAATTCCTTTAGTGGAGTCCTTAAGAACCTTGGGCAGCCAGGTTAAAAAAACAGAATTAAAGGACAAGATTTTGGAAATCTCCGAAGAAGTTGAAGGCGGAGCTTCTTTTTCGCTCGCTCTTGCCCGGTTTCCGGAAATTTTCTCCCCGTTTTTCATCGCCATGGTCAAAACAGGAGAGGTTAGCGGAAAGCTTTCTGAAACCCTCAATTATCTGGCTGGGCACTTGGAGAGGGAGTATTACCTGAATTCAAAAACCAAAAGCGCAATGATCTATCCCGCCATGATCGTTTTAGTTGCTTTTGTGGTTTTGTTAATAATGAATTCCTTTGTCATCCCCCAGATGTCCCAAGTTCTGCTCAGCGCTGAAGGAGAGGTGCCGTCATCAACCATGCTTTTATTAAACGCTTCGGCATTTTTAAGAAAATGGGGCTGGGTGCCGATTTTATTTTTGGCCATCATGGGTTTTTTGGCTTACAGGTATTATCTGACAGAAAAGGGCAGAAAAATTTTTGATAAATATATTCTCAAGATTCCAGTTATCGGGCCTTTTGTGAAGTTGTCTTGTCTTACCCGTTTTGCCGAAAATCTTTCCACTCTTATCTCCGGAGGATTGCCCATTTCCCAGGCCTTGACGGTTGTTGCTGATATTGTGGGCAATGTTGCATATAAAGAAATTATTTTAAAAACAAGAGAAAAGGTGGGAGCGGGCGAATCAATTTCTTCGGTTTTGGTGCAATATCCGGATTTGTTTGAGCCTATTTTCATCCAAATGATTTTAGTGGGAGAGAAAACCGGCACCGTAGAAAGAACCTTGATGGATCTAGTTGTTTTTTATCAAAAAGAAATAGATACAGCCACAGTTAATATTATGGCCCTCTTGGAGCCGACCTTGATTATTTTTTTGGGAGTAGTCGTGGGAGGCATGATACTGGCTATTTTAATGCCCATGTATCAGATGATGACAATTTAGTTTTTTTATCAATTGTTGCTCTTTTAAGTTATCCACAGAGCCATATCGAGGGAAGAGTGGTATAATTTTTAAAAGAGATTTTTATGGTCACAATCAATATGAAGAAAAAAGGTTTTACCCTGATTGAGTTATTGGTAGTTATCGCCATTATCGGAATTTTATCTACCATTGTATTAGTTTCTTTAGGTCCTGCCAGAGTTAAGGCCAGGGATTCAAGGCGGATGTCGGATTTTAGAACCATCCATACGGCCATGGAAATGTGCTATACTGACAGTGCTTGTGCGAGTGGAGATATGTATCCGGTCGCTAGCTCTACAGGAGTCAATCCTCCAATCATCATCCCTTATTTATCTGTCGTGCCGCGCGACCCAAGAAATGAAGCCCCTTATCAATATACCTGGATAGCCAATAATATAGTCAGCCCCGAAGGCGCTGAAGCAAGAAAATATTACTGCGTTTACACACAGCTAGAAGATGTAAGCGCCGTGATGTATTATTGCGTTTCCAATAAGAATATTAGCAAGAAAAGTGGAATTTTTAATTGCATTCCCAATAACGCTCCCTGCAATGCTGACTGTTGCGGATTAAGGTTATAACAGAAAAATAGAATATCTGGTTTTTAAAAACAGAAAGGTCGATCATAAATTAAAAAATTTATCAATAATTAATTTAAATTAATATGAAGAAAAAAGGTTTTACTCTAATTGAATTACTAGTCGTTATCGCCATCATCGGAATTTTATCTTCAGTTGTTTTGGTCGCTTTGGGCGGAGCAAGAGCCAAGGCGAGAGACGCCAGAAGGACAGCTGACATTCGTCAGGTGGTCAGCGCGCAAGAGATGTACTACGGAACCGCCTCAGACGCTTACATGGCGACCGGTACTATAGCTTCCGGTTTGCCTGCTATTTCAACCTACTTACCGGCCAACGATGATCCTCAGGCCCCTAACAAGCATTATACTTGGCTTGATAATACGGGTTCAGCCGCCTGCAATTCAGGTACCCTTACGACGGGCAATTGGTTTTGCGCATATGCTCAATTAGAGACGGGAAAATACTTTGTCGCCTCTCAGAACGGGTCTAAAGAAATAGCGTCAACAACGCCCTCGGTAACTGGTGCTTGTACTTGTTTCTAAGAAAAGAATTTCTGTTTCCGTTTATCATAAGACCGGCATTCTTGTTGCCGGTTTTTATTTTTGATAATTTTTTGGTAAATTTACCATCTATTAATTTAATAGGCAGAAAAGATATCCCTGGCGTCTTTCTCGGATCGGGAAATGGTAAAATATTATGATTATTGTTATAATAAATAAGTGAATAGTTGGTTTTTTAAAAAACAGAAAGGTCGATCATAAATAAAGAAAAAAGAAACCTATCAATAATTAATTTAAATTAATATGAAGAAAAAAGGTTTTACTCTAATCGAATTACTAGTTGTTATCGCCATTATCGGAATTTTATCTTCAGTTGTTTTGGTTGCATTAGGCGGAGCAAGAGCCAAGGCAAGAGATGCCAGAAGGACATCAGATATCCGTCAGGTAGTCAGCGCGCAAGAGATGTACTATGGCACTGGCAGCACAGACCTCTATATGACTACTGGTACTGTTGGCACTTTGTATTTCGGCACGCCTGCTATCGGAACCTACTTGCCGGCTGCCCATGATCCTCAGGTGTCAGGAACATTAGATTATAAGTGGGTTGGAAATGCGGGCCCGACCACTTGTTCTCCAGTCAATCAATCTGGTACTTGGTTTTGCGCCTATGCTTTGCTAGAAGAGACACCAGTGGGTACTGTTTACTTTGTCGCCTCTCAGAACGGAAGTAAGAAAATAACAGGATCAGCACCAACTGGCGCTTGTCCTTCTACTTGCTTCTAAGAAAAGAATTTTCATTTCTGTTTATCATAAGACCGGCAGCTTCTCTGCGGGTCTTTATTTTTCCAACTTTATTTATATGGAAACGTTCTTTGAATTTTTTCGGATTGGGCGATGGAAAAAAACATATTTTTTGATATAATTAAGCAATGCAATTATTTTCCCTTTTTATTGTTTTTATTTTAGGAACGATGGTCGGCAGCTTTTTAAATTGCGTAATTTATCGCATAGAAAAAGAAGAAAGCTTTTTAAAGGGCCGCTCATATTGTCCCCATTGCAAGCATTCTTTAAGCTGGCCGGACTTGATTCCGGTTTTAAGCTTTTTAATCTTAAAAAGAAAATGCCGTTATTGTGAAAAACTCATTTCCTGGCAGTATCCTCTGGTGGAAATATCAACAGGAATCATCTTTGTTTTAATATTTGCCTCCCAGCTTCCCTTGATGGGAAGCTCCGGGCTTTTTTCAAATAAGATAATTTTTGAAGAATTTTTGGTATTTAGCTCGCAAAATTGGCTTAATTTATTTTATCTGATAATTATCAGCTGTTTTTTGATTGTTGTCTTTGTTTATGACCTTAAGTATCTGCTTATCCCAGATCTGATAATTTATCTGGCAATAGGGACAACTTTTCTATATCGCTTCTTGGATATTTGGAAATTCAACCAATTGAATTTCCAAATGCTGATAAACCCCTTGCTTTCAGCTTTCTTTGCTTCCTTGTTTTTTTTGACACTAGTATTGATTTCCAAGGGCAAATGGATGGGAATAGGGGATATCTATCTGGCTTTTTTAATGGGACTAATCCTAGGCTGGCCCAATATCCTGCTAGCCCTGATGCTTGCTTTTTTTATCGGTGCTATAATAGGGGTAGGGCTGATAGCGGGGAAGAAAAAGAACCTAAAGTCAGAAATTCCTTTCGGGCCGTTTCTGGTTCTGGGAACATTTTTAGCCATATTCTTCGGCCAAAACATCATATTTTGGTATTTGAATCTTTGTTTGTTCTGTTCCTTCTCTTAAGACACTGTCTTTTTTAAAATTAAACTTTGTTAATTATTGGGGCATAATATATTAATAGCTGAAAGCAATGAACAAGAAGAAAATATTGATAATCGGAGTCATAATTATAGCTGTTTTGCTTGTTTCAGGCCTGATTTATTATTTAAATGAGAAAAAAGAACAGGCGCAATTGCCTATTCCTCCGGCAACCTTAAGAGATAAACAAAAGCAAGAGCTAGATAGTCTTCGTAAGGAAATGGGTTTAAAAGATCTTTCTGAGCAAGAAATTAAGCAGCAAAAAACAGAAACAGATAATCTTCGCCAGGAAATGGGACTAAAAGATCTTTCTGAACAAGAAATTCAAAAACAGAAACAGGAAATGGACAGGCTCCGCCAACAATTAATATCTAAATAAATAAATTAATTAACAATTAAATAATCAAACAAAAATATGCCAAAATTAAATTTTCCTAAAATATTAGTTTTATCTTTAGGAGTTTTAGCGATGATTTTTTCCCTAAACTACCTGATTCTGGCCTGGACCGAACCAAGCGCTCCCGCGCCCAGTAACAATGTTCCTGCTCCCATAAACGTGGGAACAGGAATCCAGATCAAGGCCGGCCCCTTGGGAATTAACGGGCTTTTTACAGCCTACTCCGGCATAAGCGTTAATAATCAGGCGATAACAGATGTGTTAACGCCCGTAAACGGATCAGATGCGGTGAATAAAGATTATGTGGATGCGCTTGGGTCAGGGGGATATGGCAATATGCCGCTTCAAGGACAAAGTACAATTTATTCAAGCGACTCACATGTGATTTCAACTATTCCCATTTCTCTGCCCAAAGCCAACTGCCAGGTAAAAATTACAGTTTGTGGCTCTACTCCGCCGTCTACATTAATAATAGGTGCAGATCCGGTGGCAAGGGCAACTAAATCGGTAATAAATTTAGGACCCAAAGGAGTTGTTCCACAAAACCCAGGAACCGGGCCTGGCTATACTGGAATTAATTGTCGAGCGACGGGCAGCGGCGATTATGAGAACTGTCCAACAGGTTATAACGTTTGTAGGCCGTATGGATATGGATATGTTGGTGATGATGGAGCTTGGCATTTACCTTCTAATTGTTGTCCTAACGCCAGTGATTATTTTTGTCTGACTGGTGCTTATCCCAACCTTAATAGCGCCACTTATTGCATAGTTACCACTGATCCAGCACACCCGTTGATGGATTGTGTTCACGGATATGCTTATGCTGAACCGCGCTGTCCCGCGGCAGGCGCAAGCCAGGCGTATATCCAATATAACGATTCTGAGTTTACCTGTATTTATTGTCCAGCCGACCATCCACTGTATGACTCAGTTTCTAAAAATTGCATAAAGTCTGCCAGCGTCACCACCACAAAAGTAGGCAGCTTATGTTCTACTCTAAGCACGACTTTAAACTATGCTTTTACCGATGTTACTTTCGCCAATGCAGCCTCGGCTCCTTTGGATACTGCATACTATGTGGGTTTTGCTTATTCTTGCCCGCAATAATCACTTGCAATTCATCAATTCTATAACAAAGAAGGATTGAAGGGATGAAAAATAAAAAGCTTTTTTATATATTTTTAGCAGTATTTCTTCCAACCGCCTTGATTTTATTTTTTATCCTTGTTTTTTCTAAAAATAATCCCAAACAGGAAGCCGTACAGGAACCTATCCAGGCCCTTGAGTGCGTAACATCTGTTGAAGAGAGGACGGTAGAGGGGACATCACTCGGAGGCATTATCGAGCCAGAAGAAAAAGTAATTGTTTATTTCGGATATTACAAGTGCAACGATCCGAAAAAAGGAGATATGGTTATCATTGATTACGCCGGCAACAAGAATCCGATAATAAAAATCGTAAAAGGCGTGGCAGGAGACTCGTTTTCGTTAAAAGAAGCAAGTGGCGGCTGGAATATATTGGTCAACGGAGAGGTGTTAAAAAATTCCCAAGGAAGGGAATATGTAATAAGCCAGGGAGGATACAGAATGCTTTCTTTATACGCCAAGGACTATAACAATAAAATACCGGAAAACGCTTTTCTTGTGATGGGAAACCTTATAGGAGGATCAATCGACAGCACGGCATTTGGACTGATTGGCAAAAATGATATAATAGGTAAAGCTTATGCTTCTTCGGCTAATCCATAGCCGCATGATAATTTTTAATAAAATTAAAAATCTCCAAATAATGATTAAAAATAATAAAAAAGCATTAATTTTAATAATACTTTTTTTTGTATTTTCATTTTTTTCTTTTGACAAGGCAAAAGCAGGTAAAAATGACAATGTTTCCGGTTGGGCCTGGTCTGAAAATATAGGTTGGGTCAGTTTTAATTGTAGCGACCCGGGAACCTGCGGAACAGTTGATTACGGCGTGAATATTGATTTGAATTTGGGGAATGGGCTTCTTTCCGGCTATGCTTGGTCTGAAAATATCGGCTGGATTACTTTCAACGACTCCCAATTGGGCGGCTGTCCAGCGGGCCCTTGCGAAGCCAGGTTTAGCTCGGCAACCAATGAACTTTCAGGCTGGGCAAGAGCCTGTTCGGTTTTTTCTAATGGCTGCAGCGGGGCTTTAAATCTGAACAGGGGAAGTTGGGACGGATGGATACGTTTTAAAGGAAACAACTACGGAGTAGCTTTGGATTCAATAAGTAGGGAATTTAAAAATTGGGCTTGGGGAGGGCACGATGCTGGTCCTAGTACAGCCGTAATTGGATGGCTAAGTTTTAACAGTAAAAATTGTGACACTAATGGTGATGGTAAATCAGAGGGAGGAACAGGTTGTCCTGCTGCTGGCCAGCCAATAGCAGACTATAAGATTGTGCTCTCTAGCCCAAAACCGAGCGCTAGTAATTTAACTGTTGGCGGGCCTAATCCAATTGATTATTGTCCCAGTTCTATTCATCCCCCTGTTCGCTTGTCATGGACATTTGTAGCCGCTAATCCTAGCGACAATCAAAGCGCTTATGAAATACAAATCTCTACAAATTCCGGTTTTTCAAGCACAGTAGAATCTGAGCATGCGACAAATACAGGAGGGTCTTATGTCGCAAAAAATCTTGCCTATGGTAGCGTTACGTATTATTGGAGACTAAAAGTATGGGACGATACAATTCAGCAAGTTGAATCTGATTGGATTACGGGCCCTTCTTTCACAACCATTGCTTACCCTTATCCTACTCCTAATTTTGATTGGCTTCCGCTAAAAATTATTGTCGGAAAGCCCGTGACATTTACCGATTTAACTGATTTTCATGTTGATCCGGGAGCGAAATCTTGGATATGGGATATTGACAATAACGGAACCAATGACTATTCAGGATTGGTTATAACTCATACTTATAATTTACCCAGTCCGGGTGGCTATACTATAAAACTGGAGACTACGGTCGGAGGCAAAACTTGTTCTATAACCAAAAAAACTTCTTCAGTTTTCTTCTCTTCGCCCACTTGGAGAGAAACTCCGCCCCCCCGTTAAATAACTAATTAAAAAATGAAAAGTTTTACTTTAATTGAAATTTTAGTTGTTATCAGCCTGATTTCGATTTTAACGATTTTTGTTGTTCCTAATTTTCACCTGGCCAATTCTCGGATTGCCGTAGAAAGAGCGGCCTATAAACTGGCCCGGGACATAAGAAATGCCGAAGAAATGTCAGTGTCTTCCAGAAAGACTTCTTTTTCAAAATTTAATTCTACGCTTTTCCCCAGCGGAGGCTACGGGCTTTCTTTTACTGGCAGCGTTAATTCATATATTTTATTTGCAGATTGCAATAATGACGGGAAATATGATGAAACCAGCGGTGCTCCAAGCTGTGCGGTCGCAGGACCCGGATCTACCTATCCGGAAAAAATCGAAGAAATTTTTTTAGAACCAGGAATTGTAATTAAAAAACCTTCCAGCCACATATTAGATTCAATTACTTTTTTTCCGCCCGACCCCTTGATAGTGATGAAGCCCAATCCTAACAGCAACCCAGGTATTGAATTAACCTCTACGATCGACAGCTCCAAATCTGTTGTTGTTTCAGTTAATGAGGCCGGGCTTATTGAAATTAAACATTAATCGTGATGAAAAAAAACAGAAGTTTTACCATAATTGAAATAATGCTGGCCATATCAATTTTTACTTTAGTGATAAGCAGCAGTATTGTTTTAATTCAGCAAACCATCACAGCGGTTTCTCTTGACCAATCAAGGCTGATAGCTTTCTATCTTGCCCAAGAGGGAATTGAAATAACTAGGAATATTCGTGATAATAATTGGCTTGAACAAAGTAGCAGCTCTTCTACTTCGTGGGACGATGGCTTGTCAAATAATAATTATGAAGCTGATTATGTCGGCCTAACCTTATCTTCATATGTTTCGCCGGGAAGATTTTTATATATTGACAATACTAACGGTTTTTACTTTTATCCCATTACCTCTTGCCCCGCACCCCAGTGCACGAAGACAAAATTTACCAGAAAGATTACCATTAGTAAATTATCAGACATAGCCCTTGGTACAGATTTTTTATATATTGAATCTCTGGTCCAGTGGAGCGAGAAAGGAAAAGACCATACCGCTAAGGTTGCTGAGCGCTTATATAATTGGTACGGAATTGAGACGCCATAATTAAAAATCAAGAGTTAAAATGTTAAATAAAATTAAAATAACGAACCGCAGTGGTTACACTCTTATAGAGATAATGGTGGGAGTTACCATTTTCATGCTAATATTGGCCGTTTCGACCGATTTCTTTGTTTCTTCTCTTGAGATGCAGCAAAAGGCCTTGCTTTCCCAGCAGCTCTTAGACAATATTTCTTATTCCTTAGAATATATGGGCAAAGCATTGAGAATGGCCCAAAAAGGCGATGACGCTTGTCTCGCTACAGACACGAATTACGAGATTACGGGCAGAGGAGGAATAAAATTTCTTGATTATCAGAGTAAATGCAAAGAGTTCTATCGGGAAACATTAACTGGATACACTACAGGCATCTTAAAAGTTCAGTTCTGGGAGGGCTCTAATCCTGTTTTTTCTTTAACTCCGGAATCTTTAGATGTTGTTTCTTTTAAGATAGCTCCAAGCAGCAGCTGGAACGATGGAGACGATAAGCAGCCAATAGTAACCCTATTTTTAGAAGTAAAAGGGATAGGGAGTAAAAAACCGGAATTTCAGCCGGTAATAAAAATTCAAACCACAATTTCTCAAAGAAATTTAGACGACCAAATATAACTTAAATTTCGGCTTAATAAAAATGGCTATTTATAAAAAACAAAAAGGCATTTCAATAGTATTAATTATTATTATTGCCAGCGTAGTTTTTACTGTTGCCCTGGGGATCAACAGCATTTCTTCCCAGCAGGCAAAAACAATGGGGGAAATCGGTTATTCACTTATTTCTTTTTACGCTGCCGACAGCGGCGCCGAAAAACAGCTTTACGATTTGTATAAATTAACAACCCATACTTTTCAGTATAACGAAATTCTTTCTCCCGGTGTTTCATTTTCAGTTACAGTCATCAGCGTACCCGATCCTAGCTGTAATGCTCTAAATTTTTGTATCAACTCAGTCGGTGGATACAAAGAAGTACAAAGAGCTATTCATTTAGAATACTAAAGATACTGAACATTAAACCTCAGGAGCCGACCAAAGGGGAGGAACACTCCCTTTTTAATTGAAAAAAATTTATTTTTTATGGTATTATAAAAAACAATATTTTGGCGGCAGGAATTTATATTTAAACTGTCTGCCGGATGGTTGGCGCTATGGATAAACAACAAGTCAAACAAAGGATAGAGAAATTAAAAAAATTAATTAATCATCACCGTTATTTGTATCACGTTTTGGACAAGGAAGATATTTCTGGGGCGGCTTTAGATTCCCTGAAGCACGAACTTTATGTTTTAGAGCAGCAATATCCGGATTTTATTACTATTGACTCTCCTACTCAGAGAGTGGGAGGAGATCCTTTGAAAAAATTCAAAAAAATAGAGCATAAAGTTCCCATGCTTTCCATTGAAGATATTTTTTCCGAGAAAGAACTTTATGACTGGGAAGAATACTTAAAGCGCCTTGCTCATGAATCGCATTTTGAATACTTCGCAGAACTGAAAATAGACGGATTTGCCGTAACTTTAATTTACGAAAAAGGTCTTTTTGCAGCCGGAGCAACCAGGGGGAACGGAAAAGTTGGAGAAGATGTTACTCAGAACCTTAAAACCATTGAAAGCATTCCTTTAGAGCTTCATTTTTACGAAGAGCTGAGTCCTAACTTAAAACACCTGGAAAAAGGGCTAAAAGAGGCAATAAAAGGCGGTAGGATTGAAATTAGAGGGGAGGTCTACATGGACAAGAGAGATTTCGAAGATTTTAACCAATCTCGAACAAAAAATAACCTATCTCTTTTCTCTAATCCAAGAAATTTAGCAGCCGGATCAATCCGCCAGCTGGATCCTGGGATAGCTGATTCAAGGCCATTAAAATTTTTAGCATACGATATGCTGACCGATATAGGCCAGACTAAACACTCTGAAGAACATCATCTTTTGCCAGCCTTAGGGTTTAAGACTGATCAAGGTAAAATATGCAGGAACTTATCCGAAATAATGGTTTTTTGGCAAGAAATTGAAAAAAAGAGAGAAAAACTTCCTTTTCAGATTGATGGAGTTGTAATAAGCATAGACAATAACGCTCTTTTTCAAAAATTAGGAGTGGCTGGAAAGAGCCCTCGATCGATAAGAGCTTTTAAGTTCTCTCCAAAACAAGCCACAACCAAGGTTTTAGACATAAAAGTGCAAGTTGGTCGGACTGGCGCAATAACCCCAATTGCAGTCTTGGAGCCTGTTCAAGTTGCCGGGGTAACAATTACCAGGGCAACCCTACACAATGAGGATGAAATAAAAAAATTAGGAATAAAAATCGGAGACACAGTGATCATCGAAAGAGCAGGAGATGTTATTCCGGCCGTATCAAAAGTTTTAATTGAGTTAAGAAGCGGCAAGGAAAAAGATTTTATATTTCCTAAAAATTGTCTGGTTTGCGAAACAAAACTTACAAAACCAAAAGAAGAAAAAATTTGGCGCTGCTCTAATCAAAATTGCCAAGCCAGGAAGCGGGAAAATTTCTATCACCTTGTTTCAAAAAAAGCTTTTAATATTGAGGGTCTTGGGCCTAAAATTATCGACCAACTTATGGATGAAAATCTTGTTTCTCAGCCGTTCGAGATTTTTGAATTAAAAGAAGGAGATTTAATTCGGCGATTGATTTAGCGAATTATTTTGGCAGTTTTGAAAGATTAATAAAAAGTACCAAGGAGGAGTTGGATACAATTCCCAATGTTGGAGGGAAAGTCTCAGAAAGCATTTATAATTGGCTTCAGTCAAAAAAAAATAAAAAATCTATTGAGGATATTTTTAGGGCAGGAGTAAAAATAGAAAGCAATAAAAATATTTCTTTTAAGAATAAGGGATTTGGAATAAGGCTAAAAGGAAAGACTTTCGTCTTGACAGGTAGTTTAAAAACAATTACTCGGGATGAAGCTAAAGAAAAAATACGATTATTAGGAGGAGATATTTCCGATTCAATTTCAAATAAAATAGATTACCTTGTTTCGGGCGAAAATTCTGGCTCGAAACTAGAAAAAGCCCGAAAATTGAATATAAAAATCATAGGAGAACAGGAATTTTTAGAAATAATTAAATAAACAATTTTTATAATGCTGCGTCAGTTAAAAAATTTAGACTGGATATTAATCGCCTCGTCTTTCCTGCTGGTAGGATTCGGTCTTTTGTCTATATACAGCTCTTCAATGGGGAAGGGTGATTTCATGAATTTCAAGAAAAACATTCAGGGAAAATTCCTATTTTATTTTAACTCTTTATTCTATTTGTTTGGCCGCTCTGGTCGGAATTTTCTTTTTCGCCCCGTTGATTAGAGGAGTAAAGAGCTGGTATAAAATAGGAATTTTTTCCATAGACCCCATAGAGTTAACCAAAATTGTTTTAATAATTTTATTGGCCAAATACTTTTCAAAGCGCCACGTTGAAATGTATCAAGTAAGGCATATCCTGCTTTCCGGATTTTACGTTTTCCTTCCTGTTGTTTTAGTTTTTCTTCAGCCTAATATGGGATCGGTTTTAATTTTAGTTTCTTTATGGATAGGAATATTAATTGTTTCTGGAATAAAAATACGTCACTTTTTAGTTTTACTTTTCTGTGCTTTTTTAGTTTTAATTTTAGGCTGGAATTTTTTATTAAAAGATTATCAGAAGGGAAGAATTATAAGTTTTGTTTCTCCTCAGGTTGAGCCACTGGGAATAAACTGGAATCAGAATCAGGCAAAGATTGCAATTGGTTCTGGTAAAATTTTCGGACAGGGTATCGGAGCTGGTTCTCAAACCCAATATGGATTTTTACCGGAGACTCAAACAGATTTTATTTTTGCTTCTATTGCCGAAGAAACAGGGCTAGCTGGAGTTTCTATTTTATTGCTCCTTTTTTTAATATTAATTTGGCGGATTTTTAAAATAGCTCTTTCTAGTCAGTCTAATTTCTCGCGTCTTTTTAGCACAGGGATCGCTACTCTTATTATTTCTCAAGTTTTTATCAATATTGGAATGAATTTAGGCATTTTGCCTATTATTGGCATCCCTTTGCCCCTAGTAAGTTACGGAGGGAACGGCCTGATAACCCTTTTAATGGGCATTGGAATACTAGAAAATATCAAAAACAATCCTTAAAATTGCCATACGATATACTATACGATAGGTGTTAAAAAAATCTCTTGACAGGGGTTTTTTTTAAAGGGAAAATAAGACAAGATTCAATAATTTTAATGATGATAAAAAGCGTATCGGATGATTAAAAGAGTTTTGAAAATATAAATTTTATTAAAGAACAAGATAATATTATAAAAAGTTTGATAATTTAGTAAATTAAGCAAGCGTGTTTCAAGTGGCAAAAGAAAACAAGGAAAAATTAATATATATATCCCTACGAGAAGCAAGCAAAAATTGCAATTATTCGCAGGAGTATTTATCGTTAAGGGCTAGGCAGGGAAAATTAAAGTCAGCTAAATTTGGAAGAAATTGGATAACTACAAAAGAATGGCTGGAAGAATACGCAGAAAAATCTAAAGAATATAATAGTGCCCATAACGGCAATAGTTATCGGACAAAAAATACGAAAGAAGGAAAAATTACGGTCCGCAATCTAATTCCTTCAGCCACTAGGATTACAAAAGTTAAAAAAATTACAATAATTAAAGTTCCGAAAAATTTGCCGGTAGAAAAAGCGCCGACATTACGCCTTGGCCTTGCGACAGCCTTGGTCTTTGTTTTATTTTTAGCCGCCGGATTTATCGGCCAGCAAGTTTTTTTTAACAACGCTTTTGAAAATATTTATTCTCTGGCTCAGGAAATATTTTTGAGTCTTGGCGGATCTAGGGCAAATATTAATTCAGAAAATTTTACTGCAGACTTGCAAGGAAAATTTAAAGAATACATCAAAGTACTTGCTGACGGCATTGAGCTTCAGTTCGTCGATTTTAAAACACGCCTTCTACTGGAATAGCACTAACAGTAGAAACAATAAACATTTTAATTACTAAATAGCAACATTCTCTTCAGGTCGCAGGATTTTTTCAGAGTAGATTATTCCATTAGCAGAACATAGGTGAAGTTGTTGCGATCAAAGAAAATAATTTTACACATGCGCAATTGATTTCTGCTTCTTTTCTGGAAACCTATCTCCAGTAGGAAAAAAGCGTAGCAACAGAAAATTTCTACGTTCTCATAGAGCAAACACCTTAAAATAATTTATGTTAAAAATATCAATTTACTAAATTAATAATTATGTTTATCCAAATTTTTATCGTTGCTTTCGCAGGAGGTTTCGTGAGAGGTTTGGTCGGTTTTACTAAATACCAATTTTCTTACAAAAGTGTACCCTTCCGGCCAAAATATTTTTTAGCAATGATGTTCGTTTCAGGACTTGTCGGAACAATGGCCGCTATTGGAACAAAAGAACTGGGACTTACTCTTTTCGGGAACTTTACGCCGGCTTTGGCTTTTTTCATAGGATACGCTGGCGGAGACTTTTTGGAGAATATTTATAAAACAATCATAAAGAAATCAAACCTTTATGAGAAATAATTGCGCTTTTATTGGTAAGTCAAAATTTGAACTTAACCACAAGGCCGTTGCTTAATTAATCAGTTGAAATCCTCAATAAAAATTTGCCTTACCAAGCCCCTCCTTCCCATTTTTAAATTAAAAGTTATAATAATTATATATAATCAATAAATTGTTCCAGGCTCTATTATTTCCTCCGGCGCTGTGAGCGAATATTTAAGACGCGACTTTACAGAACTAGGATAAAAAATTAGGATGGGGGGGGTTGACACTTTTTGATATTTAACATAAGATTAATTCTACGGATCCGAATGATTATTTTTAATCCTTTTTTAGCCCTGTTTTATATTTTCTAAAAATTTAAATAAATTTTTACCCTAAAAAATTTGGGTGATTTTTTTGTTTTATGCTGGGGACAAAGATAAAAAATTTTGCTAAATCAAAAGTTTCTCTTCCTTTGCCCTATCTGCTTTCCGTTGAGACGGAAAGCTGGAAAATGTTTTTGGGTAGAGACCTTAAGGAGCTTTTCCAGGAGGTTTCTCCCATTAGAGATTATACTGGCAAAGAGTTGGAACTTTGGTTTTTAGATTACAAGCTAGAAGGGTCGAAATATAAGAACGACCTGGAAGCAAAGAAAAATAACGACTCTTACGAGGGCGCTTTAAGGGTTAGGACAAAGCTGGTTAATCTGAAAACTAAAGAATCAAAAGAACAGGAAGTTTTTCTTACCGACTTTCCCCTGATGACAGAAAGGGGAACCTTTATTGTTAACGGGGTGGAAAGGGTAACTATTTCTCAACTAATCCGCTCTCCGGGAGCTTTTTTTACCGAACAAAAAACAGGAGATAAAAATTATTTCGGCGCTAAAATTATTCCCAACCGTGGTTCTTGGTTGGAATTTGAAACCGATTCTTCCGGTGCAATCGGAGTAAAAATAGATAGAAAGAGAAAAATTTCAGCAACTGCCCTGTTAAGGGCTTTTGGCGTCGCCGATGACCAGGCGATAAAAGAAATGTTTCAGGATGTTGACAGAAATGAAATTAAGTACATTGAGGAAACGTTGAAAAAAGACACGACCCACAATCAGTCCGATGCCTTGGTAGAAATATATCACAGAATAAGGCCGGGTGACTTAGTCACTCCCGACACGGCAAAAGAGCTGATCGAAAACATGTTTTTTAATTTCGAAAGATACGACATTTCTAAAGTCGGTCGCTGGAGAATGTGGCAGAGATTGCCGGAACTGAGCCCTAATTTTAAAAATAAAAAATCGGGAAAAGAAGACAAGGATGCAGTAAAGAGTAAAAAAACAGCCGAGGAAATAACCATCAAAGACAGGGTGTTGAAATTGGAAGATGTTGCAGCTGTTATTAAAGAAATTATAAGGCTTAATAACACTCCTGGCTCTGTGGCTGATCAGATCGACCATTTGGGAAACAGAAGAGTGAGAACTTTAAATGAATTATTGCAAAACAGATTGAGGGTGGGATTAATGAGAATGGAAAGAATCATTAAGGACAGAATGTCCACTCTGGATGTTGATTTTTTAACTCCGGGCCAATTAATCAACCCCAGGCCTTTCATGGCGGTTGTTAAAGAGTTCTTTACTTCTTCCCAGATGTCCCAATTCATGGATAACGAAAATCCTTTGGCCGAGCTCGAGCATAAAAGAAGATTATCGGCAACCGGTCCGGGCGGATTAACCAGGGAAAGAGCTGGATTTGAAGTAAGAGATGTTCAGCCTTCTCACTACGGAAGAATTTGTCCTATTCAAACCCCGGAAGGGCCGAATATCGGATTAGTCGGCCACATGGCTTCTTTTTCAAGAATAAACAGCTACGGTTTTTTGGAAACCCCTTATTTCAAGGTGGAAAAAGGAAAAGTAACCTCAGAAATCCATTATTTAAATGCTTATGAAGAGGAAAGATACAACATCGCTTCAGGCGCAGTAGCAATTGATAATAAAGGAAATATTACTTCCCAAAAAGTTGAAGCCAGAATAAAAGGCGAGCCGGGAATGACCGATAAGTATAAGATTGATTTTATTGATGTTTCTTCAGAACAGTCTATTTCCATTGCCACCTCTTGTATTCCATTTTTACAGAACGACGACGCTAACAGGGCTTTAATGGGCTCAAATATGCAGCGCCAGTCTGTTCCCTTGCTCAATCCGACCCCTCCTTTGGTTTCTACCGGAGTGGAGGAACGGGTAGCCAGGGATTCCGGCTTGGAAATTATCTCAGACGCCGACGGAGTGGTTCTTGAGGTTGACGGAGCGCATATTGTTATAGGGCAAAAAGAAGCAACCAGCGGTTCTAAATTAAAAACCTACGAGCTGAGAACCTTTAATAAGAGCAATCAATATACTTGTTTTCATCAGAAGCCGATAGTTAAAAAAGGCCAGAAAATTAAAAAAGGAGATGTTTTGAGCGACGGAGGATCGATTTCTCAGGGCTCCTTGGCGCTGGGCCAGAACATACTGGTGGGATTCATGTCTTGGCGGGGATTAAACTTTGAAGACGCAATTATTCTTTCAGAGAGATTGGTAAAAGATGATGTTTACACATCAATCCACATAGAAAGCTTCAGCTGCGATGTCAGAGAAACAAAACTGGGACCGGAAATCACCACCCCGGATATACCCAATGTTTCGGAGGAAAAATTAAAATACCTGGACGAGGAAGGAATCATCCAGGTCGGAGCAGAAGTCGGGCCGAATGATATATTGGTCGGTAAAATTTCTCCCAAAGGAGAGGCAGACCTAACCGCGGAAGAAAGATTATTAAGGGCAATTTTCGGAGAAAAAGCCAGAGAAGTGAAAGACACGTCTCTTTTGATAGAACACGGAAAAAGGGGAAGAGTGATAGGCGTCAAAGTATTTTCTCGGGAACAGGGTCACAAGCTGGAACCCGGAGTGATAAAAAAGATTGAAGTTGAAGTGGCTCAGATGAGAAAAGTTAAAGCCGGTGACAAGCTGGCCGGAAGGCACGGAAACAAAGGAGTAATTTCCAAGGTTTTGCCGGTAGAAGAAATGCCTTTTATGGAAGACGGCACACCGGTTGATATTGTTTTAAATCCCATGACAGTTGCTTCCAGAATGAACCTCGGCCAGATTTTAGAAACTCACCTTGGCTGGGCGGCTAAAGAATTAGGTTATAGAGCAATTACTCCGGCTCTAGCTGGAGCTACAGAGGAAGACATAAAGAGAGAGCTTAAAGAAGCCGGCTTGCCGGAAGACGGAAAGATTACTTTATACGACGGAAGAACGGGTTTGCCCTTTCCCAAGAAGCTTACGGTCGGATACATATATATGATGAAACTTGTCCATATGGTGGAAGACAAGATTCATATGAGAAGCATTGGTCCTTATTCCTTGATCACTCAGCAGCCCTTGGGAGGAAAAGCTCAATTCGGAGGACAGAGGTTTGGAGAAATGGAGGTCTGGGCCCTGGAAGGGTATGGTGCGGCCTACACCTTGCAGGAAATGTTAACCATTAAGTCAGATGATGTTGCGGGAAGAGCTACTACCTATGAGGCGATATTAAAAGGGGAAGAGATAAGAAATCCCAGCGTTCCCGCTTCCTTCAACTTATTGGTGGCGGAATTGAAATCAATGGGTTTGAGCGTCGAAGTGAAAGAAAGCCCTAAAGAAGAGCGTCCGAGAATATAACATTTTTTATTTAAATATTATCAAGTTCGTATTAATCCTATGCGCGTATCAGAACTAGAAGCCATTAGAATAAAACTAGCCTCGCCCGAAGATGTTTTGAATTGGTCTTTTGGCGAAGTGACTGAGCCGGAAACCATCAATTACCGCACCCAAAAAGCGGAGAAAGACGGTTTGTTTTGCGAAAAGATTTTCGGCCCCACCAAAGACTACGAATGCTATTGCGGAAAATATAAAAGAATCCGCTATAAGGGAATAGTCTGCGACAGGTGCGGGGTGGAAGTGACCAAGGCGCAGGTGAGAAGAGAAAGAATGGGACACATCAAACTGGCCAGCCCTTGCGCCCACATTTGGTTTTTAAGAGGAGTTCCTTCAAGAATGGGAATGGTTTTGAATATTCCCATGCAGCAAATGGAAAGGGTAATTTATTTCGCTTCATACATTATCATTAAGACCAACGAGGAAGCCAAGACAAAAGCGCTGGAAGAGATTGAAAAAGAATACAAGATAAAATTAAAAAGCTTAAAGAGCAGAATAAAAGATGCGAAAGACGCTAAATCTATTAATGCCGAAGCAGATGCTTTAAAGAAATCAAGGGATGCGGCCAAAGATGAAATTGCAAGCCTTAAGCCCTTAAAGACACTTTCAGAAGTTGATTACCACGACCTTTCCTTAAAATACGCTGAAGCTTTTGAGGCGGAAACAGGATCTGAAGCTTTAAGAAAAATATTTGAGAAAATAGACCTTAAGAAAGAAACGGAAGAAATGCAGAAATTGCTCGAGACCGCCCAGCCCTTGGTCAAGAGAAAGATATTAGCCAGGATAAAGATTTTACAGGGAATGCTGAAATCCGGAGTCAGGCCGGAATGGATGTTTTTAACCGTTTTGCCGGTTTTACCCCCTGACCTCAGGCCCATGGTTCAATTGGATGGAGGACGATACGCTTCCTCCGACTTAAACGATCTGTATCGAAGGGTTATCAACCGCAACAACAGATTAAAATATCTTTTAGAAATAGGCTCCCCCGAGGTTATTGTCAGAAATGAAAAAAGAATGCTTCAGGAAGCGGTTGACGCGCTTATTGATAACGGAATGAGAAAGGGGACAATGACCGTTGCCACTACGGGAGGGAAAAGACTGCTTAAATCATTGGCAGACATTCTGAAAGGAAAACAAGGAAGATTCAGGCAGAACCTTTTGGGAAAAAGAGTTGATTACTCCGGAAGGTCTGTTATCGTCGTCGGGCCGGACTTAAAAATAAACCAGGTGGGAATTCCCAAGAAAATGGCTTTGGAGCTTTTCAAACCTTTTGTTATTAAGAAAATCCTGGAAAAGGAAATGGCTTTTAACGTCAGAGGCGCCTCCAAGCTGATTGAGGAAGAAGGAGACGAGGTCTGGGCCAATTTGGAAGAGGTGGTAAAAGATAAGGTTGTTTTATTAAACAGAGCTCCGACTCTCCACCGTTTAGGAGTCCAGGCTTTTTATCCTATTCTTGTTGAAGGAGAAGCGATTCAGGTCCCCCCTTTGGTTTGTAAAGCTTTTAACGCAGACTTTGACGGCGACCAGATGGCGGTTCACTTGCCTCTTTCTGACATAGCTCAAAGAGAAGCAAGAGAAATAATGCTTTCCACACTTAATCTTTTAAAGCCGGCTACAGGCATACCGATAGTTACCCTTTATCAGGACATCAGCTTAGGCTGTTATTTTCTGACCAAAATCAAGGATGGAGCGAAAGGAGAAGGAAAAACATTTTTAAACAAAGAAGATGCGATCATAACCTATGAGTTCGGAGAAATAGAAATTAAGGCGAAAATAAATATTTTAAATCCCCAGATCAGCGAAACTAGCGTTGGCAGGATTATTTTTAACGAATGCTTGCCAGACGATTATCCTTTCCATAACAGTATCGTGAGGGCAAAAGATCTGGAAAAAATAAGCAGGTTCCTTATTGAAAGATATTCGGCTGAAAAGACGGAAGAAGCCTTGGATAAAATAAAAAGCCTTGGTTTTGAATATGCAACCTGGTCCGGAATTTCCTGGGGCATGGATGATTTGACCGTTCCTCCGGAAAAAGAAAAAATTATGCAAAATGCCGAGAAGGAAGTGGAGAGAATAGAAGAGCACTTCAAGAAAGGACTGCTCTCAAGGGAAGAAAAAACTAGCAAGGTTATTGAAATCTGGAGCAGAATTAAAACAGAAATAGAAGTATTGGTGCCAAAAACTCTTTCCCAGGACGGTTCGGTTTTCCAAATAATCGATTCCGGTTCCAGGGGCTCCTGGTCTCAGCCGGTCCAGATGACGGGAATGAAAGGGTTGGTTATCAATCCTGCCGGACAAATCATTGAGCTGCCTGTAAAAAGTTCTTTTAAAGAAGGCTTTGATGTTTTGGAATACTTTATTTCCACTCACGGAGCCAGAAAAGGAACGGCTGATACCGCCCTAAGAACATCCACGGCCGGTTATTTGACCAGGAGATTGGTTGATGTGGCCCATGAGGTGATAATTTTTAAAGAAGATTGCGGGGACGAAGAGGGGTTTGTCGTGAGCAGGAAAGATGCCGATGAAATCGGACAAAATTTCCTTTATAAGATATTAGGAAGGGTAAATATGGAAACGATAACCGGTATTTGTAAAAAAGGAGAAATTATTGACTGGGAAAAAGCGGAGAAAATAATTGCCGACAATATAGAAAAAGTCACAATACGATCCCCTTTAAGTTGCAAGGCTCCAAGAGGAATGTGTCAGAAATGTTACGGTTGGGATTTGGGAAAAAATAGTATGGTAAAGATAGGAGAGGCGGTCGGGATCGTGGCCGCTCAGGCAATTGGAGAGCCAGGCACTCAATTGACAATGAGAACATTCCACACCGGAGGAGTGGCCGGAGGCGCTGATATTACTTTCGGTCTGCCCAGGGTTCAGGAAATTTTTGAAGCCAGGAGTCCGGGAGGGAAAGCGGAAATTTCAGAAGTCGACGGGAGGGTTATGGAAATAACTTCGGATAGGATAATAAAAGTAAAGACAGTAGATAAGAAGGTAAAAACCAAAAAGGAATCGGGAATTATCGGGCGCATTTTCAAAAAAGACAACACTCCTTTGGTGGAATATAAGATACCGGCAAAAACAGCTATTTTTGTTAGCGTAGGCGAAGAAGTTAAAAAAGGCCAGCAGCTTTGCGAGGGAAATTTAGAGCTGAAAGAATTATTTAAAACAGTCGGAGAAGAAGAGACCAAGAGATATATCATCAAAGGAATTCAGAAGATTTACGCTTCCCAGGGCGCTTCGATCAACGACAAGCACGTTGAAATCATTTGCCGCCAGATGTTTTCCCGGGTAAAAATAAAAGATTCCGGAGATTCTGTTTTCAATGTTGGAGAAATAACGGACAGAACAAAGTTTTTGGAAGAAAACATCCGTTTGAAAAAAGAAAAAAAACAACCTGCCCAAGCCATTTCTGTCTTATTGGGTATTTCAAAGGTGGCCCTGACTACCGACAGTTTCCTCTCAGCAGCTTCTTTCCAAGAAACATCAAGAGTTTTGATTAAAGCTGCTTTGGAAGGAAAAGAAGACAGATTAAGAGGATTGAAAGAAAATGTAATTATTGGTAAACTAATACCAGCAGGAACGGGATTTGTTAATGAAGAAGAAAAACAAAAAAAATCAGTTATTCGGGGGACAAAAAAAGCCAAAAGAAAAGAGTGAAAAGTCTAGTATTTTTTCTTTGCCCGATCAGACCAAAAGATGGATTCTGGGAATAATCACTTTTATTCTGGCTATAATTGTTGCTTTGAGCTTTTTTGACTTAGCCGGAGTGGCAGGTAAGGCGATAATGACAGGCCTTACCTTTTTAATTGGTAAAGCGATTTTTGCCACCCCCCTTATTTTAATACTTGGAAGTCTAGTCTTTTTCGTTACTAGATACGAGAAATTCGTCACTCCTTCGATTTTAGCAATTTTTATTCTTATATTGGGCATTACCGGAATTTTAGAAAGTTTTAGTCCGGCCCAAAGAAGCGGCGGTCTGATAGGATACGCTTTAGGCTGGCCGTTTTTGAAATTTTTCAGCCCTCTCGTGGCAAAAATAGTTTTTGGAGCAGTAATTTTTATAGGAGGGGTGATTTTTTGGCACTTAACGAGGATGCCCCAGGAAAAAGAAAACGGTAAAGATAAAAAATCACTTTTAGAACAGGGACCAGAGAAAGAACCTTCTTTTATTCAGAAGATATTTATTCCTAAATTTAGAAGCAAGGAAGTTGAACCGAGAATCAAAGAATCGACGGCAAAAATAGAAGAGCCGATTCTAGAATTAAAATCTAAAGACATTCCCCGTTTTTCTAAAAAATCGGGAACAGAATATAAAATGCCTCCCTTGGATTTATTGGAAGCTGACAAGGGAAAACCCTTAGCCGGGGATACGGTTACCAATTCAGCGATTATTAAAAAAACACTGGAAAATTTTGGCCTTGGAGTGGAAATGTCGGAAATAAATATCGGGCCCACGGTTACTCAATATACTTTGAAGCCGGCCGAAGGAATCATGCTTTCAAAGATTACCGCTTTGAACAATAATCTTTCCTTGGCCTTAGCAAGCCATCCTATCAGAATTGAGGCGCCTATTCCCGGGAAATCTTTGGTGGGAATTGAGGTTCCCAATAAAGAAAGGTGCAAAGTCAGATTGAGAGGACTGATCGCTGATCCTAATTTTCAAAATTCTTTTTCCAGATTAACCCTCACTCTGGGAAGAGACGTTTCCGGAAATTCCATTTATGCCGATTTAGCCAGGATGCCCCATTTATTGGTAGCAGGCGCTACGGGAACGGGAAAAACAATATTTTTAAATAATCTGATTCTCACTCTGCTTTACCAAAACTCTCCGGAAACATTGCGTCTTATTCTTATAGATCCGAAAAGGGTGGAATTTAATTCCTACAAAGAACTTCCTCACTTGCTTGCTCCGGTAATTTTTGACGCTCAAAGATCGGTTAATGCCTTAAAATGGCTGGTTCACGAAATGGAAAGAAGATTTGAAGTTTTATCCGACAAAGGATCCCGTGACATTTTAAGCTACAACAGCAAGGTTTTAAAAGACGGAGAAGAGCCCTTGCCCTACATTATTTTAATTATTGATGAGCTGGCTGATTTAATGGCAGCCAAAGGAAGAGAGATTGAGGCGGGAATTGTCAGGCTGGCCCAAATGGCAAGAGCGGTTGGAATTCATTTGATCGTTGCAACCCAGAGGCCTTCAGTGGAAATAATTACGGGCCTGATTAAGGCCAACATTACTTCCAGGGTTACCTTCCAGGTTGCATCTCAAGTTGATTCTAGGACCGTTATCGATACAGGCGGAGCAGAAAAGCTTATAGGATCGGGGGATCTTTTGTTTATTTCCGCTGACGTGGCCAAGCCAAAAAGAGTCCAGGGATCTTATGTCTCGGAAAAGGAAGTAAAGAGAGTGGTTGATTTTATAAAAGATCAGAACTTTCCCACTGAACACGGATTTGATTCAAGTTTGGATAATTTTCAGGAAGGCGCTTCTCAAAACCATTTGAGCCAAGATTTAGTGAGAAGCCTGAACGGAGAGGCAGAGTATCAAGGATCTTCGGGAGAGAAAGACCCTCTTTATGAAGAGGCAAAAAAAACCGTAATTGAATTTAAAAAAGCCTCGGCTTCTTTTTTGCAAAGAAGATTAAAGCTCGGTTATGCCCGCGCGGCTCGAATTTTGGACGAGCTTGAAAGCGAAGGAGTGGTCGGTCCGGGAGAAGGATCGAAGGCGAGAGAGGTTTTTTCCAAATCGGAAATTCCCCAGCCAGAAATGGCGGATGAAAAAGAAGAATTTTCCGAAGATGAGGAATGGAAAAAAGTGTAATTATTTTGTGTTAAAATATAAATAATATGATCAAGAAAAAAGAAACAAAAAGCGAAAATATAAAATTACAGGAAGCAGTGGATGAAATAAAGCAAAGATTCGGAGACGGGGCGATAATGAAATTAAAAGATGTCAGAGCGGTAAACGTTGATGCAATCCCGACAGGATCAATTTCCATGGATCTTGCCTTGGGGGTAGGCGGAGTTCCGAGAGGAAGAGTGATTGAAATATTCGGCTCGGAAAGCTCGGGAAAAACCACCTTGGCGCTTCATATTATAGCTGAAGCCCAAAAAAGAAAAGGAATAGGGGCTTTTATTGATGCCGAGCATGCCCTGGATCCTGATTACGCCAGAAGAATCGGAGTCAATATTGACGAGCTTTTAATCTCCCAACCCGATTCAGGGGAGCAGGCTTTACAGATTGTTGAGACCTTAGTTAAATCTGAAGATGTTGACGTCATCGTAATTGACTCGGTTGCCGCCTTAGTTCCTAGGGCGGAAATTGCCGGAGAAATGGGAGAATTTCAGATCGGCCTTCAAGCAAGATTAATGTCTCAGGCCCTAAGAAAGCTTTCCGGCCTTATTGCCAAGACCAAAACAATAGTAATATTTTTAAACCAAACAAGAATGAAGATCGGGGTTGCATGGGGAAATCCGGAAACAACTTCCGGCGGTCTGGCTTTAAAATTTTACGCTTCAGCAAGAATTGAATTAAAAAGGATAGGCCAGATAAAGCACGGAGAAGAGGTTATAGGCTCCAGAATTAAAGCGAAAATAGTAAAAAACAAGGTTGCTCCTCCTTTTAAAACAACCGAGTTTGATATTTATTACAATGAGGGCATATCATACGAGGGAGATATCATAAGCTTTGGCATAAAAACGGGAATAATAAAAAGAGCCGGTTCTTGGCTCCAATTTGAAGATACGCAGCTTGGACAGGGGACAGAATCCAGCAAAGAGTTCTTGAAAGCAAATAAGGAAATTACGGAAAAAATTAAAGAGCTGCTACTTAGAAGTAGCGGAGAGGAGGCCTAAAAATCTGGCTCTTTTAATCGCTATCGCCAATTTTCTTTGATGACCGGAACAAACTCCGGTTCTTTTTTTCGGCCTGATTTTTCCCGAACCGGAAATAAAATTTTCCAGGAACTGGGGTTCTTTGAAATCAATTTCTCTTATGTTGCGTTGGCAAAAAAAACAGCTCATAGTTTTAAAATTAAAAAGGTATATCTTTTACGTCTATTTCTTTATCTTCTTCTATAATAGGAATTTCTTCGACCGGAGCTTCTTGGGGTTTTTGTTCAAATCCACTGGTCTCTTTTTTTGCTGATTTCGGTCCCAATTGCATTCTTTCAGCGATAATCTCGCTTCTGTATTTTTGGTTTCCCGACTGGTCTTTCCATGTCCTGTTTTGTATTCTTCCTTCAATATAAGCCAAAGATCCTTTTAATAAATATTGAGCGGCGACTTCGGCAAGCTTTCCGAAGATTACTATATTATGAAATTCTGTTTTTTGCTGTTTCCCCCCGCTTTTGTCGTAATAAAATCTGTCCGTGGCCATCCCAAAAGATGTTACCGGTTGTCCGGATGGAAGTGATTTTGTTTCCGGGTCGCGGGTAAGGCGTCCGATTAAAAAAGCTTTGTTCAGGTTCATTCTTTAAGAATTTCTTCTAATTTTTTTTCAATTTCTTTCAGCTCAACCTTTTTTTCTTTTTCGATGTAAGCCTTATTTTCTTCAAAATCAACCGGTTCCGGCTGAGTTTTTAATTTTCTAACCCTTTCTTTTATTGGTTTTAACGGTTTTTTGATCAGAATCAAATATCTGAGAATCTGATTTTCCGCTTTTAATTTTTTTTCCAAATTAACCAGGGAATCGGGGTTTAATTGGAAAGTGAAAAAAGCCAAATAGGCCCGGTTCTGTTTTTCTATCGGATAAGCAAGCCTTTTCCTTAAAGGCATTCTCGCTTCATCTAAAATACCCTCTTCTTCTTTGACAAAGGATGTAATTTTACCCTGGAAAGTCCGAACCTCTTCTTCCGACAGTTCGGACGATATTAAATAAGCTATTTCGTATGGTTTCATTGTTTAAATTAAATCTTAAATTCTATTACGTTTCCGTCGACAACTATATAATCTTTCCCCACAGTTTTCAGCCATCCTAATTCTTTCGCCTTGGCCCAATTCCCCGCCTTTATCAGCTGATCCCAATGGATGACATCAGCCCTGATAAACTTTTTTTCAAAATCTGAGTGAATTTTACTGCCGGCTTGGGGGCAAGTAGAGCCCTTTTTAAGGGTCCAAGCTCTTGCTTCTTTTTTTCCCGAGGCCGTATAGAAAGTAATTAATTCAAGAGCATTATAACAAGCAAGAATGATTTGGTCAAGATGCGATTCGGTGCCCAATTCTTTTTTTTCAGGCTCAGATAGGTCGGAAATTTCTTCTTCATATTTCAAATTTACAGTAAGGGAGCCAGGTTTTATAGGATAGGGATTTTCGTCTGAAATATTGAATACATGGATCATGGGCTTGGAAGTTAGAAATTGGAACTCTTTAATACCAAACATTTCTTCTTCCGAGAGGGAAATTTCTGTTATCTTTTTGCCTTCGCCCAATCCCTGATTGATTTTTTTTAAAAGATTTAATTTTTTAATAATTTCCTTGTCTTTTGACTTGGAATCCTTTTCCAGCCCTCTAGACACTTTTTCCGCGGTTTCCATGTCCTTCATTATCAATTCTATTTTAATGATTTCAATGTCTCTTTCCGGGTCAACGGTTTTCTCAGTGTGCTCCACCAGATCGGCCCTAAAGGCCCGGACAGCGTTTAATATCGCGTCACACTCCCTTATTTGGGCTAGAAATTGGTTTCCCAGCCCTTCTCCCTTGTGGGCTCCCTTAATCAGTCCGGCGATATCGACAAACTCAACTACAGTAGGGGTGGTTTTATCAGGACTTACAACTTCAGATATTTTTTCCAGCCTTTCGTCGGGAATAGTAACTATACCAACGTTAGGACTGATGGTCGTAAAAGGATAGGACGCGATATCTATCGGCTTTTTGGTCAGAGATTTAAATAGAGTTGATTTGCCGGCATTAGGAAGTCCGACAATACCTACTGAAAATGACATATTAAATATGATATAATAGAAGCGCATGAAAATCAATCCTAGCATTTTTAAGGCCTACGACATCAGGGGAATATACCCCGAAGAACTTGACGGAGAAGCAGCTTATATTATAGGCCGCGCTTATGTTCAGTTTTTAAAAAAGAAAAAACCTAAAATTGTTGTTGGTCAGGATAACC
This sequence comes from Candidatus Nealsoniibacteriota bacterium, assembly GCA_026396095.1. Classification (GTDB taxonomy): domain Bacteria; phylum Patescibacteriota; class Minisyncoccia; order Minisyncoccales; family RBG-13-42-11; genus JAPLXK01. The sequence continues at coordinate 8,090 of JAPLXK010000005.1, read as the reverse complement.
GTCTTTCTTCCCCCTCTCTTTTTGAAGCTTTAACCCTGGGCATGATCAAACAAGGGGCTGACGTGGTTGATATCGGGCTATCCACTTCGCCTTTGCTTTATTGGACCTGCGCTTTTTTTGAATTTGACGGCGGAATAAACATTACCGCCTCCCACAACGGGGCCCAATACAACGGATTTAAAATGGAAAGAGAAAAAGCCATACCGATAAGCGAAAAGAGCGGAATAAGAGAAATTCTGAAATTATCTCTTAGAGGGAAATTTAAAAAAGAGATCAGTGGCGAAATAACAAAAAAAGAATCCCTAAAAGAGTATATTCAATTCAACAGGGAAGGTTTTGATTTTCAAAAGATCAAACCTCTTGAAATAGTCATAGATACCGCCAATGCCGTTTCAGGAATTATCATTCCGGAAATTTTTCAAAACACCAATTGCCAGATACATCACATCTTTTCCGCGCTTGAAGGGAGTTTTCTCAATCATCAGCCCGACCCGCTTAAAAAAGAAAACATCAGGGACTTGTCGGCAACCGTTAAATCAAGAAAGGCTGATTTTGGGATAGGATTTGACGGGGACGGAGACAGGGTGATTTTTATTGACGAAAAAGGAGATGCCATTGAAGGGGATATGATAACCGCCTTGATGGCAGAGATCATTTTAAAAGAAAATCCGGGGGAAAAAATTCTTTACGACATCCGCTCAAGCAATTCGGTCAGAGAGACGATAGAAAGGGAGGGGGGAAAGGCTCTGATAGAAAGAATAGGGCATTCCTATATAAAGGAAAGAATGAGAAAAGAAAACGCTATTTTCGGAGGAGAGCTATCGGGCCATTATTACCATAAGGATCATTTCTTTTGCGAATGTCCATTTTTCGTTATTTTTAAAATATTGGAAAAATTATCCCAAGAATCAAAGCCTTTTTCTGAAATAATCTCTCCTTTTAAAAAATATTTTAGTTCTGGAGAAATTAATTTCAAGGTGAAAGACAAAGAAAAAATATTGAAAGAATTAGAAAAAAATCCGCCTGGAGGCGGAGAGAAAGGAAAAGTCCTAAAATTAGACGGTTTAAGGGTTGATTTTAAAGATTGGTGGTTTTTGGTCCGTCCTTCCAATACTGAACCGCTTTTGCGCTTGGTTATAGAGGCGAAAAGCAAAGAATTAGTGGAGGAAAAGACCCATTTTCTTTCTGACATCCTGAATGGTTGATTGGGCGATGACCTGGGCTCTTTTCATTCCCTGGTTTAAAATTTCGTTAACATAGACTTCTCTCAAGAGAAGTTCTTTTCTTTTTCTTCTGAATATCTCCAAAGAGTTTATCGTCTGCTCAGCCAATGATTTTTTAAAATCAGCATAGCCCTTGTTTTTGAATTTCTTTTCCAGTTCGCTGATTGTTTTTCCTGAAAATAAGGAATAAATGGTCAAGAGATTAGAAATCCCCGGTTTCTTTTCAGGCTGATATTTTACGATTTTACCCGTGTCGGTTACCGCCCTAATGATCTTTGCTTTTATCATCTCCGGCTCGTCGAACAGTCCGATATAGCTTTCAGGCGAATCGCTCTTGGACATTTTTTTCAAAGGGTTTGAAAGGCTCATAATCCTAGAGCCTGTTTTCGGCAGCTTCACTTCGGGAACCTTAAAAACTTGACCGAATCTTTGGTTGAATTTTCTGGTCTTTGAATTTTTTGGACTTTTCTTTGTATTGGGTCATTCTTTCAAGTTCTCCAATGGGAGTAACTGTATTTAAAAGCCAGGCCAGTTCGGTATGTTCTTTAATTTGAGACTGGACAAAAATTATTGATTTTTCCGGATCAATTCCGGCAGCCAGATAGGCGATGACTTTTTCCATTATCAACCCTTCCAGCTTTCTCGGATCATAAGGAACGGTTAAAGCATGAAGATCAACAATGCAAAAAATACATTCATTTTTTTCTTGAAGTTCAATCCATTGCTTTATCGCTCCGAGATAATTCCCTATATGAATATCTCCCGTCGGCTGTATGCCTGAAAATACTCTCATGTAATTATACTTCTATTACCACCGGCAGAATCATGGGTCTCCGGTGGGTTTTGGTGAAGAAAAATTGTCCTATTTTGTTTCTCATCTCATCTTTAATGTATATCCAGTTTACCGCTCCTCCTGATCCAGCCGTTTTATTAACTATTTCAATCACCTTTTTTCTGGTTTCATTCAGCAGACCCTTTGACTCCCTTAGATAAATGAATCCCCTTGATATTATATCAGGAGATCCCTTGACTTTGCCAGTCTGTCTGTCCACCACCACTACGATAACAAACATCCCGTCTTCAGCCAGCATCTGCCTGTCTCTTAAAACAACATCTCCCACATCTCCGATTCCCAAGCCGTCAACCATCACGTAATTGGACGGTACAACCAGCCTTTCAACAGCAATTCTTTTTTGATTCAGGCTGATAATCTGGCCGTTTTCGGCAATCAGTATGTTTTTTTCCGGTACCCCCACTTCTTTGGCAAGTTCCGCATGGGCAGCAAGCATTGAATACTGGCCGTGAATGGGGATAAAGAAAGTCGGCTTTATAATCCTTATCATCTGCTTTAATTCTTCCTGTTGGGCATGGCCGCCGGCATGGATATCCATCATTTTATAATGAAAAACCTTTGTTCCCTGGCGCAAGATATCATCTTTTAAAATCTGAACGGTTCTTTCATTGCCCGGTATAACGGAAGAAGAAAGAATAACAGAGTCTCCTTTCTTCAGGCGGATAAAAGGATGCTCTTTCTGGGTGATTCTCATCAAGACAGCCGAACCTTCTCCTTGGGCTCCCGTGCACATAATTGTTATCCTGGAATCGGGATAATTATCAATTTCTTTCGCCTTGATGATTGTTTCTTTTTTGAATTTAATAAAGCCGAGAAGATTTCCTATCTCCACGTTGTTTTTCATGGAATAACCCTCAATAATTACTTTTCTTTTGTATTTTTCCGACAAGGAGATAATCTGCTGAATACGGTTAATCAGAGAAGCGAAAGTGGCGGCAATAATTCTGCCGCTCGAATGCTGGAAAATCTCTTCCAAATTCTTTTCAATTGTTTTTTCCGACAAAGAGTGGTTTTCTTGTTCTGCTCCTGTGGAATCAGACATAAGGAGCATAACCTTTCTTCTGGCAAAGCCTTCCAGTTTTTGAAAATTAGTGGGTAAGTCGTTTACCGGAGTCGGATCAAATTTGAAATCAGAAGTGTTAATTATATTGCCTACGGGAGTTTCAATAAATAGGCCTAAATTATCGGGAATGTTGTGATTCTGCCTGAAAAACTCAACCTGAAAAGGCCCTAATTTAACCCTTGAGCCGTCTTTGACCTGGGTGATCTTTAAAGGCGGTTGGCCGGAAAAATCTTCCTGCCTTTTCAGTATTATTCCCCTAGTCAGCGGGGAAGCGAAAATTTGCAGGCCTGGAGTCCAGATATCTTTGAAAACGTAAGGAAAGGCGCCGATATGGTCATAGTGTCCGTGGGTGAAAACAATGCCTACAATGTTTTTTTGTTTTCCCTTCAGATAGCTGATGTTGGGAACTATGAAGTCAATTCCCAGCATGTCTTCTTCCGGCATTCTGAATCCTACGTCAATGATTAAAATCGCTTCGTTGTATTCCAGAAGCATCATATTTCTTCCTACTTCGCCTAAACCGCCCAGCGGGATAAGCTTTAGATTTCCAGTACCAGTCGTACTATGAGTACTGAACTGTGTTCTGGCACTATGTTGTTGGATTTTTTTTGTGTACATATGTTTAATTGTGGGCGAGAGAGGATTTGAACCTCCAAGGGATTTCTCCCACTAGCTCCTGAAGCTAGCGCGTCTGCCAGTTTCGCCACTCGCCCGAGCAATTTTAATTTATTAATTAAACCGATCGATTTGGGAAGTCAATCAGTTGAGTTCTGACAGCTTTTTAATTCCTTGTTCTAAAGAAGTTTTGGCCCTAAAGCCGAGTATTTTTCCGGCCTTGGTCGTGTCAGCCATTTGTCTGTCTATGTAATTTTTAACCGTATTTTTAACGTAAACAGCTGGGAGATTTTTATTAAGAACTTTATTTAAGATTTTTATTAATTCGTTAAGATTGTGATATTTTCCCGTTCCCAAATTAAAAATATCGCAATTAACCTTAGAGTTCATGGCAGTTTTTATCCCTCTAATAACATCTTCCACGTAAATAAAATCCCGTTCCTGCTTACCGTTGCCATAAAGCACTGGCGCTTTGTTCTTTTTCATTTCCCATAAAAATTGCGAAACAAGATTGGCAAGATTTTTTTTGCTTTCTTCTCCTGGCCCGTAAACGCTGAAAAATCTTAGCCCGATTGATTGAACGCCGAAAAAATCATAATAAAGACGTCCCAATCTTTCCATGGAATAACGGGCCTCAGTGTAAAAATCCTTTATCAGAACGGGCTGGGTTTCTGTGTATGGTATTTTATTCCCGTTATAAACAGAAGAACTGGAAGCAAAAACTATTTTGCAATTTTCTCTTTTTGCAAAATCCAAAATGTTGATAAAATCGGAAACAGCTTCGGACGTCAACAAATGGTTGTTTTTATAAAGAGGGGAGGAAGAAGGAATGCCCAAATGAAAAATACCGTCAATGCCTTTCAGTCCCTTTATTGACAAAATTTTTCCGGCGGTGGATTTAATAAACTTTATTTTATTTTTAACGCTTTTTAAATTACCCAAAGTTCCTGTTGTAAGATTGTCAATGACAATTATTTTGTGTCCGTCTTCTGCTAAATTTTTTACCAGATTGGAGCCGATAAATCCAGCCCCTCCAGTTACCAAATATATTTTTCTTGTTTTTTTCATTACAATTATATGTATTTGAAATTTTTGTCTTTTTCTAATTTTTCAATCACTTCTTTAACCCGCTGTGAGCCGTCCTTGTGGCAGATCAGTACTATGTCATCAGTAATGGCCACTATTAAATTTTTTATGCCGACAGTTGCAACCAGTTTGTCTTCCGGTCCGTAAACCATAATATTTTTTGAGTTTATACCTATATGGTTTCCTTTTATAAAGCTTTCATCCGGCGAAGCTAAGCATTTTTTTAAAACTGCCCAACTGCCGACATCGGACCAGCCAATAGAAACCGGAAGGACGGCATTTTTTTTGTAATTTTCTATTATTGAATACTCCAAAGAAACCTTGTCCATTTTTGAATATTCTTCTTCCAGGAATTTTTTAAAATTATTTTTTCCAAGTCTTTCTTTTATTTTTTTGAATCTCCCGTAGTTATCCGGAACAAATTCTTTGGTTAAGTTTTTAATTAAAGAGGGAGTAAAAATATAAATTGCTGTATTCCAAAAATAATTTTTTGTTTTTAAAAAATCCTTAGCCGTCTTTAAATTAGGTTTTTCTTTAAAAAGGGAAATTTGATAAAGATTAAAGCCATTTCCATTTTTTAATTTCTTTCCCCTTTTAATATATCCGAGGCCAGTGTCGGGGAAGGTCGGTTTTTCTCCTAAAAGAAGCATATAATCAGGATTCCTTTTGATAAATTTTTCACCGGTTAAAATGGCTTGGCGGAATTTATTTTCTTCTTTTATCAAATGGTCGGAAGGTAATATCAAAATAGGGCTTGAACAATCATTTTTTTCCAAATAAGCGAAAAAAAGCAAAATTGCTGCTAATCTTTCTCTGTGCGAGGGCTCTAAGATTATATTTTTTTTAGGTAAATCAGGCAACTCTTTCCTTACCTCTTTAAAATATTCTTCATTGGTGGAAATATAAATGTCTTCAACTGAAAAAATTGGCCTTAAACGGTCAACCGTTTCCTGAAGCATTGTTTTCTTGCTAATTAATTTTTGAAACTGCTTCGGTTTGTATTTTGTAGAGATGGGCCACAGTCTTGATCCTCTACCTCCGGCCAGAACTAAAACTTTCATATATTATCTTTTAAAGATTTAAACTCTTGAGATATTTTTTAAATTCTTTGGAGGTATCGGGATGCGATAGCGCGAATTCAGTTACCGTTTTGAGATACTCCAATTTATTGCCAGTGTCGTAATATTTCCCTTTTTCTATTTCGCAGGCGTAAACCGGAAAACCCTTTTTAATCAATTCATTAATGGCGTCAACCAGCCAAATTTCTCCGCCCCTTCCGGGCTTTAATTTTTTAATAACGTCAAAAATTTCCGGCAATAATATATATGCGCCCAAAGCTGCCAAGTTAGAGGGGGCATCTTCCGGCGCCGGCTTCTCAACTATTTTTTTAATCTTAAAAATATTTTTTTCAACTGGCTCCACGTCAATAATTCCATAGCGCGATAAATTATTTTTTTGTTTTATTCTTACGGCCGAGACAACCATTCCGTTATATTTCTTATATACATCAAGCATCTGGGATAAGCGCGGGGGATTGGCTTTGAAAAATTCATCGCCCCACATTACCGCAAAGGGCTCATTGCCGATTGCCGGCTGGGCAGCCAGAATAGGAATGGCATTTCCGTAAACCTCTCCCTTTTGCCTGATATAAATGAAATTTGCCGAATGGGCTATTTTTTTAATCTCCGCTAATTCTTTTTCTTTGCCTTGTGACTTAAGGTGTTTTTCTAGCTCTAAAGATCGGTCAAAATGGTCTTCGATTGCCCTTTTGTGCCAGCCGGTGATAATGACTATATCTTTTATTCCCGAGGCAACAGCTTCTTCAACCACGTATTGAATAACCGGTTTATCAACAATCGGAAGCATTTCTTTTGGCATTGCCTTTGTTTGGGGCAAGAATCTTGTTCCCCAGCCGGCAGCAGGTATGACTACTTTGTGAATTTCCATATAATAATTAATTTTCTTCTTTTTTAGGTTCTTTCAAAAAATCTAAGTTTTTAGGTATTGTTTTTAAGGGTTGTTTTTCTCTAAGAACAGGAACGATTTCGTAATTTTCATTTTTTACCCAACCCGATTTTGTATAATAGTAGCAAGCCCCCTTCTTTCTTTTAACGGGCTCGTAATCAAACGGGCAAGAATCAATGTTCCAGTTAGCCATTTTTAAATCCTTTAGAGATGGATTGATTGTAAAATGGGCGTGCTGAGGAGGAATGATAATGGCTTCTCCCTTTTTCGCCTTGATAAAATAAACATCGGAAATCTTTCCTTCTTCTCTTTTCTCTCTTTTTTGCATTAGATAAATTGCTTCACCTTCTAAAACAATATAGATCTCTCCATAGTTTTTATGGTAATGACCCAATGTTTTAGTGAATTCCTGTCCGAGCGTTTGAGGGGGAATAATGGTAATATCGTACCTTAAATCACCCTTTCTTTCAATACCCCGATACATGTAATAAATTGGAAGCTCGGGGTCAGCGGTTTTATACCATTCTTTATCAAAAATGACATCTTTCATGTCTTTTAACCGCCTAATATCGGGTTCGACTTTTTTAATTAATTTTTCTACTTCCATACCCTTTTTGTTTTAATATACCATTTTTCTACGTTGCTGAAACGCTGGGAAAAATCAACCATTATTTTAGTGTCCAATCCTTTTATTTCTTTTGAAACCATATAAATATAGTCCGGGTTATATAAGAACAGGGCGGGAGCATCGGAAAGCAAAATATTCTGGAATTTCTCTAAAGAAGTTTTTCTTTCTTCTTCGTCCAGCGATTGGCGGCTGGCCTCCAGGAGTTTATCGCTTTCTTTATCTGCAAATCCTGTTAGATTCAGCCCCGGGTCTCTCACCTGCGAAGAATGCCAGAACGGGAAAGGGTCCGGGATTGCACCGAGAACTTCGCCGAACAAAAGCATTTCATAGTTTCTCGGCTTGATTATTTCCTCTTCCAGAGAAGATATATTAAAGGTTGTTACTTCGACGTTAACGCCCAGAGGCTCCCATTGTTTTTTAAGAAGAAGAGCGACTTCTTTTAAAATCGTCTGGTCAACGGTGTAGAGCTTTAAGGAAAGGGTTAAGTTTTCTTGTGAGGGAGCGGAGCAGAGTTCATTTAATTTATCCTGGGTGCTTTGCTTGACCTCTCCGCTTCCTTGTTTTAAATTATTGGGTACTAAAATTTCTTCGCGGTATTTTTCCTGGAATCTGATTACCGCCGCCTTAGTTTTTTCTCCGAAGTTTCCGCTTATTTCC
>JAPLXK010000020.1 GCA_026396095.1 Candidatus Nealsoniibacteriota bacterium | reverse complement strand
CTTGGACGATAAAAAAACTTACCGGCTGCTGCAGAAAGCTGAGACAGTTGGAGTATTCCAATTGGAAAGTGATGGGATGTGAAGATATTTGAAACAATTAAAACCCAGTGATTTTGAGGATATTATCGCCATGGTCGCCCTATACAGGCCCGGGCCGATGCAATTTATCCCCGATTATATAGCCGGAAAAAACAAGAAGAAAAAGGTTGAATATCTGCATTCCAAGCTTCAGCCGATACTTGAAAGCACCTACGGAATAGCGGTTTATCAGGAACAGGTCATGAGAATCGCCAGGGATTTGGCAGGATTTTCTTTGTCCGAGGCCGATGTCTTGAGAAAGGCTATCGGAAAAAAGATAAGGAAATTATTGATGGCTCAGAGGGAAAAGTTTATCGAGGGAATGAAAAAAAATAAAATAGACGAAAATATCGCCCTTCAAATCTGGTACTGGATTGAGCCTTTTGCAAGCTATTCTTTTAACCGCTCCCATGCCGCGGCTTATGCCATGATCGCCTACCAGACTGCTTATCTGAAGGTCCACTTCCCTGTTGAATTCATGGCCGCTCTTTTAACCTCAGAAAGAAACGACGTGGATAGGATTTCTGTTTTAATAGGAGAATGTAAAAAAATGAACCTGGAGGTTCTTCCTCCGGACATAAACGAAAGCTTCAATTATTTCGGCGTAGTGCCTAATAAAAACCAAATCAGATTCGGATTGTCAGCGGTAAAAAATGTCGGTTCAGGAATCGTTGAAACGATTGTCGAGGAAAGAAAAACAAACGGCCCGTATGTTTCAATTGAAGATTTTATCGCCCGGATCAGTTCCAAGGACTTGAATAAAAAATCGATGGAAAGCTTAATTAAGGCAGGGGCTTTTGACAAGATAGCGGAAAGAAATCAATTGCTTTTGAACTTAGAAAAACTCTTGGAGTCTTCACGGGAAAACCAGAGAGTAAAAACCAACGGCCAGAGAGGGCTCTTTGAAGGAATGAATTTTAATAATAATATAAAGATGGAGGCCGCGGCTCCGGCCAGTGAAAAAGAAAAGCTCGGGTGGGAAAAAGAATTGCTTGGGCTGTTCATCAGCAGCCACCCTTTGAATAATTTTAAGAATATTTTGGATTCCAAGACAACGGCCATAGCCAATATTTCTAAGAATAACCAGGGAAGAAATGCAAGGGTAAGAATCGGAGGAATTATTTCCAAGGTTAAAAAAATAATAACCAAAAGCGGCAGACCGATGCTTTTTGTAAGCGTAGAAGATCTGAGCGAAAAACTCGAGGTTGTTGTTTTTCCCAGCATAATGGAAGGAAAATCCGAAATCTTCCAGGAAAATAAGATCGTCATGGTTTCCGGAAGAATGGATTCAAAAGACGGAGTTCCGAAATTAATTTGCGAAGAGGTCGAAGAAATAATAGAATCTTAAATTTTAACGATAATTTTAAAATTATGAAAATAGACGCTATCCGCCATTCACTCGCCCACATAATGGCTTCTGCTGTTTGGGAAATGTACCCAGACGCTCGTTTCGGCATCGGCCCGACAATTGAAAACGGCTTTTACTACGACTTCGACCTAACAGGAAGCCTAAC
>JAPLXK010000024.1 GCA_026396095.1 Candidatus Nealsoniibacteriota bacterium | reverse complement strand
CCGACCACCAAGTTTTCCAGGCACGGAGGAAGGATGCAGAGAGAAATAGAATCCAAGGTTGCAGAGAAAGAGTCTTTAAAGATAGAAGCGGTAAAAGCACCGCCCAAGAAATAATAAAAACATGCTAGTTTCAGCCAAACTTAGAAATTTACATATTGCTCCGAGAAAAGTCAGATTAGTTGCCGATATGATCAGAGGAAAAAAAGTAGAACAAGCTTCTAGTATTTTGAATTTTACAATTAAGGGAGCCAGCTTGCCCTTGTTCAAACTTTTAAAGCAGGCGATGGCCAACGCAAAGAATAATTTTCAGATGGATCCCGCCAATCTTTTCGTATTTAAGATTGCCGTTGACGAAGGGCCAAAGCAGAAAAGATGGATGCCCAGAGCCCGCGGTCAGGCTTACGAAATTCAGAAGAAAACATCTCACATTACCTTGGTTTTGGAGGAAATAGTTAAAACGAAAGGAAAAGTCAAAAAAGCCAAGGACGAAAAATCCAAAGAAGGATCAGCTGAAAAAGAAGCAGAAGAAAAGATTTTTAAGACGGAAAAGCCCAAATTTAAGCAGGAAATCAAACCGCAAAAGCCGAAAGGCGCAAAGGGAATAAATAAAATATTTAGAAGAAAATCAATTTAATTATTTTTATGGGACATAGAGTTCATCCAAAATCATACAGATTAAAAAACCTTAACGATTGGGATTCGCGCTGGTTAACTATCAAAAAGACCCCTCAATATTTGGAGGAGGATTTTAAGATAAGAGAAATCATCAAGGAAAAACTCAGCAAGGTTGGAGTGGCCAGGATTGAAATAGAAAGGTTTCCCGGTAAAATTACCGTTATTGTCTCCAGCGCCAGGCCGGGCATTATTATCGGCAGAGGAGGAAGCGGAATAGAAGATTTAAAAAAGGAGATAGAAAAAAAAGTTTTTAAATCAGCTGTAAAAGAAAAGATAAGAATTGAAATAAAAGAGGTAAAAGACCCCTGGGCTTCAGCTGTTTTATCTGCCCAATGGGTGGCCCAGCAGATAGAGAAAAGAATTGCATTCCGCCGGGTTTTAAAACAAGCCATTGAAAAAATTTCCATTTCTAGAGAAGTTAAAGGAGTGAGGGTGGAATTGGCAGGAAGATTGGACGGTTCAGAAATCGCCCGAAAAGAATGGCTGAAAAAAGGAAGATTGCCCAGACAGACGATCGGGGCCGATATTGATTATGCAAGAGAAAACGCCCATTGCAGCTACGGATTAGTAGGGGTCAAGGTCTGGATTTATAAGGGAGACAAATTTGAGTAAAAATATTTTGAATATCATATGTCCATATTAATGCCCAAAAAAGTTAAACACAGGAAATGGCACAAGGGAAGATCAAGGGGTTTTGACAACAGAGGAACAACCATTGCTTTCGGTTCTTACGCTTTGATGAGCATGGGAACGCGCTGGGTCACCGCCAGACAGCTGGAAGCGGCCAGGCGTGCCATTATCAGGTACTTTAAGAAAGGAGGAAAGCTTTGGGTAAGGGTCTTTCCGGACAAGCCGGTAACCAAGAAAGGAACGGAGGTTCCCATGGGAGGAGGAAAAGGAGGAGTGGACCACTATGCTTTTCCCGTCAGGCCGGGAAGGATTATTTTTGAAATAGACGGAATAAAGGAAGAAATTGCCAAAGAGGCTTTTGAAAAAGCTTCAGACAAGCTTCCTGTAAAAACAAGATTTATTAAACGGTAAAATATGAAAATAGCAGAATTGCGCCAAAAAACAAAATCTGAACTGGAAGGGCTTCTTAATGATGACCGGGAAAAATTAAGGCAGCTTTATTTTGATTTGTCCGCAGGAAAGGTTAAAAACGTCAGAGAGGTAAGGAAAATTAAAAAAGAAATAGCCCAGATATTTACTTTAATAAAAAACATTAAATAAGATGGCTAAAAAAACACTAATCGGGAAAATTATTTCCAATAAAATGCAGAAAACGGTTGTGGTTGAAGTGGAAAGGATAAAAGAGCATCCTAAATACAAAAGGAGATATAAAGTTCACAAAAAATACAAGGCCCATTCAGAAGGAGAGTTCGGCTTGGGCGATAATGTTATGATTGAGGAATGCCGTCCGATAAGCAAGGATAAAAAATGGAAAGTTGTTAAAAAAATATGATTCAACCAAGGTCAATGTTAAAAGTTGCTGACAATACCGGCGCTAAAATCGTCCAATGTTTTAAGGTTTTGGGCGGAACCAGAAAGCGTTATGCCCAGATCGGGGACGTAATAGTGGTTGCCGTAAAAGAAGCGGAACCGAGAAGAATTGTTAAAAAACATGAGGTGATTAGAGCGGTGATAATCCGCCAGAGAAAGGAATTTCGCAGGCCGGACGGAAGCTATATCAGGTTTGATGACAACGCAGTGGTTATTTTGGACGGTAAAACTAAAGAGCCAAAAGGAGGAAGAATTATAGGTCCCGTTCCTAGGGAAATCAGGGAAAAAGGTTTTGAAAAAATTGCAAGCTTGG
>JAPLXK010000049.1 GCA_026396095.1 Candidatus Nealsoniibacteriota bacterium | reverse complement strand
ATGATGGAAGTTATCTATCACTAAAATAACGTTTCCGGCGCTCATCATCTCCCTAAAAATCTGTTCCAAAAAAGCTTCCGCTTCTTCCACGTCTTTTGTCCGGGCCACTAAGGAACTTAGGTCTAGTTCAATTATTCTTTTGTAATTAATCTCAGGAAAGCTTTTTCCCAGGGCGCTTTTTCTGGCCAGCTCCAAAACCATGCTTTTCTTTCCCGTTTCAGGCTCACCTACTAAGACACAATTATTAAGCTCTCTGCGGGCCAAAACTCTTTCCATTGCCTCAATTTCTTCTTTATGGCCCACGATTTCGGCAAAACCCTGCTGTCTTGTTACTGCAGAATAATCAATGCCGAATCGGTCAAGCAAGGGAGAAAAACCAGATGCCCAATCCTTGGCCAGACTTCCTTTTTTGATCAGGTTTTCCCATTCCCAAAAATGACTTTCTTCCATGATTCTTCTTTCTAGTGTTTCCAGCCACAAAACCGTACTTTCAATATCGCTAACGTTAAGATCGGCGTCAACCAAGATTGTCTTGAAGATTAAATTATTTTTTGCCAAAGAAATAATAATATCGCCCAATTCTACCCTTTTATGTCTCTTCTGGCTGGCCGTCCTTAGAGAACCTATGATTACTTCCTTAAAATTATCAGGCCTGTCTTCGGTTTTTTGGCTTTTAATAATTTTTTTAATTTTATTAACATCGAGGAGTAAGCGGGAAAAAATAAAATTAATTCTAGGATTTTCGCAAAGAATATTGTAAAAAAGCTTTTCGGAATTATTTTTTGACTTCCAAATCGCTTTGGCCGCCTCAAAGCTAAAAAAATCGGCCAAATTAATTTCTTCCGGATTAGTTAAGGCTTCTCCTATAGAATTTTCAAGTTTTGGATTTTTAAATTTTAGGTTAAAAAAAGATTCCTCAATTTTAAAGATCAGGTAAAGAATAGGAAAAACCAAAAAAAGTCCGAAAAACAAATGAAGGTCTCTCCCGAAAAATAAGTAAAAAAACGGCAAAAAAGAGAAAAGCAAAAACAATCTTTTGAGAAGTCCCATCAGCCCGTAAAAACCTTCCCACTTTATCGCCTGAAAAATTGCTGTTTCTTTTATTTCGAATTTCATTTATAAAAAATTAATCTGTTTCCATTTTTTATTTAAATATCATGCTCAATCCTATGGCCAATCCCTGTATTAAAATAACCGGCAAAACGATCCATCCGAAAAAAGCAATCAGGCCGGCAAAAAAAATAAAAATTTCAGAGAAAAGCCCGATGATTATCAGAAAGCTTCTCATCATCGCGCCTAAAGTACAATAAATGATGTTGGCTAAAAATGTTTCCAAATATTTTCCGGCATCAAATACCCTGCCATATGATTCCCTGTACCTCCGCCAGGGAGAAAAAAACGTCTTGAGGAGCAAGGGAATGGAAAAATAATTCAAATTAAACAAAAGAAAATTTTTCCAAGCTCTTAATATTTCTTTCGGCACTTCAAAAAAATGCCAAAAAATTCTTTGAAAAAAAATGTTTTCTTTAGGCATGTTCGTTTTTTTCCTGTCCTATTTTTATCAGCCTTATTCCCAAATCGGAAATCTTGGAACCGCCGGACATTAAAATTAAAGCCAGCGTTGCCCAAGCAAAAAGATTCAAAGACTTGGTGATAATATCAGGGGGAAAGAACCCCTTAAGCTGATCTTGCATCGCTTTTTGTAATAGGACCTGTACGTCTTGAGTCTCTGTTGCAGCGGGAACGTTTTTTGTTTCTTCTGGGGTTTGAAAAAAATCGGGAATTTCGGCTTTGGCGAAAATGATATTATATGAATGCCAAACGGCAAACACTATTATGAAAAAACCGATAAAAAATAACAACCAGCCTGATATCTTAGTGAAATTATTCATCATTTTAACTGTTTAATAAATTTTAACTCTTCCAGGGTGTCTTCGGGTATAATGGGATGCTGTCCCAGGGGGGTTCTTCCCGGATAGCGCCAAGCAGAAATAATTCCTAAAATTCTTTCTTTTTTTCCGAAAGCTGTTCTATTGAGATAAGAATACATCATCCAAACCTCGCCGGGATATTTTTTAGTTCCAGAAACCTGCATGGCGGCAATGGTTTTCGGCGCTATTCCCACCTCTCTCCTGTCCGGCTTTCGTAAAATACTCAACACTCTTTTTTCCGAAAACCGATACTGGCGCATTTTGGCTTTGGAATGCTGCGTCCAAAAAACTTTTTCCTCCCTGTTTGCCAAAAGCATATTAAAAACTTTAATCGATCTCGTAGGTAATCGAAACCGTAACCTGTATTTTATTCTCCCCTGTTTGTATTTGGGGGGCGGTATCGCCTCCTCCGCCCATGCCAATAGATGATGATTTTTCCATCTCATGGTAATACGGAACAGAATTACTGTCGCTGAAACTGACAATCCTAACCAATTTTACTCCCAATTGGCTGGCCAGCTCTTCTGCCTTCGCCTTGGTTTTTTTTATGGCCTCTTCCCTGGCTTGCTTCTTTAATTCGTCCTGGTTATCAATGGTAAATTGCAAATCTCCTGCCTCGTTGCTTCCGTTATCAATCGCTGCCTGGATAATGCTCCCGACTTTCTCCAAACTCCTTATTTTCACCTGCAGTGATTGAGTGACATCGTAACCGGATAAAACTCTTTGTCCTTCATAGGGATAAGCCTTGCTCGTGTCGTAATAATCATAATGAGGACTAATGCTGAAGTTAATTGTTTTTAAATCTTTTTCTTCCACGCCTTGCTTTTTAACGGCGTCTGTTACCGCATTCATTTTTTTCGTATTTTCCGATATCGCCTCGGCAACGGTTTTAGCCTCGGTTATCACCGAAAAAGAGGTGATGGCCAAATCCGGCTTGGCATATATCTCTCCGCTGTCGGAAATGGTAATGGTGTTCTTAGCCTCAATGCCCTGGCCGATATATTTCCATTCTTTTATTTTATTAAAGGCTCCTGCTGCCGAGTAAAGGATAAGAACAAATAGAAAAACCGCAGCCAATCCTAAAAATACTTTGAATAAACTGTTGTGGGCATGCCCCCCGCAACAACAAGAGTCTTTTCCCCCTGATGTTGATTGCGCTTTTGTTTGAAAATCTTCCATATTATTATTGATAATTAGTTAATAATTAATCTTCTTTTTCCTCTTTCGTTTCTTTCTTGATTATCCGCCAATGATAAAGATATAAAGGAAGACCGACTAAAATCATCGCCAAGTTGCTGGAAGCCTCTCTTTGCCTTTGGGAAGCCAGATAATCTATTTTCCCCGCCGCTTCCTGTGCTTTTTTATATTCGCTCAGCCAACTCTTAAGCGCCGCTCTTTCTTCAATCGTCAATTCGGTAGTGGTGCTATCTTGATAAGTTTGCAGTTTTTCTACGGGGATGGGAGAGGAATAATAAGGAAGATTATATTGTTGTTGAAGCTTGTCTATGTCCTCAGCCTTGGTGAAAACAAACATCTTCAGTCCCATGTCGAGCAAACGAACCATTCCGCTGACAACAAGAGCCAGGCCGACTATGGTGAAAAGATACAAGTAAATTGTTCTAATTATGCTGTGTTTTGCTAACATATTTTAAATAAATTTTAATTTTTTGACCTTTGTTTATTATATTATTATCATATCATTTTTCCCTTAAACAAAAAACCCGTTTCCGGGTTTATTCTGTTTAAAGTAAATGGGGGAAAATGTGAGTTAATACATACCAAATAGCAAAAAGCGAAAGCAAGATAACGGAAATGACCTCAAAGTTAAGCATAATTATTTAAAGTTAAAATTTTGTTTGTCTTTAAATAGAATATCAAATATAAAGCATAATGACAAATAAAAAGACGGACTAAAGGTCCGCCATATGTTTTTTTCTACAATCTCAACCTAAACAGGGAAATCTACTCTATGCCCATGACGATCATTGTTATTTCGGTTATCTGTTCAGCTTTTCCCGCATGGTCTTTCGGGTAAAGACTACCATGAATTTCGCCCAAGATTTCCCTTTTTTGTCCTAGAGAAAAATTTGCGTTTTTAATCTTTTCAGTGGCCACATCAAGGTTCCCTGCAACAATG
>JAPLXK010000027.1 GCA_026396095.1 Candidatus Nealsoniibacteriota bacterium | reverse complement strand
TTATAATAACCAGAGAAATCAGTAGAAGAATAACAGTGTTTTTTATATTGAGGAATTATATTGCTAACCATTTCACCAGAGGGAATTTTTATTAAAGTTGCTGTCGTGCGCGGGGCTTCGGAAGGCATCTCGCCGACGGCCCAATCTTTGGCGCTTGTAGTTTCAATATAGTAATAGCATCTGTCATCCAATTTATAATACGTTCCGGGGCTGTCGCAATCCATCCAAACGCCAACTGCCATATGCCCTGGCAACAAAATAAGAACAGCATCTATATTCATTGCTCTTATGATAGATGCTAATAGGTAAGAAGTATCTTCACAATCACCATTTTTTTCCATGATAGTCTCGACTGGATATTTAGGATATTCATCATAACCAGTATATTTGTCGTCAATATAAGATAAGCTATGAATAAATGAGGCGGCTAAACAAGATGCGCAGAGATTTTTATTTTCAGCTGCTTCAGCAATTTTTTCACTTACACCCTTAATAAAAGGATCATTATAGGTAATATAATCTATACTCGTCGGCTTCGGTCTAGGATTTTTAGCCTTGTAATAATCAAACCAATCTTCGTGAATTTTTATAGTCCAATTCCAATCATAGCCACCATAACTCCACGAAAAGTATTGAGGCATATCTCTTCCTCCTCCCGTTGGATTAGTATCTTTATTATCAATTATTCCGTCACCATCAGAATCTGGATTCAGGTCAGATGTCCCATGGGCTAGCTCTTGAGCATAAGTTAAGCCATCCTTATCGCTATCTGCATTCATTCTTTTTTCTTCTGCCTCCTTTAAAGATAGTTGTTGCTCTTTTATGTTTTTTTCAAGTTCTTCTTGATTAGCCCTAGCTTGTGCGGCTAATTTTGCAATCGTTTCAACGGAAAGCTGACCCTCAACCATCTTCCTCTTTGATTCCTCTATTTTTGTTTGGGCTTTTTGATAATAAAAAGAGCTTTCTGGAAGTTCTGATAATAAATCTATGGCCCTTTGTAAGTTATCATTATTAAGCTCATCTAACCCTTGATTATATTTGGACTTATCTTCATTTAATTTTTTATCACTTTCTATCTCGCTATTAATTTCTTCTTTTTGTACGCCTAATTTCTTAACAAGAAATCCGCCTTGGGCGGATTCTAATTTTTCAATTGCTTCTGTGTATTTTTCTTCTTTTGATAATTGCTCGGCTTCCCCTATTATATTAGATGTCTTGTGATATTCAAATGCTCCATAACCAGCTCCGGCCATTACTATGGTAGAAATTATAATACCTATCAATAACGGAATTTGAATGAATCCTTTTTGGTTAATTTTTTCTTCCATATTTCAAAAAAGAAGCGAAAAATATTATTGCCACAACAAGGTCTATAATTTGCCAAGTTTCTCTCTGAAAAGCAAAAGGAATAATCGGATTAAAGAGGATGGCGATTATCCCGAAAATCCAAGACCAAAATTTGCTTCCTAATTTATAGGCCGAATATGCAGAATAGGCTCCAATAGCTAAAATAGTCCATCTTAATAATTGATAATAACCATAAGAATTATTCCCTAAAGCCCCTAATAGAAATAGAATCGCTAAAAATTTGAACCAATTATTTTTGAAAAAATTCATATTTTATTTTTGACGGTTAAAGGTTCTGTTAACCCACCTTGTATATTCAAATAATCCCCAAATAGAGAAGATAAATATAACTGCGCCACCCCCATATGACCTATCGTTTAATATTAAAAAAAGGAAGCCAGGGATAGAAAGAAAAAATAACATTTTAACAACAAAATCTATAATTTTCTTAATTTTTTCTTTCATATCAAGGGTTTATCTACTTTCAATGTAGCTCTTTTTTAACGAAAAGCAAGACGTTTGAAAATGGCTAAAATAAAATAAAAAATCGCCTAAATGGCGAATTTTTACTTTCTGGAAATTAATACCGAGTTCGAGACCCATCCCCAGTCACTGACGGGGATGGGAATCTAGAACCTGCTCCGTCTCCATTTTGTGCTCAAAATCTGGACGGGGACGGGTCGGTTTCACAGGATTCATCTGCTCCGGAGGTAGGACTCGAACCTACAACCATCTCCTTACACGTAGCCCTAAAATTACTTTTAGGAGTGGACTATATCTTTGCCATACCAAATTTTAATTTGGTTTAGGCACCTCGGTATCTAGTCTCTACGGCGCCCCCGATAAATGATCGGGGTTCCCACGGTATTATCCTACTCTCGCATAGGACTTCACCGTTATCCCAAGGTGTTCATCCCAAAGTTTCCTTTGGGAGCTGCGAAATGCCGGCCTCAATTTCTCTGTGGCAATTGGAGCAAACTAAGATGCACTTATCCAGTTCTTTCTTTGTTATTTCCCAGGAACGGGTGTACCCCTTAGCGCTTATGCCAAATGATTTTTTACCGTTGATATGATGAAGGTCTAATGCGCCAGGATATTTATTATATCCGCAAATTTGGCATTTTCCTCCTTTATATTCAACGGACATCAGCTTAATTTTACGCCGTCGCTTGGCGACAGCCATAATTAAGTATTGCCTTCGGTCGGCATATTTTCTCTTATAAGCCATTGATATAATTATATCGTTATCGGCGAATAAAAGTATTTACTCTCACAGGGAGCCGCTCTACCAATTGAGCTACTCCGGAATATGATTAACTTATTTTTTCAATGAACTTTTCCAAATTTTCCGGTCTTCCAAAAAGTATCAGGATATCATCCTCTCTGATAATATAATCGTCTTTCGGCAAAATATTCTCTCTTTCTTCCCTCTCTTGCTCGGTGTGATGATTGAAAATCTTGCCTTTTTCTCTTTCTACCATCAAGACATTAACATCTTCTACAAATCCGTTTCTTGCTTTGAGAATGGTCTTGCCCACTAATTTGTTTGCTTTTGAAATTTTCAGCTCTGCCAGATCCCAAGGCCCGTCAATATCAACATATTCCTGAACGCCGTGGAAATGAATGGCATGGGCCATCCTTACTGCCATATCTTCTTCCGGGAAAACCACCCTGTCCGCTCCGACTCCTCTCAGGATTTTTGCATGAAGATGACTTTCTGCCCTGGCAATGATTTCTTTCACGCCGATTTCCTTCAAAAGAGTGGTGGTCAGAATGCTTGCCTCCATGTTTTTTCCTATTGCTACAACGACGCAGTCCACTTCTTTTACGCCGCTTTTTTCCAAAGCCTCTTTGTTGATTGCGTCTAAAATCAAGCTTTCAGAAGCTATGTTGCGCACTCTTTCTATCGCCCCCTTATCGCTGTCGATGGCGATAACGTCGAGTCCCATCTTGCTGAGCTCTTCGACTAATTTAAAGCCGAATCTTCCGAGCCCGATTATTGCAAAACTCTTTTTTATCATAAGTTTAACCTAATATAACTTTTTCTTCGGGAAAAACAATAGCCGGCTCAATCAGCTTCCTTGCTCCGAGAATGGCTATGGACAAGGGCAAAAGCCGGCCGACAAACATTGTCAATATGATTAAAACTTTTCCCAAATCCGTGAGCTGAGCGGTGATTCCGGTCGAAAGGCCCACCGTACCCATGGCCGAGAAAATTTCAAATAGAATTTGTTCGAAAATTCCTTTTTCAGTATAGAGCATTAGAAAAAAAATGACAAGGCAAAACGACAGGTAGGCTGTTACCAGAATAAAAACATTTTTCATCTGGACCCTAGGGATTGTTCTGCCGAAAATAACAATATCGTGCCTGCCTTTTATGAAAGCAACTATTGAAAGAAAAACTATCGCCAAGCTGGTAACTTTTATTCCCCCGGCAGTCGAAGTAGGAGCTGCTCCGACAAACATGATGAACATCAAAAGCACCAAGGTGGGGCGGGTAAGGGCTCCTATGTCTACGGTATTAAAACCGGCGGTTCTGGAGGTAATTGTCTGAAAAAATGACGAAAGAATAAGCTCTTTCTGGGAAAGATATGAAAGATTTTCTTTTTCAAATAGATAAAATAAAAATGCTCCAATTATAATTATGAGGAGCGTTGAGATTATGACTATTTTTGAATGCAGGCCGAGTTTTATTTTTTTATGGACATGAAAGCCCGGTTTAAAATGAAACCTTGGATTTTTAAAGAAAAAACTCACGGCTCTGTAAACATCCTCTATCACCAAGAAGCCTATTCCGCCCAAGATTATCAGGGAATAAAAAATTAAGTTGGTGGCGATGTCTCCCTTAAATCTAAGGAGATTGTCCTGGAAAAGGGAAAAACCGGCGTTGCAAAAAGCGGAAATCGAATGGAACAGAGCGCTAAAAGCCAGCTGTCCGGTCTCGAGTAAAGACATTTTCTTCCACTCAAGAAAAAGCAGACCAGCACCGATCAGCTCTATTAAAAGGGTGCTGACGATAATAAACTTTGTGGCTCTTTTCACTCCGGAAATATAATCCTCCTCAAGGATTATTTTTAAGCCGGCTCCGACCCCTACTTTTTTCAAAAGCAAAAAGACAAAGGCTCCGGCCGTCATGATCCCTAACCCCCCTATCTGGATTAAAAACAAAATAGCTATCTGCCCGAATAGGGTAAAAGTGGTTCCTATATCAATAACAGTCAGACCCGTAACGCAAACAGCCGAAGTCGAAGTAAAAAGAGCGTCTAAAAAAGAAATATCCCTTGTTGTTGAAAAGGGAAGCTTTAATGAGAGCGCTCCGATAAAAATCGCGATTGCAAAGCTTACAAATAAAACGGTGACCGGCTTTCGCAGCAAAAATTGAATCATGGTCTTTTTAGTACCCTTTTAATTTTTTTAAAGAGCCGTGCACTCTGATTTTTTCAATCGCCTTGGCTTCGATCTGCCTGATCCTCTCCCTTGTTACGCCAAACTCCTTGCCCACTTCTTCAAGCGTATGGGTCACCCCGTCTCCCAGCCCGAACCTCAGCCCCAAGATTTTCTGTTCCCTGTCGGTCAGATCAATAAGAATTTCTTTAAGCCTTTCTTTCAAAAGGTTTCTGGCCGCCTCAAGGGAAGGAGGAGCTGTCTTTTCGTCTTCTATAAACTCGGCCAGGACAGAATCATTGTCGTCGTCTCCCACCGGGGTTTCCAAAGAAACAGTTTCTTGGGATATTTTCATGATGTGATAAACCTTGTCCAATTCTATCCCCATTTCAGCGGAAATCTCTTCGGGCAAAGGCTCTCTTCCCAAATCCTGTAAAAGCCTGCGCCTTGCTTGGGTGTATTTGGAAATCGTTTCTACCATGTGGACAGGAATCCTGATTGTCCTTGATTGGTCAGCCAAAGCCCTGGTGATCGCCTGCCTTATCCACCAGGTTCCATAGGTTGAAAATTTATATCCTCTTCTCCAGTCGAATTTCTCTACTGCCCGGAAAAGACCCAGATTTCCCTCTTGGATCAGATCCAGCAGGGTCAAATTGGCCGAACGGCCGACATACCTTTTGGCGATCGAAACGACCAGGCGCAAATTTGCTTTGGCTAATTTTTTCTTTGCCTCCAGATCTCCTTTTTCAATTTTTTTAGCAAGCTCTTTTTCTTCGTTGGCGGTAACAAAAGGAATCTTTCCTATTTCTTTTAAATACATCTGAATCGGGTCTATCTTTACTTCCGAATCCTTGCCCTTCTTTTTGACCACTTCTTCCGATGATAAAAACTCCTTGGCTTCTTTTATCTCGATTCCCTGTTTTTCCAAAACATCATACAGCTCTTCCAGGCCGTTGATGTCTTTTTCTACTTCAGGAAAGGCGTAAAGAATTTCAGAATAAGTGACAAAGCCCCTTTCCCTGCCCTTGTCTATCAGGGGCTGGAAATTATCAAGATTAAAAGCTTTTTTCCTTCCGGCCGGATGCAAGGCCTTCTTCTTTTTTGTCGCTTTTTTCTTCGGCTTTGATTTTACTGCTTTCCTGATTTTTTTAACAGTTTTTTTCTTGCTTTTTATTTTTTTCTGTTTTTTAATCATTGGTTGTTTAATTCGCTTGTTTTTTCTTTAAATTGTTTAAATAGTTCTTCAACTCTTTTAAAGTCTTTTTCCACTTCGGCCTTTTTAATTTCTTTGGAAATCTGATCTAAACTATTTTTAACTTCCAGGCTTTGAATTTCCCTTAAGCAATTTTTTATTTCTAAAATGATTTCTTTTTCTTCTATCTCTTCCGCATCTGCCCTCAGGCAAATGTAATTAAAAAAATCTGATTCCAGCTTTTCCTTTTTCCCTAATTTTTCCAAAATTTCCCGGGTACTTGGAGAGCAATAAAAAATTGATTTTTCTTCGATAAGCTCAATACTGGAAGGCAATTTTATGATTAAAACCAATAAGCTTTCTTCCAATAGCTCTCGGCGCGACTTTTGGGGAAGGTTTGCTAATTCTTCCGGCTCAAGCCCGAACCTGTCGGAAAGCCCTTCTGTCTTGACCTTTCTCATTTCCTCTTCTATATTCTCCTCTTTTACTTCCAATTTCTTAGCCAGCTCTTTTATCCAATAGGACTGGACTATTTTATTGGGAATCTTTTTTATGACCGGCAAAAGGATTTTTGAAATTTCTTTTTTCCCTTCCGGGCTCTTCTCGTCTCTTCCCTTAAAGGCCGATTCAAAATAAAAATCCATTATTGATTTGGGTTCTGAAAGGGCTTTCTCCCATTCTTGGGGATTTTTAGCGATGATTTCAGCCGCATCTTTTCCTTCCGGCAAGCGAAGGACTTTTATGTTAAATCCTAATATTTGAGCCAGGTCTATCCCTCTTTTGGTAGCCGAATCTCCGGCAACATCCATGTCAAAACCAAGAATAAGGTTTTCCGTATATCTTTTCAGTATTTTTAATTGAAAAGGGGTCAGGGCCGTTCCTGAGGTGGCGACCACGTTCAAAGTACCCGCCTGATTAGCCATTATAACATCAGTGTATCCTTCAACCAAAATACAGCTGTCTTTTTTCCTTATCTCCACTTTTGCCTTATCCAGGCCGTATAAAATCCTGCTTTTGTCGTATAAAAGAGTGTTGGGCGTGTTAACGTATTTGGCCACTTCTGCCTTATCCTTGTCTTTAAAAACCCTGCCTCCGTAACCGACCGCCTGGGAATTTAAATCAAGGATGGGAAAGATGATTCTTCCCCTGAATCTGTCATAAAAAGAACCCTTTTCCGAGGTTAAGCCCAGTCCTGATTTTTCAATCTCTTCTTTCTTGTAATTTCTGGAAGCTAAAAATTCAGACAAGCTCTGCCAGACATCAGGAGCATAGCCTATACGCCATTTCCTGATAGATTCTTCTTTGATTCCCCTGTCTAAAAGATACTTTTTGGCAGCTTCTCCGCTTTTGCTTTCATTGAGCTGTTTTTCAAAAAACTTTGTTGCCAAATCGCAAACCTCGCCGAGCCTCTGCCTTTCGGTCTGAAACTTAACCATTTCCGGAGTCTGTTTTTTCAATTCCACGCCTGCTTTTCGGGCTAAAATCCGTAAAGCATCTCCGAACTCCACTCCCTCTATTTCTTTAACAAATCCGAAAATGTCGCCTCCCTTAGAACATCCAAAACAATGCCAGATTTGGCGGCTTGGAGAAACAAAAAAAGAAGGCTTTTTTTCCGCATGGAAAGGGCAAACCCCCCGATAGTTGGCTCCTGTTTTTTGAAGTTTGATGTAAGAACCTATTACTTCGACAACATCCAGCTTCTCTTTAATTTCATCAATAGGGCTAAACATTTTTAATTCTCCTGATAAATCTTTTTATCTAAATAATTTTTGATAATCTTTGCGCTGGGAGAAAAAATATTGAAGGGAAGATTATTCAATCCAAACCACTGCCACTCGGTTATTTCATCCGGCTCCATAACTTCCGCCTCGCCCTCAAAATCATTGCATAAAAATCCTATGGTTACAAAGTGGTTATCAGGAACCACGTCGTTGGAAACGCTGATAATTTCAAGGTTTTTTACCTTGATTCCAGTTTCTTCAAAAACCTCTCTAATACCTGCTTCTTTCAGCCCCTCCTGAAAATCAAGTTTGCCGCCCGGCATTGTCCAGGTTCCCTCTCCATGGAGTTCGCTGTCAGCTTTTTCCGGGTCGATATGCCTTTGCCCGAGCAAAACCTTATTGTCTTTTAAAACCATAACGCCCACTCCCACTCTCGGCTTTAAATTATTTTTATCATCCATTGTTTTATTTAAATCTTTTCGCTTTTAATTCCCTAATTGCGTCACCGGCAATCCACTTAGCTGATTTGGAATTGATTTTTTGGATTTCTTCGGCAAGCTCAATCGTTTTTTTATTCAAAAATATATTTCTTTTGCCAATTTGCCTTAACGCCCAATTATTCGCTTTCCTTACGAAATTTCTTTCGTCAGTGGAAAATTTTTTAATCAATGGGAAGAATTTAATAAACTCCTTGTCTTTGACTTTTTTATCATGAACGGATAATGTTGCCATTAAAGCAAACCCCGCTCTTCTTACAAATTCGCTTTTTTCTTTGGCCCACTTTGAAGCTTTCTGATAAACAAAAGGTGTTTTATCAAAAAGATTCATGCAAGTCTGGTCGCAAACATCCCAAGAATCAAAACCTTTAACCCATCTTTCCATCTGCTTGCTGTCCACCAGATTAGGATCATCAATTAAGGAAGCCAGGATCTTCGCTTCATGGATGCCAGAAATCCATAACCCTTGCGCTAATTTATGGTCTTTCCCTATTTCTTTGGCCGTCCGGCGCAATAACGGCATGCTTACTCCCAGTGTATTGCGAGGATTTATCCCGAACCGCGCCATGCCTTCCACATTTTTATGATTGGCGTGGCTTTTTAGTTTTTTTATTACCTGACTCGCATCCATTGCCTAAAGTAAAAATTATTAATCTTTAATGCTTCTTTTGATCTCCTCTATAAATACAGTGATTTTTTATCTGAATGCAAAAGACATCAGCACAATAGTTAAAGCATTAAGAATTACTAATAATACTTTTTGTGGGGTTGGTGGAAGGGGTTTCCATAAAATATAGATTGTGTAGATTATTGCAACAATCGCGGCACCAATAAAATTTCCTTTTACCATCTTTTTATAATGAGGTTAATTAAGCACATCGACTTTTCAATAATTATATCATTTTTATTTGCCTGCACTCGGGTCATGCCGATAAAAAATTGTCTTGGCGGAGAGGGTGGGATTCGAACCCACGGTACCTTTCGGTACTCGGTCTTTCCAGGACCGCCAGTTAAACCGCTCCTGCACCTCTCCAAATATTTTAAGCCTCCATATCGCGCAAAGCCCGTATTCTTTCCTCCACTGGAGGATGGGTAAGAAAAAGTTTTGTAAACCAGCTTTTTGCCTGTTTCCCTCTCCTGGGATCAGAGATAAAAAGATGGGCTGTGGCATTGCTGGCTACGCTCAAAGAATTTTGATCATCAGAAATTTTTTCCAAAGCCCTGGCCAATCCCTCGGGATACCTGGTTAAAAGAGCTCCGTCAGCATCAGCCAAAAATTCCCTTTTTCTTGAAACAGCTAATTGGATCAAGGTAGCGGCAATGGGCGCTAAAATTGCTGCAATAATTCCCAAGAAAAACAGAATTGACCCGCCGGAATTTTCCGAATCTCGCCTTCTTCCCCCAAAGTAGCTTATCCTCAAAAACCAATCTGATATCAAAGCGATGATGCCGGCCAGAACAACCACAAAGGTTTGCAAAAGCATATCTTTGTTCCCTATATGTGAAAGTTCATGCCCTATCACTCCTTCCAGTTCTGATTTTTCCAATTTATTCAGAAGCCCCCTGGTAACGGCAATAACCGCATGATTTTCATCCCTTCCGGTAGCGAAAGCATTGGGCTGGCTCTCTTCTAAAATATATATTCTGGGCAGAGGAAGGCCAGCCGTAATGCAGAGATTTTCCACTAATCTGTAAAGCTCCGGGTTGTCTTTCTTCTCAATCGGTTTGGCCCTGGTCATTGCCAAAACAACCTTATCGGAATACCAATAGCTTCCGAAGCTGGTGAGAATGCTTACAAACACGGCGATATAAAGAATGCCTTGATCTTTGAGTATATAGCTGAACAGCCATCCTAAAAAAATGACGAATACCAAAAAGAACGTCATTAATAACCAAGTCTTCCAGGTATTTGAATCTGCTTGGGTGTATAAGCTAGCCATTTAAATTAAGAATTAAAACTTTACTTTTACAGGCTCTCTTTCCGCTTCGTTGGCTCCGAAAAATTCCTGCTTGCTGAATCCAAACATTCCTGCAATTGTATTAGTTGGGAATGTTTCGATCTTGGTGTTCAGATCCCTGACATTGGTGTTATAGAACCTTCTGGCCGCCTGGATCTTGTCTTCCGTGTCGGTAATCTCTTTTTGAAGCTCCAAAAAGTTAGCAGAAGCTTTCAAATCGGGATAATTTTCCGCTACGGCAAAAAGGGATTTCAAGGTTGAGGAAAGGACATTTTCCGCTGCTCCTTTTTCTTTTATGCCTTGAGCTCCCATTGCCTGGGTTCTTGCTTGGGTCACTTTTTCAAAAAGTTCCCGTTCATGGGCGGCATATCCTTTGACCGTCTCAACTAAATTGGGAATCAAGTCATATCTCCTTTTTAATTGGACATCAATGTCTGACCAGGCTTCTTTGGTCCGGTTGCGGAAAACAACCAAACCGTTATAGGTTACGGCAAACCAAAAAGCTATCACTGCTGCTATTAATAAAATAAATTGTGCCATTTTTATTATCTTTAATAATAATTATTTAAGCGACCTTTTTATTCATTCTAGTCCTATTCTAAGCTTTTTTTCAGAGATTGAAAAGCCCGCCGTCAGGCGGGCTTTTCAATTCTTAATTTCTGAATATTTTAGTATTCTCCCATTCCTGGCATGCCCTGCATCCCCTGTCTTTCTTTCTTCTCTTCCGGTTTTTCGGCAACCACCGCATCGGCGGTCAGAAGCATCATTGCGGCTGAAGCGGCATTCTGAAGCGCGCTTCTCACAACCTTAGTAGGGTCAACGATGCCGGCTTGCATCAAATCCTGGTATTCCATTGTCTTGGCATTAAAGCCGAAGCTTATCTTGTTTTCTTTCACCTTGTTGACAACCACTCCTTCGTCTGTTCCCGCATTTATGGCAATCTGGCGGATGGGATATTCCAGAGCTTTTTTAAGCATTTCTTTAACGTAAATGGCGAAGAATTTATCGTCTTCCATTTTTATTTCATCCAAAGATTCGGAAGCTCTCAGTAAAGCCACTCCTCCTCCCGTAACAATCCCTTCTTCGACAGCCGCCCTGGTTGCCGCCAAAGCATCTTCTGTTTTGTGCTGCTTGGATTTTTGCTCAACCTCGGTAGCAGCTCCAACCTTGATTACCGCCACTCCTCCTGCCAGTTTTGCCAATCTTTCCTGAAGCTTTTCTTTGTCGAAGCTGGATTCGCTGAGCTCCAATTCTTTTTTAATCTGTTTGATCCTGGAATCAATTTCTTCCTTTTTCCCTTTTCCTTCGATAATTGTGGTATTTTCTTTTGCCGCTACCACCCTTCTGGCCTGACCCAGATGGCTTAATTCAACGTTTTCCAGCTTTAACCCCAGTTCCTCGGAAATAAGCTGGCCGCCGGTTACGGTGGCAATATCCTGAAGCATTTCTTTTCTTCTGTCGCCAAATCCCGGAGCCTTAACCGCCAAGGCGTTAAATATTCCCCTGAGCTTGTTGACGATAAGTGTTGCCAGGGCATCTCCCTCGATTTCGTCGGCAATGATTACCAGCTCTTTTTTTCCGGTCTGAACGACTTTTTCCAAAACAGGAAGAATTTCCTGAAGGGAAGAAATCTTTTTATCTGTAATTAAAATGTACGGATCTTCAAAAACCGCTTCCATCCTCTCGGTATCGGTAACCATATAATGAGAAACATATCCTCTGTCAAACTGCAGCCCTTTGACTATTTCTTTTTGAATTCCGAATGTTTTTGACTCTTCAACCGTAATCACGCCGTCTTTTCCCACCTCTTCCATTGCTTCGGCAATCAGCATTCCCAATTCTTCGTCTTCTGCGGAAATAGTGGCTACCTGGGCCATTTCCTCTTTAGTGGTTATCTGCTTTGACATTTTCTTCAGGCTTTCAACCACTTTTTTAACTCCTTTTTCTATTCCTCTTTTTAAAGCCAAAGGGTCTACTCCCGCTGCCACCAATTGCAATCCTTCGTTAATCAGGGCCTGGGCTAAAACAACGGCCGTGGTTGTTCCGTCTCCGGCCACGTCATTGGTTTTTTCCGCCACTTCCTTAACGATTTCCGCTCCCAGATTTTCTACCTTGTCTTCCAATTCAATTTCCTTAGCAATGGTTACTCCGTCGTTGGTAATGGTCGGAGAGCCGAATCCCTTATCCAAGACAACGTTTCTGCCCTTTGGACCCAAGGTTATCTTCACGGTGTTGGCCAGCTTGTCAACTCCCGCTTTTAATTTTTCTCTTGCTGTTTTTTCGTAAAAAATTTGTTTTGACATAAATTTATTCTACAATCGCCAAGATATCCTCCTGTCTGGCAATTAGATATTCTTTGTTATCAACTTTTATTTCGACCGGGCCGTATTTGGTAAACAATACCTTGTCGCCCGCTTTTACGTCGAGGGTAATAATCTTACCCGAAGAGGTTTTTCTTCCCGGACCAACGGCAATAACCTTGCCCTGTTCCGGCTTTTCTTTTTCGGCCGTGTCGGGAAGCAAAATTCCGGCTTTGGTTTTTTCCTCTTCCTTAATAGGCTCAATAAGAATATGATCTGATAATGGTTTGATGTTCATATTTTTTTATAAATTAGCAGTTATGACCTTTGAGTGATAATTCATTACATTCTACATATTAAAGAATTGAGCTTTTTTGTCAATACCTTTTAAATTTACTAAAATTAAAAGAAGCAATGGAAAGATTAAATAAAAGAACACTATCAGCGCTTTTGATTTTTTTTCTATCAGCTTTGATGGCCGGAGCTTGTTTTTTAATTTGGCAAGAA
This sequence comes from Candidatus Nealsoniibacteriota bacterium, assembly GCA_026396095.1. Taxonomy (GTDB): domain Bacteria; phylum Patescibacteriota; class Minisyncoccia; order Minisyncoccales; family RBG-13-42-11; genus JAPLXK01. The sequence continues at coordinate 4,500 of JAPLXK010000027.1, read as the reverse complement.
AAAAAAGAAGCTGATAATGCCCCTCCCAATATTTCGGAAAATACATCGATAAACTTTCAAAACAGCAGAAAAGAAACTGTTGACATTATAATGGTCGGCGACATCATGCTTAACAGAGGGGTTGAATATATGATTAATAAAGAAGGAAAGGGAAATTTCAAGTTTCCTTTTTTAAGAATAGCCGATGATATGAAAGCGGCAGATCTTTTAATTGGCAATTTGGAAGGACCTGTTTCAGATAAGGGAGAAAAAGTGGGCAGTATTTATTCTTTCAGAATGAATCCTGAGTCAATTAACGGCCTAGGATACGCCGGATTCAATGTTTTGCTCTTGGCCAATAATCACGCCTTTGATTACGGTCGGGAAGCTTTAGAAGATACTTTGAAAAGATTAAAAAAAGCGGGGATGTCTTATTCGGGTGCGGGATTTGATAAAAACGAAGCCTTCTCTCCCCTTATCAAAGAGATTAAAGGAATAAAAATCGGTTTTTTAGATTACACCAATCTGGGCTCTAATTATTGGACCGCAGGAGAAGAGTCTTCTGGAATCGCCTGGATATCAGAAAACGATATCGAGGAAATTAAAAAAGATATTGAAAAAGCGAAACAACAAGCTGATTTCTTAATTGTTTTTCTTCATGCCGGGGACGAATATCAGGCTGAACCAAGCTCTTTCCAGATTTCTTTTGCCAAAGTGGCAATAGACTCGGGCGCCGATTTGGTGGTCGAACACCACCCCCATGTTGTCCAGGGAAGCGAAGAATATAAAAATAAAAATATATTTTACAGCCTGGGAAATTTCATTTTTGATCAGGGCTTTTCAGAAGAAACAATGAGCGGTCAAATCTTAAAGATTTCTCTTTATAATTCTTCCTCTACGATAAGAATAAAAGAAATAACGGCTTTAAATACAAAAATGAATGAATTTTTCCAGCCTGAGATCGTAAACCAGTAGCTTTTAATCCTCACCTTTTTATTTATAAATAAATTCTAGTATCGTCCCATAGATGGATGCTCCCGCTTAAGTTCGGATACCCCGAAGGATTAATTCAGCCATTTTTATTTCCCTAAGAATTAAGATAAAATAAATTAATGCCTAAAATAGATTTTGAAAATCGTATCTTACTTAGTATTACCGGCAGGAAAAAAGGCGAATGGAAAGAAAAACTGGAAGATTTAAATGAACTAAAAATTAAAAAAGCGGCTTTGTTTTTGGAAGGATTTGACCAGAGAGAAAGAAAAAAAATTTACCGGGCCCTTTTAGATTCTACTTTAAAAGAAATACCCCTTTGCCATGCGGGAAATGATATGGAAATAGAGGAATTTGTTTTTTTGGAAAACAAATTCAAGACCAAATATTTTACAATCCACGAGAGCGGTTTCGGTTTTTTAGATAAATGGCCTGGATTTAAGAAAAAACTATATCTGGAAATGAATGTTGATGACTACGTTTCTCCGAAAGTAAGAATTGAAGATATTGGAGGTTTTTGCGTTGATCTTTCACATTTCAAAATGGCACTGACTTCTTGGACCAAAGATTTTGATTATACTTACTTAAGAAAGAATAAAGTTAAATTCGGCTGCAATCATTTGAACGGCTATAATCCAGAAAAAAACCATGACATGCACACAGTGAAGAGCTTAAAAGATTTTGATTATTTGAAAACTCTTCCCAAGTTCATTTTTTCAAAATTTATTGCTTTAGAAATGTATAATTCAATAGATGAACAGATAAAATTCAAAAAATACCTTAAAAATCTACTATTGAATCATTTCCATAGAAAAATTTAAGGAGAAAACATTATTATATTTTCATCAAAAAAATTATAATATTGTCCCTCGGGCAGAACCAAAATAATTGACAATACCACAAATATGTGGTATTGTTTTATTGAGGAAAATTTAGTAGTTCCTCAAAAAGTTCTTTGGAGGTAAAAAATGGGAAAAGAAAAGGCAACCGTGTCCAGGGGTATTTATGCGGGCATAATGGATCCCGATACAGGAAAAATTCTTCTTACAAGGAGAATAAAATCGGATTCCATAATTCCAGGTATCTCTTTTAAGGGAAACTGGGAGATTCCCGGTGGAGCTATTATGGGCAGCGACGATCCAAGCGTGCCCTATAATTATTACCTGAAGGAGCTCACAAGAGTTGTGCAGGAAAAAACCGGAGCTTCAATTGTTCTGCGAGGTTTACCTGTAATGCATTCAGTATTTTTCAAGGGACCTGCAGGATATGATGAAGCGTCCGTGGTACCGGTCACGGCTTTTATAAGGCCGACTGTAGGAGAAACTATTTACGTTTCCCCAGACGAACTAATGGCTCTGGCGGAAGAGTTTGAACCAGCCAACGAGAAAACGGGAAGATCCGGGAAAGGCTTGTTGAGCGGCAAGGGAAAGCGCATGCATTGCATGGCATTGGCCGCATTGATTCGTAGCCCCAACCAGATCTATGCTGCACAGGCCACCATAATGCTAAAAGCGATCACATGGACGTGGTCTTAATTAATTCCCACAAGTGCCTAGTCAATTAAAATCGGCCAGGCATTTTTTTATTAAAATAAAAAATTAACCCCCCTAGAAACAAAACTCAACGAATTTTTCCAGCCGGAGATCGTAAAATGATCTGTCCTTGCCCGAAAGCCCAATCCTTGCTATTATAGATTCGCGATGATGAACTTAGCTCTCCAACTTGTTGCCGGCGTAGCCAGCCTATGGCTAGCCGATAAATTTGTTACCGGAGTGGAAATTACGGGAGGAATCCAGTTTTTATTCATAATCGGGGCCATCTTGGGGCTTATCAACTTCTTTGTTCAGCCTCTCTTAAAAACAATAACTTTGCCCTTAAGAATCTTAACGCTGGGACTTTTCGGATTCATAATCAATATGGTAATAGTCTGGATGGCGGATATTCTTTTTCCGGAGCTTATTATTCCCGGACTTATTCCCCTTTTCTGGACAACCGCTATCTTCACGATATTAAACCTTATCTTAGTTAAATAAAAAATGAAAAGCGAATACTTAAATATTGCTCAGATCGTTATATCTATTATTTTAATAGTTTTGATTTTGTTGCAACAAAGGGGAACCGCTTTGGGTTCTGCCTTCGGACAGGAGGGAGGATATTATGCCACCAGAAGGGGCGTCCAGAAAAAAATCTTTTGGGCGACAGTTTTATTCGGGGCGGCTTTTATTGTCTTGTCCCTGCTCAATCTTATCTTTTAATTATGCCTAAAAAGTGGCCCTCGAAATCACAATGGGGGCAGTTTTTAAAAATCTTAGATAAAAAGGAGAAAAAAACTTTCTTCTTTTTGTTGTTTCTTTCTTTGTCCGGTCTTGCTTTCCTTTCCCTTGATTTATATTTTAAGAATACGGAAGTGAAGCCTGCGGAATACGGAACATATGTTGAAGGAGTAGTTGGATCTCCCCGGTTCATTAATCCCATATATTCCGCCGCTTCCGACATTGACAGGGACTTAACGGAGCTTATTTATTCCGGGCTGATGAAATACGACGGACAGGGAAAGATCGTTTTTGACCTGGCAAAAAAATATAATCCTTCCGGGGACGGAAAAATATATGAGTTTTATTTAAAAGAAAATCTTTTTTGGTCTGACGGGGAGCCTCTGACAGCCGATGACGTGATTTTTACCATAAAAACGATTCAAAACACTTCTTTTAGAAGCCCTATCAGGGCCAGCTGGCTTGGAGTAAAAGCGGAAAAAATTGACGACTTGGGCGTCCGTTTTGAATTAAAAAACTCGTCTGCGGTTTTTCTGGAAGCATGCACGGTTAAATTGTTGCCTGAACATATATGGAAAGACATTTCTTCCCAAAACTTCCCCTTATCAATATATAATTTAAAGCCTGTCGGTTCCGGCCCTTATAAATATAAACTCCTTGCCCAGGATGATCAGAACAACGTTAAATCGCTGGAATTGGTTGCCAATAATTATTACTCCGGAGAAGGGCCGAATATAAAAAAAATAAATTTCATCTTTTTTGATGCGGAAAAAGATTTGATCAAAGCGGCCAATTCGAAAAAAATAGACGGATTTTCCTTTTCTTATACGGAAGAATACCAAAACTTTAAAAACAAAAATTTCACGGCCTACCAGATTTCTTTGCCGAGATATTTTGCAATTTTTTTTAATCAGAATTACGGCGCAAAAATTTTAGCCGATGAAAGGGTGCGGCAGGCCTTAAATTACGGAACAAACAAGCAGGAAATAATAGATAAGATTTTACTGGGCAAAGGGAAAACAGTTGACTCCCCGATTCTTCCGGAAATCTACGGACTGGCCAGCTCTTCAAGTGCTTACGCATTCAATCAGGAAAAAGCCAAGCAATTATTAACCGATGCTGGTTTTATTGAAAAAGAAAACGGCCCGAGGGAAAAAATCATTAAGAAAAACCCTGCTTTTCAGTTTAAGACCTATCTTCATCTGGGTTCCCAGGGAACAGAGGTAACAGAGCTCCAGAAATGCCTGGCCAATACTTC
>JAPLXK010000002.1 GCA_026396095.1 Candidatus Nealsoniibacteriota bacterium | reverse complement strand
ACTCTAAATTTTTAATAATTTCAATAGCCTTGTCGAGTTGGGGGTCTCTGCCGTTAGTGTAATCTTCTTCCGTTATCTCCACTTTGATATCCGGATCCAATCCCTTCTCGCTTATCGACTCTCCTTTTGGGGTAAGCCATCTGGCAACGGTTATTTTTAAAGAAGATCCCCCTATCAGGTCTTGCATTTCCTGAACAGATCCTTTTCCGAAAGAAGTTTCCCCTATCAGCTTTATTCCCCTGTTATCCCGCAAAGCTCCGGCCAAAATTTCCGAAGCTGATGCCGAGCCCTGGTTTATCAAAATCACCACGGGATAGGGCAAAAGATTGGCGCTTCCATTGGTTTTGTAGATTTCCTGCTCCTGCTTTCCTCCGAAATCCTCTATTGTCACCACTTGGCCGTTTTCCAGAAACCAGCCGGCAATTTCCTGGGAAACCTCCAGATAGCCGCCGGGGTTGTTTCTTAAATCTAAAACTATCTTCTTGGCGCTGCTTCCCAAAATTTCAATTACCGCTTTCCTGAATTCGTAGCTTGCGTTTTCGGAAAACTGATAAAGCTCGACATATGCGATATCTCCTTCTTTCATTTCCCATTTAACGGATGGAACATTAATCATCTCCCTTATGATCTTAATATCCTTCGGCTCTTTCCAGTCGTCGCGGAAAATATTTAAAACAACTTCCGTTCCCTTGGGCCCGCGGATCAGATTGACCGCTTCCTCAGTGGTCATGTCAACGGTAGAGGTTCCGTTTATTTTAAGAATCTTATCCCCCGCCCTAAGACCCGCTTTTTGAGCCGGGCTTCCTTCCAATGGAGAGACTACCTGGAGCTGTTCTTTTTGTATTCCTATTTCCATTCCCACTCCCTCAAAGGTTCCCTTAACGTCTTCAATGAATCTTTTGGCATCGCTCGGCTCCAGAAAAATCGTGTAAGGATCTTTTAATGAATTTATCATTCCCGAAATAGCTCCGTAAATCATCTGCTGGGTATCGATATTGTCCCTTCCCACAAATTTCTCCTGAATAGTTTTCCAGGCGCTCCAAAAAAGAGAAAAATCAACATCTTCCGGAGCGCAAACCTTGCAAACCACCTGGCTCCGGCCGATTAAAATTCCCGAACCGAAAGAAGCCAAAACGAGTGATACTATAAAAATTACAACTGTTTTTTTATTGATATTAAATCTTGGAATCATGTTTTTAATTGTAGCAAAAAAAAAGAAAAAAGCAAAAAAAGAGGTGTTTTTAAAAACACCCTTTAAGATTCAATTTTTGGGCCCAGCTGATTGCCACCTTTTTGGCTTTCTGTTCGGCAATGCCGGTATATAGAGTCGGATCAGAAATGATTCTTTTCTGAGGGAGCGACATTTTTTCAAAATACGGCTTTAATTCATTGTCAGCCATGGCCAAATCCTGAAGCGGATTCTTTGTTTCTTGGGCTTTTAAGGTAAGCTGCCTGACTTTTTCATGGGCATCCGGATGGTCCAGTGCGGAAAGGATTATATAGAGCGGTTCGGCGATAATAAGATCTTTTTGGAGATCAAAGTTGCGCTGAATGTTCGCTTTGTCAACCCGAAGCTTCTTCATCGTCTTATTGATTCTTCTTGTCATTGAAACAAGATATGCGATGGTCTCGGGATAGGTTCTTTCTGCCGCCGAATTGGTCAGGTCGCGCTGATGCTCGCTTATCTGGTTGAGATAAACAGTCGTCAGGTGTCCGACCAAAACTTTCCAAAGGCTTTCCACGTTTTCAAAATTAATGGGGTTGCGCTTTTGGGGCATGGTTGAAGACCCGACTTGGTCATCTGAAAACTCTTCTCCCACTTCTCCGATCTCGGTCCGCTGGAGATGGCGCATGTCGCGGCTGAGGTTTGCCAATACTCCTCCGATTAAAACCAGTTCTGCGAAAATCCGGATCGTTGGTTCGGGCGGAACGATCTGGGTTGAAATCTCTGCGGGCTTCAGCTTTATTCCGTGTTCGGTTGTTGCCAGCTCCTCCAGGATGCACTTCTCAAATTCCTCAGGGTCGCTGACGAACAGCGAAGAAGCGTTGTATGCTCCCACTGCGCCGGAAAACTTTCCGACCTGCTCTTTGTTCAATCTTTTTAGGGAAAGAATGCATTCGCCCAAACGGCTGACGTAGCTTGCGATGGCAAAGCCGAAAGTAATCGGCACTGCGTGCTGGCCGTGCGTTCTTCCTATCTGAATTGTTCCCGCTTCCCGGTAGGCGATTTCTATAAGAGTTTTTTCCAGACTGATAAGGTCCGGCAAAAGAATCTCTTCAATGGCTTTCTTGAATCTGGCCGCGTTGGCCGTGTCAACAATATCAAACGAGGTAGCTGTCATGTGGACATATGGCTTGCTTCCGTCGCTTACCCTTTTTCGGATGCAATTGACCAAGGCGCGGATATCGTGCTTGATTCTTTTTTCTTCCGCGTAAACCTCTTTCGCGGTTATTTCTTTGCGGGCTTCCATAAATTCCAGATAAAGCTCGGGGCAATCGCAGACGTCGAACAGTCTTAAGGCCACTATGAGCGCTTCCTCTACATTGAGCTTTTGTTCGATAAATCCTTCTTCTGAAAGATATCTGAGCAGATCGTGCTCGCGGTAGCGATAATCTATCGGAGATACGTTATCAAACAATCCTTCTTTCTTTTCTTTTTCAGTCATTTCTCTCACCTTCTTTTGTTAATGTACATAAGAAAACTAACCCTCCTTTGGTTAGTTTTGATGGTTTCAATTTAGAGTAAAATAAAAGAAAAGTCAATAAAAAAGAACTGAGAAGTTTCTCAGCTCTTTAGCGCTTCGATTAGAAAATAATGCCCTCCCTGTTCAAGCTCCCATTTTTCTGCAACATTTAAATCCTCAACATTTATTTTCTTAAAAGAGGCTTGTTTTAGAAAATCAGTGCAAATCTTTGGAGTGAAAGGACGACAAGCTATGTCTTCGTAATGCTGACGCGGATTCTCAACAAGAATCAGCTTTCCTTTCAGAATTCGGTTAAATTCTTTAAAAACAACTGCGGGGTTCTCAAGATATTGGAAACCGAAACAGATTGTAATGGCGTCAAATTCTCCGTCTTTAAAAAATTCCATTCCGCCATTATTCCCGACTTCATTGAGGTCAAAGATAATTCTTTTCCGTTCCGGATAGCGGTATCTCTCAAGAGCTTCCCGGCAATAATCAAGAGCAGTCACTTCGCAACTATCCGAAGGCTCAATATAGGAATTGAATCCGCACATTGCTTCCAGAACGCGGCCCTTGCACCTTTTGGAAAGGACTTCACAAATCTTCTTTTTATTCGGACCTCCAATATCGCCCGGCATTTGAACCATCATATGGACCCACTTTTTCAGAGCCGTACGCTTGTCAAAAGGAATGACTCGAAGCGGCTGCAATTCTTCCAAAAGCAGTTTGACTTCTTCTTGTTTCCCCTGTTTATGGGCAATCCATATTTTTCCTGCTATTTCTTTAGCAAGGGCGAAATCAGAAACATGCACTGAAAAATCTATCATCCATCTGTTTTCCTTCAGCCAATTTTGGTATTCCGGACTGAAAAATCCTTGAGGCGGTAAATCATATGGCAAATCAATATGGCGTTCGGGCCACTCAGACTTTCTGAGTTTAATATTCGTAACATACTCCGGCACTTTCATTCTCAATCACCTCCCTTGTGTTCTTAATGTTAATGTACATAAGAAAACTAACCCTCCTTTGGTTAGTTTTGATGGTTTCAATCTAGAATATAACAGAGAAAAAATCAAGTTTATCTAAAAAGCAAAAACCCGTTTTTGGCGGGTTTTTGATTAAAAGTGGGTCCGGTGCGAATCGAACGCACAACCTTTTCCTTAAAAGGGAATTGCTCTACCAATTGAGCTACGGACCCGCGCTTACATCTCTTCTTTTTTAAGCTCTTCCAACAGTTCTTTTTGTCTTCTGGTCAGCTTTTTCGGCGTTCTTATCTTCAGTTCAACATACATGTCTCCCCTGCCGCTTCCGGCAAAATGGGTGATTCCTTTCTGGGAAATTCTTAAAACCTTTCCCGATTCTACTCCGGCAGAAACGTTGAGAAGAATCTTGGTTCCTCCTAAAACAGGAACCTCTATTTCATCTCCCAAAGCCGCCTGGGAAAAAGTAATGGGCATTGTAACATATAAATCATCGCCCTTTCTTGCAAACACAGGATGTTCTTTTACGTAAATCCTGACGTACAAATCTCCCGGTTTTCCTCCTTTCCTGCCCGCTTCTCCTTTTCCTTCCACCTTTATCGCCTGATTGCTGTCCACTCCGGCAGGAATAAAAATCTTGATATCATCTTTTCCTTTTACCCTTCCTTCCCCTTTGCAGACATTGCAGGGCTTTTCCGGCTTAAATCCTTCTCCTCCGCATTCCGGACAAGTGGCAACGCTGGTAAAAGATCCTAGAGGCGTTCTTTTTATCTGCTGAACCTGTCCTATTCCCCTGCAGGAAAAGCATTCCTTGACCGAACTGCCCGGTTCCGCTCCGATTCCCTGGCAGCGGGAACAGGTGATAGGCTTTTGCAAAGAAATCTCTTTTTCTTTTCCTTTCAAAACATCTTCCAAAGGAATCTCCAGGGAAACTTCAATGTTTTTTCCTTTTTTAAAATCTTTCTTTCTTTTGGGAGAAGAACCGAAACCGAACATTTCTTCAAGAATATCTCCTATCCCCATATCTCCCAAATCAAATTCAAAACCTCCCTGCCCTCCTCTGTTGCTGTTCCATGCTGATCCGAAATCCCATCCTTCAAATCCCCCCTGGCCCGCTCCGTTTTCGTTGACCTGCCCGAAATTATCGTACTGGGATTTTTTATCCTTGTCGGAAAGGATCTGGTAGGCTTCGTTTATCTCTTTGAATTTTTTCTCGTCGCCACCCTTGTCGGGATGATGCTTGTGGGCCAGGCTTCTGTAAGCCTGTTTTATTTCATCCGAAGATGCGCCGCGGGAAACTCCTAAAATTTGGTAATAATCTTTCATGTGATGTTAAGGTGAAAAACAAAATGATTAGGCAACCGCTTTAAGGAAAACACCTTAAAGCGGTTTGCCGGACCAAATAATTATTTCTTTTCTTTATATTCTCCCTCTTCGGGCTTTTGCCCTTCTTCAGGCTTTTGTCCTTCGTTCCCTTCCGGAGCTTTTTTTTCGCCCGCTTGTTTATATAACTCAGCGCCTACTTTCTGGATCGCACTTGAGAGTTCGGACGTTTTTGCTTTTATGTCTTCTATATTATCCGTATCTTTGATTTTTTTCAAGGCCTCAACCTTTTCCTCTATCTCTTTTTTGGCTTCAGCCGCAATCTTGTCTCCGTTATCCTTCATGGTTTTCTCGGTGGTGTAAACCAGATTGTCGGCCAGGTTCTTGGCTTCGATCATTTCCTGTTTCTTTTTGTCTTCAACGGCGTGAATTTCCGCTTCCTTCTTCATTCTTTCCACTTCTTCTTTGGAAAGCCCCGTTGATCCCTCTACCCTTATCGACTGGGTTTTACCCGTTGCCTTGTCTTTGGCGGTAACATTCAAAATTCCGTTGGCATCAATGTCAAAGGTTACTTCAACCTGAGGAAGTCCTCTGGGGGACGGCGGAATGCCGTCCAGGATAAATCTTCCCAAGGTTTTATTGTCGCTTGCCATTGGTCTTTCTCCCTGCAGGATATGAATTTCAACCGATGTCTGGCCGTCAGCGGCAGTGGAAAATACCTGAGTTTTGGCAGTGGGAACAGTGGTATTTTTGGTAATTAAAACTGTGTTTACCTGTCCCAAAGTTTCAATTCCCAAAGAAAGCGGAGTAACGTCCAAAAGAAGAACGTCTTTAACTTCTCCCTGCAGTATTCCCGCTTCAATAGCTGCTCCGATTGCAACCACTTCATCCGGATTAATGGATTTGTTAGGCTCTCTGCCGAAAAGCTTCTTCACCGCCTCTTGCATTGCAGGCATCCTAGTCTGGCCTCCCACCAGTATTACTTCGTTTATTTCTTTGGGGCTGATTTTCGTTTCTTTCAAAGTCTTTTCAACCAGCTCAATCGATTTGTCGATATAGTCCCTGACCAAATCCTCCAGTTTGGCCCGGCTTAATTTATAGTAAAGATGCTTGGGCCCGGCCTGATCGGATGTGACAAAAGGCAAATTAATTTCAGTTTCCAGGGCGGTGGACAATTCTATTTTCGCCTTCTCCCCCGATTCTTTGATTCTTTGCAAGGCTAAGGGATCTTTTGATAAATCTATTCCCTGGTCTTTCTTAAATTCGGAAACAATCCAATCCATGATTCTCTGGTCAAAATCATCTCCGCCCAGATGGGTGTCTCCTCCTGTGGCTTTAACCTCAACCGTGTCGTGGGAAATATCTAACACAGAAATATCAAATGTTCCGCCTCCGAAATCGTAAACAACTATTTTCTGGTCCTGCTTTTTGATCAGGCCGTAAGCCAGGGCTGCCGCCGTAGGCTCGTTGATAACGCGCTTTACCACAAATCCTGCGATTTCACCGGCCACCTTGGTCGCCTTTCTCTGGCTGTCGTCAAAGTAAGCAGGACAGGTGATGATGGCTTCTGTTATTTTTTCTCCCAGTTTTTCCTCGGCATCCTGTTTTATCTTCTGAAGAATCATTGCGGAAATCTCCGGAGGCGAATACCATTTGTCTCCCATTTTAACCTCCACTCCGCCGTCTGATTTTTCCCTGATTTCATATGATAAAAGCTTTTTATCCCTCTGGATTTCCGGGTCGGAATACCTTCTTCCGATCAGCCTTTTGACGGAATAAATGGTGTTTTGGGGGTTGGTAATTTGCTGCCTCTTGGCTAAAACTCCGACCAGCCTTTCGCCGGTTTTTGTAATAGCAACAACCGAAGGAGTAAGCCTCGTCCCTTCCCTGTTTTCCAAAACCTTCGCCTCCCCGTTTATGATCGCTGCCACTTCCGATAATGTTGTACCCAGATCAATACCTAATATTTTTGGCATAATTTTATTTTTTTATTTATTATTATTTATTTTTTTATTTAACTACCCTTACTTTGGCAGGTCTTAAAACCCTGTTGTTTATCATGTAACCTTTTTGAATTTCTTCTAAAACTGTTCCCGATTCGGCTCCTTCAGCCTCTACCATTTCCGCTGCTTCCTGAAAATTTGGGTCAAATTTGTTTCCCGCTGTTTTTATCTCCTCCACCCCCTGGATTTTCAAAAAATCTTCTATCTGATTCTTCAGTCTGAGTATCCCTTTTATATTATCGTCTTTTTTTAAATCTTCCGGCAATTTCTTTTCAATCAGATTGAAATTATCCAAGATGGGAAGTATTTTTAAGACAAACTCTCCCCCTGCAAACATCAGAACCTGCTCAAACCTTTCCATCTCTTCTTTTTTATAGTTTAAAAGGTCTGCTCTCGCTCTCTGCCATCCGGCAAGATATTCGTCTCTTTGCTTCTGGCATTCTTCCGGGGCCAAAACTTTTTCTTCCGGCGGTCCGGCAACAGAATTTTTTTCATCCTCTTTTTGTTTTTCTTTTTTATCCTCGGTCATAATTTTTTACAATTTACTTATTAGCGACTTTAAATAATTAATATTCTTTTCGTATGTCATTCTTTTCGGCCCGACTATCGCCAAAAAGCCTTCATCGCCGGAAAACCGGCATTTGGTTATTATCATGCTGAACTCTCTGGCCTTGGGAAAAGGATTCTCTTTTCCGATAAAAACCTCTATCGCCTGGCTTAATTTCATGCCTTCTATCTCCTGCTCGAAATTTTTAATCGCTTCGGCAAAATGGGAAATAAAATCAATTTCTTTGAATTCCGGCTCCCTGACCACTTCTTCCCATCCTTCTTTCAGTAAAATCTTTTCATGAAAGAGATATCCCATCGCCAGGCCCGAAGAAAAAGAGGCCAGATTTTTCGTGATCAGTTGAAGAAGCTTCATCGTGTCCTTTGCTTCTCTATTTATCAGTTCGTCGATTGCCCAATCAGAATCTTCAAAAAAGTCTTTCTCCAAAAAATTATCAACATAAAAACGGTAGCCCTTGTCAGTCGGCACTCTTCCGGCCGAAGTATGGGGCTGGGAAATAAAACCGTTGTCAGCAAGCTTCTGCATCTCAATTCTTATGGTTGCAGGACAAACTTTAAAATCATGCTTTTTTTCAAGCAATTTAGAACTCACCGGCTTGGCCGAATTGATGTATTCATCAACTATCTCATTTAAAATTTGGCTTTGTCTTTCGGTTAATTCCATACTAATATAATATATGAAACTAGCAGTCTCTTGTCAAGAGTGATAACTTTAAACAATCGCCTAGATGGCGTTCGGGCAATCCTAGGGCGGCAAAAGCTTCCGTTTATTTAAGGATATGATAAAATTAATGAATAATTAAATAACTTAAAAAAAACCATGTCTAATCGAAATACTTATCTTATCGCAGCCGCACTTCTATTAATAATGTTTTTTGTGGCCGTAACAAGCATTAAAGACGATTCTTTAACAATGGACGAATTGGCCCATCTTCCTGCCGGTTATTCATATTTAACCCAGAAAGATATGCGCTTAAATCCCGAACATCCTCCTTTATTAAAAGATCTGGCCGCCGTTCCCCTATTGTTTATTAAGGGAATAAAATTCCCTTCTGATGTAAGCTTCTGGAAGGATGATGTCAACGGCCAATGGTCATTCGGCTGGTATTTTTTTTTCCAAACCGGAAACCCGGCTGACCAGATGATTTTCTGGGGAAGAATACCGATGATTCTGATAATGATCGTTCTCGGCTTCTATATCTTCAAATGGACCAGGGAGCTGTTCGGAAACAATGCCGGCCTGAT
>JAPLXK010000050.1 GCA_026396095.1 Candidatus Nealsoniibacteriota bacterium | reverse complement strand
AAACCCTGTTATTCTTCTACGGATTTCTCTGGTTATTATACCGACGGAAAAAACTTTTATTCCGATAGCCAATGCAATAATCTAACAGACTGTCTGTCATATAAGGAATTTTACTACGACCCCCAGGCGCAAATTTTTTATTGGGATAGCAGTTGTTCCCAAATAGTAGTAAAAGGATGTTCTAGATCTACAAGCTATCCAGGATATTTTTACAATAGTATTGACCTTTATTCAGATTCTCGATGCATCCAAAAAGCGACAATATGCAGACCTTCTCCGAATTATTCTGACACATATTATAACGGCTATTATGAATTTTGGGATAGCGGTTGTTATCAAAAAGTGGTTTCGTGGTGCCCTAAATCTATTTATTATCCAGGATATTTTTTCAACTCTATTGACAGCAAAATTTATATTGATTCTGAGTGCACGATTAAAAAATAATGTTTTTGTACAAATCCAAATTTTTCTGCAAGGCAACTATCCCACCCCAGATCTTAATTACAAAACGGAGATGATCTCGAAATCAATTTCCATTTCCACCAGGACTGGAGACGGGAATGGGTCTAGAACCCGGTATTAATTTTCAGAAAGCAAAAAGTCGCCCAAAAGGCGATTTTTTGATATATTAGAGTAATTAGATTTAATTAAAAAATATATGAAAGAAGGTGAACCACGTCTTGAAGAAGATACACAAACTCAAGAAGCTGTATCGTCAGAAGCAAAAGAAAAAGCAATGGCAGAAGAAATAGTCAAGGCGGAAATTAAAAAAGGAAATTTAGAATCCAAAAACTTTATAGGTTTAGACATATCTGATCAAGATATAAGAAAAATATCCGCAGAAGTCTTAGTAACCGCTGATTTTGATACAGAAACAAAATGGCCAGATGCGGAAAAATTACCAGATGGATTCAATCCAGAAAAATTATTGGAGGAAAGCAGAAATCCAGGCCTTGGGGTTAAGGAATTACATAATCAGGGAGTAGATGGAAGCGGAATCAGGGTGGCAATTATTGATCAAAGGTTATTGGGAAAACATAGAGAATATAAAGATGCTGTAGTTGATTATTCAGAATACGGGGAAGCAAAGAATGAAGGCGCTAGTATGCATGGGTCTGCTGTAGCGAGCTTACTTATTGGTAAAACTTGCGGGGTAGCTCCTGGTGCGGAATTGGTTTACAAAGCGATGCCATCGGGTAGAAATTTTGAGTATAAGGCTAAAGCTTTAATGGATATTGTTGAATCAAATAAGACCGCAGAACCATCAAAAAAAGTTAGAATTGTTAGTTGCTCTATCGGTTATATGGAAGAAAAACCTGAACACGGACTTGATCAGTGGATTCAGGCGATAAAAAATGCAAGGGAAGCTGGTATTATTTTTGTGGACGCTGGAGATAGTGCTGGAATGGATTTTGTTGGCGGCGGAAGTTTAGACAAGGAAAATGTTGAAGAATATGATTTTGCAATGTTTATGAAGAAAAAGCACGAAACCGGATGGTTGCCTGAAGGGGTAGTCATTCCCAGCGACTATAGAACAATGGCTTCTTGCAAAGGCGAGAATGAGTATATGTATAACGGCGAAGGAGGAATGAGCTGGTCTGTCCCATACCTTGCTGGGATATTTGTTTTAGCCCTTCAAATTAATCCAGAACTGACACAAAACGAGCTAAACAAATTAGTGACTGATACTGCCGTCGTGAACAAAAATGGGTTAAAAATTATTAATCCAAAAGAAATAATTGAAGCTATTAAAAAATAACACATAAGCCTTAATACTATTAATCTATAAACGCATGTTTAATCCAGAAGGATTTCCTTTAGAAGAAAGTCCAAAAGAGAAAAAAGATTTTTTCCCTAATAATAGAGAAAAAGACAAGAAAGAAGTAGCTTCTGATAATAAAAATATTAAAGAAGGAGAGATATCTCCCGAAGCCATGGAGATGATAGAGAAGAAAGAATCTATAGAAAAAATAGAAAAAACTTTACTTTCTCCAGGTAATAAAATTGATTTAATGCTAATTATTTTTAATGAAAAGCGCGCAGCATTTTTAGGAAATTTTGATGGTGCCGAATCAGAGGAACATAAAGAAAAACTAATAAAAGAATTTAGCGAAGAATTAAACAATATTACTAATCTTTTAAACGATCTCAATCTTCCTTACGAAATAAGTAGAAATATAAAAGACGATAATGAGGTAATTGGATTTTCTCTTATGGTTGCAAAAGAAAAGGAAGATTTAAATAAAATAATAGAAGCTAATAAGAATAAGGCTTAGATATAGAGACGGAAATACCCAAGGAAGAATACGCAGCATTAAGAAAAGAGGGCATGCTGCCATTTTTAGAATTTTCGCCATCAAAATTACACTGGAAAGAAGAGCTTAACTGGGCTAGAAATAATAAAAAAATCATTGAAGAAAACTCTCCAAATACTTTTAATGAAGCGGTTGAAGAAAAAGAGAAACACATAAACAGCTTTGAAAGGGAAAGACTCGAAAGAAATAATTAAAAACTTTTAAATCGGTTCTGTTCAGCTTTTTTATTGGTAATTCGGTGAATATATCGTATGAACACGAAAATAAGAAAAGAGCTCGTGAATCAAAACCAAAATTAAAACCTAAATGGAAAAATCCAGACTTTTTCCTAAAGAATATTGATAAGATGAACGTAAAAGAAATCAAATCTTATAAACAAAAATTAGCCGATAAAAAATCATTAGAAAAAACTAGAAAAGAATTAGAAAAAATAAACAGAGAATATTCTTCTTGTTGAGGCGGTTCTTTGGTAGAATTGATTTAATCTCGAAAAGAGACTCTTGTTATGGGGGGGCTAACGTCCCACCTTTTTCTTTTCAAAATTTCATTGTATAATCTAAAAACATGATAAATCCTATTGATAAACAACCAGACGAAAAGAAGGAAGATAATTTAGGGCTGAAACCTGAATTTCAACCTGAAAAATCCAGGGAATCGTTAATTGAAGATATATATAGAAAAAAAGGGGAAGAGTTAGCAGAAAAAGAGTCCATACAGGAAAGGGAAAGGGTTGAATTGGAAAATATAAGGGAAGAGGTGGCTAGAGCAGAAGAAGCAAAACCGGAAATAGTAGAAAGCGCTAAGAAAGAAGCAGGTCAGATAGACCATATTGGAGGTAAAGAAGTGAAATTAAAACGCCTCTTGGATGTCGCCGAGGAACAAGGGTTGATTTTTGCCGTTGCCGTAGCTCAAAAAATGGAAGACCATTTTATCCTAGATATCTTTCACGATATTTTAATAAAAGAAGGTTTTTATAAAAAATTTAAGAAATAGAAAAACGTAAGAACAAAAACCTTAGATAAATTTTCAACATGTTTTCATGGTCATATTTAATAATTCTTGTTTTTGCTCTTACATTAATAGCGATTTTTTCCTTTTTAAGCTCTAAAAGTAAAGAAAAAACAAATATTTTCAGCAGTTTTGATACTGCTCTTTTTTTGGTGATGATGCCAAAGCACGAGATAAGCAAAGAGGAGGGCAAGCAGAAAGAGGAGAAGGAATTAATCGGCCAAATGGAACAAATCTATACCGATTTTCTTTATCTTAAAAAAGAAAGAATGGTAGGAACGCCGAGAATAACCTTTGAAATCGCTTCTTGCATCGGCGGAACAGATATTTCTTTTTATGTTGCCGTACCTAAATCCATGGAAACTGCTTTTGAAAAATATGTCCAGGGAGTTTATCCGGGAGCGCTGATAGAGAGGGTTCCTCAGGATTATACTATTTTTGAACCGGCCGGTTTTACGGCCGGCTCTTATTTAAAATTAAGGGAAACACCTTTTTTACCTATCAGCACCTATAAAAATTTAGAAAAAGACCCGTTAGCTTCCCTTACTAATTCCTTAAGCAAGATTAAGGCCGAGGAAGGGGCGGCCATCCAGGTGGTTATTAAGTCCATTGCCAGTCAAAAAAAATGGAAAAAAATAGGTGATAAAATTTTAAGCAAGATAAAAGAGGGAAAAACATTAAATACTTCAATCGGTGAGTCTTCTAGGTCAGGGCTTACAGAATTTTTCATAGAGTTCGTTAATATTTTTGCTGGACAGAAACCTAAAGCAAAAAAACAAGAAGAAACAGATGAATTGAAATCAAAAGGATTGAAGGTTGATGAGGCAACCATTAAGGCCATTCAGGAAAAAATTCAAAAACAAACCTTTGAAACAAATATCAGATTAATAACTTCGGCCCAGAGCCAGGAAAGGGCCGAAGAAATTTTAGATCATTTGGAGGGCGTTTTCGGCCAGTTTTCTCTTTCTTCTCTTAATGGTTTTGAAACAGCAAGAATGAATAAAAAGAACCTTCACAAACTTGCTTATGATTTCAGCTTCAGGAACTTTAACCCTAACAGAAAAATGATTTTAAACGTTGAAGAGTTAACCAGCATTTACCATTTTCCCACCGTCCACACAGAAACCCCTTATATTAAAACAGCAAAAAGCAATGTTTCTGCTCCGCCTGCCGATTTGCCTGATAAGGGGTTAAATCTTATAGGAAAGGTGGCTTTCCGGGGAGAAGAAAGAAAGGTTTATTTTGCTTCAAGAAACGACAGGAGAAGACATTTTTATCTTATCGGGCAGACTGGCACAGGTAAGTCCTCTCTTTTAAGGGAGATGATCAGGCAGGATATTGAAAATGGGGAGGGGGTGGCGGTGATCGATCCGCATGGCGAACTTATTGAAGATGTCTTGTCTTATGTTCCCAAGGAGCGGGCAGAAGACGTGGTTTTATTTGAGCCCTTTGATTTGGAGCGGCCGGTTGGCCTTAATATGCTGGAATACGATACGCCTGAGCAAAAAGATTTTGCCGTTCAGGAGATGATAGCCATTTTTTACAAACTATTCCCGCCGGAAATAATTGGTCCCATGTTCGAACACTACATGAGAAATGCCATGCTGGCCCTCATGGCCGATAAAGACAACCCCGGCACCTTGGTTGAAATCCCCAGAATGTTTACAGACGAAGAATTTATGCAAGAAAAACTAGGGAAGGTGAGCGATGCCATGGTTAGAAATTTCTGGATGAAAGAGTGGAAGCAGACAACCGGATCAACCAGGTCAGATATGCTGGGCTATGTGGTTTCCAAAGTCGGTCGGTTTATTGAAAATGAAATGATGAGAAATATTATCGGCCAGTCCCATTGCGGTTTTGATTTAGCCAAGATAATGGATGAAGGAAAGATTTTTTTGGCTAATCTTTCCAAGGGATTAACCGGTGAGGTTAATAGTTCTTTATTAGGCTTAATTTTGGTTTCCAAAATGCAGATGGCAGCCATGAAGAGAGCTAGGGTTCCCGAAGAGCAAAGAAAGGATTTTTACCTTTACATTGATGAGTTCCAGAATTTTACCACTGATTCCATCGCCACAATCCTTTCTGAAGCCAGAAAATACAGATTAAATCTGATCATGGCCCATCAATATATACCCCAATTAAGGCCGGAAATCAGAAACGCCGTTTTAGGTAACGTTGGCACAACTGGCGCTTTTAGGATAGGGGCCGAAGATGCGGAGTTTTTGGAAAAACAATTTGCCCCTGATTTTTCCAAGTTCGACTTGATAAATCTGGATAATTTCAATGTCATATTAAAAATGATGATAAACAACAAAATATCTTCCGCTTTCAAGATGGAGCTAAATCGTCCCAAAGAGGGCAGAGCCAGTCTTGTTGAGCCGATAAAGGAATTATCTAAATTAAAATACGGTCGGCCGAGGGGACTGGTCGAAGCCGAGATAAGCGAAAGGTCGAAATTAATATAATTAACATTTAATTTTTTAAAAATATGAACATAGAAAGAGGGCCAAGGGGGGAAGATGAAAAAGTTGAAAAAAAGATAGAAGAAAAAGCAGTGGACGAGGAAACCAAAAAAGATAGAGAGAACATACCACAAGAAAAAGAATTAGAAAAA
>JAPLXK010000023.1 GCA_026396095.1 Candidatus Nealsoniibacteriota bacterium | reverse complement strand
TCCTCTTAATTTTATTTTTTCCTTTTTCTTCCTTTTCATTCGATAAAACCGGCGAGACCAGACGGGCTCGGGTAATATGCCTTTCGATAAAAGAAGCTAACGCTTTTGCCTTGGCTTCCGTGGTCTTGATCTTTTCTCTTTCGATCAATGAAACGGCCAATGTTTTCAAAAGCGCTTTTCTCTGTCCTTTTTCACGACTAAATTTTCTTCCCTTTTTTCTTTTTCTCATCTTTTGTTTTTTTAATTTTTTTATCCGTTGTCTCTTTCTGCTTTTTTTCTTTTTTGACCGGAGCTGGTTCAGATTCAATTTCCGACTTGAAAGTCTCAGCCAGTAAAGAAAAGTGACTTACTAAAATTTCCGCTGCCTTATAAAAAGCTTCTTCCGGCGAAATGGTTCCGTCTGTTTTAATCTCTAAGAATAATCTGTCGTAATCTGTTCTCTCTCCTACTCTCATGTTTTCAATTCGATAGCTTACTCTTCTGACCGGGGTAAAAACCGCATCTAAGCTGATCACTCCTACCTCCAGCTTTTGTTTTTCTTTAGAATCTCTGGAAAAATATCCTATTCCTTTTTCAATTGTTATTTCCATCTCCAGTTCCGAGGTTTTTTTGGTTAAGGTGGCAATGGGCACGTTTTTATTTACAAGCTCCACCTGGCTGGGAAGGTTGAAATCGGAACCAATGACATCTCTTTCTCCTTTTACTTTCAGAGTTGCTTTCTGGGGCTCATCGCTAAAAACCTTAAACCTTAACTGTTTAAGATTCAAACTGAGCAAGATAACGTCTTCCAAAACTCCCGGAATGGTGGAAAATTCATGAGAAACTCCTTTGATTTTTACCTGTGTGACGGCCGCTCCCTCTAAAGAAGAAAACAAAACTCTTCTCAGGGAATTTCCGACGGTTGTTCCGTATCCGGGGTAAAGAGCTTCTATTTCAAAAATTGCCTCATTCCCCTCTTTTTTAATAACTTTTGGCTGATTGGGCAAAGAAAACATAAATATTTTTAAATTATTTTTTAAATTATATTTATCGCTTGATTATTTTGAATAAAATTCAAATATTGAAGATATTTCTGCTGGCGGAGTTGAATCTTCCGGTCCTGGGTCTCTTAAAACCTTTCCTTCCAGCTTATCAACGTTTATTTCAAGCCAAGCCGGAGCAGTGTATTTCTTTAAAACAGCGGAAATACTTTGAAAAACTTTCTTCTTGGCCGATTCCGGTTTTAAGGTTATCTTGTCGCCCTTTTTTACCAAATAACTGGGAATATTGAGCGACTTATTATTAACCAAGAAATGGCCGTGAGAAACCATCTGTCTGGCTAAAGAGCGGGAAGAAGAAAATCCCAATTTAAAAACAACATTATCCAGACGACTTTCCAATACCTTGATCAGTAAAGAGCTGGGGTCTTTGACTTTTCCCCTGGATTTTAAAATTTTGCTGACGTAATTTTTAAACTGTCTTTCTCCCAGGTTGTACCAATTTTTCATTTTCTGCTTTTCTCTTAATTCTTGGCCGTATTCTGAAAGCGCCCTTGCCCTTCTTTTCTTCTTTTGGCCGGGCGGATAAGGCTTTCTGATGATTGAACATTTAACAGAAAGGCACCTTTCTCCTTTCAAAAAAAGCTTTACTCCCAGGCGACGACAAATTTTACATTTATTGTTTTTCATTTATTATACTCTTCTTACTTTTGGAGGACGACAACCGTTGTGGGGCACAGGGGTCATATCTTTTATGGAAACAATCTCCGGCCCCCTGGCGGCCAAAGACCTTATCGCCGATTCTCTGCCCGATCCTATTCCTTTTACGAAAACCTCCACTTTTTCAATGCCCAATTTTTGAATAATCTGGCTTATTGTTTCAGAAACCTTCGAAGCGGCAAAAGGAGTGGATTTTTTGGTTCCCTTAAATCCGATCGAACCGGCGCTAGACCAGCCTAAAACGTTGCCCTTAGGATCGGTCAATGTGATAATGGTATTGTTGTAGGTGGAAGAAATATAAATCCTCCCCTCTCTTAATCTCGTTGGGGCTGTTTTAACTTCTTTTCTTACCTTTGCTTCAACCTTGTCTTTTTCTTTTAACAGCTCTTCGTCTGTTTGTTGAATGATGCGTTTTTTACCCATGTTTTGAGTTTAAACAAAATATATGCGTTTTTATTTTATGTTGGCGATGCCGCCGGCTTTCTGCCCGAACCGACTGTTTTTCTGACGTTTCCTCTTACTGTTCTGTTGTTGGTTTTTGTCCTTTGGCCTCTTGCCGGAAGACCTTTGATGTGGCGAAGTCCCCGCCAAGAACCGATATCTTTCAATCTTTTGATGTTCATCATTATTGTCCTTCTAAGCTCTCCTTCAATCTTATAGTTTTTTTCAATATTTTCTTTCAGTTTAGAAACCTCCTGGGCGGTTAATTGAGATGCTTTTTTGGTCGGATCAATGCCTGATTCTTTTAAAATTTTTACGCTCAAAGGACGGCCTATTCCGTAAATATAGGTTAAAGAAATTAAAATTTGTTTGTTTTCAGGTATATTGATACCGGCTATACGTGGCATAATAAATACGATACCGATTTGAAAAATTAATGACAATCTGCAAATTGCAAATAATTTATTTGCATATCCGCAGCGCTTGCATCTCATTTACAAACCTGCATCGCGTTGTTATCCTGGTCTTTGTTTATGTTTAGGATTTTTACAAATAACGTAAATTCGTCCGCTTCTTCGGACGATTTTACAATTTTTACAAATCTTTTTTACCGAAGATCTAACTTTCATATTTGAACATTTAAAGTATTTAAATCTTGAATAGATTAAAATTTCCAGAAGCCTCAAAATTACTTTCCCCTGTAAACTATTCTTCCTCTTTTTGAGTCATAGGGGCTCATTTCTACGGTAACCTGATCTCCGGGTAAAATTTTAATCCTGTACATCCTTAATTTGCCTGCCAGGTGGCAAAGAACTTCCCCTCCTTCGCTGAGCTTTACCTTAAAATGAGTGCTTGGTAAAGCCTCTATCACCTGACCGTTTTTTCTTAGATTTTTGTTATCCATTAAGCAGACAGTTTTTAATTGTATCAGAATCGGTTAAATTAGTCAACGCTTAAGCTGATGTTTATCTTTTCCAGATCTTCCGGTATTCTTCTCACCCAAAACGGCCATAACTTTACCTCTACTCTCGATATCTCTGGAGTGCTCTCTAAAAGGACATTGCTTTCCATCGCTGTTTTTCCTTTAAGCCCTTCTTTAAGCTTGGATAAGTCTAAGTCCCAATAGGCTTTGGTTGAAATATCCAAAGAAAGAATGATTTTACCTGAATTTAAATTAACATTTTCCGGTATTATTTTAACAACTGTACTTTTCTCCGAAATGGTGTTTCCCTGAGACGTCTGAGAAAGGACAAATTCTTTGGTAAAATTCCCCATGTCTAATTTTTTAAAAATAATGGTCTGAGACTTGGCTTTTGCCTGATAGCTGAAGGTGTCTGCTTCCATGCCGGGAGTTGCTAAAGAAAAAGTTTCAATAACTTCTGTTTGGATTGCATCCTCCGAGAACAGATATCCTGCAGCTGTTTTTTCTCCTTTTAATTTTTCCAGAAAAGAAGATTCGCATTCCTGTTTTACTCTTTTACTTAAAGCAATTTTGGCATTATCTAAATCTTCCTTGGTAACCTGGGAAACTTCTTGCGAAGAGCCCCCTGCCATCGGCTGTGAAGATTTGCCGTAAAACTTGGTATACTTTTCGCTTCCGGCAAATCCCGGAACGGAAAAAGTTGACGGTCCGACGTTGTAATCGGGGCCGGCCTGATCGGCAATCACCTTTACATCAATTGATCCTGGTACAATTTTATTTTTTTCGTCATAAGCAAGGCCCGGGATAACAACCCTGGACACAGACCTGAATACCTTTCCGCTGGTTGAAACAAAGCGTGTATTGACTATTAAAACCTGGGTGTTGTCGGAATATTCATTATAAACCTTGATTGTTCCTTCCGCCTTCTCTTCCTTACCGACCTTACCGGTTGAAGAAATAGTATCGGTAATCACCTTTTCTTCCTCGAATATTTCTCCAGGAATGATTTTTTCAGCAAAGTTTGATGATCCGACTCCTTTGTCAACGGTCAATTTCGTCGTAACGTTTATGTCTTCGGTTTTGGGCCAGATGGTAATGGTTGCTTTTGCTAACTTAAAATAACAAAAACCGCCGGCAGAAACCAATATCAACAAAAGAAAAACAAACAGCCAGTTCTTGCTGCCACCGCCGTCTTCTTTTCTTGCGGGGCGGATTTCTTTTATCGGTTCCGGCTTTTCTTCTTTCTTTTCATGAAAGTTTTGAAAAATGACCGGCGTTTCTTTTTCTTTGTTGCCCACCGAATAAACGCTGACTTTTTCCGGATATTTTTCCTTGAAAAAAGCCAGAGCGCCGGATTCTATCGCATCCTCGTATTTCATTTCCTCTTTTTTCACCTCCAAATCATCCTTTATTATTTGATTAACTATTTCTTCAACTTTTTCAATTTCTTCTTTGGTCATTTTTAAAGGGTGGGAAAAATCAAAACGCAATCTCTCCGGAGTAATATCTGATCCCATCTGTTTAACGTGTCCCCCTAAGATCTTGCGCAGGGCAGCATGAAGTAAATGAGTGGCAGTATGAAGCTTGGCTGATTGGTAATTTGCCTCCTTTCCTACTCCTCCAAATTTTCCCTCCGCTCCTGCCCGAGAAATTTCTTGATGTTTTTCCATTAATTTCTTAAATTCTGCATCTAAGTTTTGAGGGACTCTAGCTCCCATTCCAACGGCCACCTCTTTGCTGATAACTAAAGGCGTTCCGGAGCTTTCGTATAATTTAAAAGCTATGTCCGCTGTTAATTCGCCGGTTTTGCTAACTTGCAAGGTTGTTTTTTTGATTCCTGACTCTATGACTTTCTCAAACTTTTCTTCCTCGTTCTGAATTACGGTTAAAATATCGGCTCCCTTTGATTTTAAATCTAGATAGACGTCTTTATAGTTCTCAATTACTTTTTCAGCTAATGGTATTAAAAAATTATCGGGGAGCTTTAAAATTCTTCCATATATTATGGGCTCCCTTAAAATCCTTCTTAAGATATATCCCCCTTCGACGTTGGAAGGTAAAATTCCTTCAGAAATTAAAAAAACAGCTGTTTTAATGTGGTCGGCAATTATTCTCTTTTCTTTGTCTAAAATTTTCCCTGACAAGCCATTTAATTCTTTAATTATCGGCTCAAACAAATCTGTTTCAAAAATAGAATTTTTGCCCTGATAAACCATTGCTAGTCTTTCCAGTCCCATTCCCGTATCAACGCCTTTTTGTTCCAAAAAAGTTAATTTTCCGTTCTTATCTTGAAAGTATTCATTAAAAACCAGATTCCAGACCTCTGTCTCGCCATCGGCGTCGTAAAAATGGATTTCTGTCGTAGGGCCACAGGGGCCTTCGCTTCCAGTCGGTCCCCAGAAATTATCTTTTCTCCCTAATTTTTTAATACTTTCTTCTCTTATTCCTAGTTTTTTCCAGATTAAAATTGATTCTTTATCTTCGGGAACATTTTCGTCCCCTTCAAAAACGGTAAAAAAGGCTTTTTCCAAAGGCATTTTTAATTCTTCAAAAAGGAATTCGTAGGCCAGTTTTATTGCTTCTTCTTTAAAATATCCGCCGAAACTAAAATTTCCCAACATTTCCAAAAAAGTAAGATGATTCTTGTCTCCCACTTCTTCTATGTCGGAAGTCCTGACGCATTTCTGGCAAGAAACAACATTGGGGCCAAGTGGCGACTGCTCGCCTAAGTAGTATGGCTTAAACTGTTGCATTCCGGCAGTGGTAAAAAGAACACTTGAATCATAAGGAATAAGCGAACTAGAGGGCACTATTTTGTGTCCTTTTTTTTCAAAAAATTTTAAAAACGCTTGGCGCAGTTGAAAAGAATTCATCTGTTCTTAGGAAAACCTGTCAGCCACATTTGAGGCTGCGAAAGATTCAGGCTTTATTTTAGCTTCAAATCCGTTTCCTATTATTAATCCTATCACTTCTTTTATCATGTCTTTAGTTTTGCCGTTTTCCCCCACATCGGCATGGATATACCGAAGCTGATAGTGAAGATTCTTAATCTTAGAATCTTTTATTTTTTTCTCAAAATTTTCCCGTAAATAAGAAGCCATCTGGCAGGAAAGAAAAACCTCTTCTAATATCCTGGTTTTCCAGTTATAAAATTTTCTTCCTTTATATGAGATCCTTTTAAGAAAAAATCTTCCTCCTTCCCCGAATCTTAAAATAACTATCGCCAAGGGAAAATTAGGCTCCTGGCTGGAAGAGGAATCGCAACCGATAGTTATTTCGTAAGACTTCTCCGGCCTCTCAATAATATAATCAAGCATTTCTTGAATCACCTCTTCAATCTTTAGTTTTCCCTTGCTCGGATTATAGAAATTACCATTTAAAATTTTTTCTATCATAAATCAAGCTGATAAAATTTTCAAATTGAATCAACTATTTTTATTATCTCGATAAACTCTTCTGGTTTTAAAGAAGCTCCGCCGACAAGCAACCCGTTAAATCCTGCTTCTTTTATATACTCTTGGGCGTTTTGAGAACTTACGCTCCCTCCGTAAAGAATGGAAGCGCTCTTTCCCGAGATCTCTTTAATCGCCAGGTTCATTTCTTTTGCCTCTGAAATGCCGCAAGCTTTTCCTGTGCCTATTGCCCAAATCGGCTCATAAGCTATAGCCAAGCTGTTTATGTCGCTTTGAGATAATCCGTCTGTGTCTTTTTTGATTTGATCAATATTATCAATACAAAGAATCGGCCTTAGACCGGCTTTTAGGGCAGCTTTAATTTTTTCATTAATCATTTTGTCTGTCTCTTTTTGATATTTTCTCCTTTCCGAATGGCCGATAATCACGTATTGGCAGCCGATTTCTTTAAGCATGTTCGGGCTCATTTCTCCGGTAAAAGCGCCCTTTTCTTGGGAATAACAATCTTGCCCTCCTATCTTTATTCCTGATTTTTCGGAAACAATTTTTGAAAGATAGATAAAGGGCGGACAAATTATTGTCTCAACGTTTTTAACATCTTTAATCCCCTTTTCTGTCTTTTGGAAAATACTTTCAGCTTCTTTCAGCGTTACGGGATTGCATTTCCAATTGGCGACAATTAAATATTTCATATTTTATTATTTTTGTTTTCTTAAATATTCAGCCGCTTTTTCCGGTTCAATGGTGGATATTTCCATCTTTGTTCCCATTTCAAAACCGGCCCAGATTGAAGTTTTCGGCAGAATGGTCCAGTGCCAGTGATAATGGGGATAACTCTTTCCGTCGCAAAGCGCGGTATGCAAATAAAAATTATAGGGAGGATCGTTTAATCCTCTGTAAAGCTTGCCTAGGGTGGCCTGAAACGCCTCAGCCAGCTGCCATTTTTCTTCTTCGGTAATTGCTTCAAAAGAAGTAAGGTGTTTTTTGGGAGAAATAATTACTTCAAAGGCTACTTTTGAGGCAAAAGGACAAATTGCCAAAAATTCTTTATTTTCAAAAATAATTCTTTTTCTTACTTTTTTCTCCCAACTGATCATCTGGCAATAAAGACATTTTTTGTTTTTTTTATAGTATATTTCTGATTTTGCCAGAGCTTTATTCATATCCCCGTCTGTCAAATAGGTGGTGATTATCTGGGAATGAGGATGAGAAATCGTAGCGCCAGCTTCGGCCCCGTGATTATGAAAAATAGAAATATTATTAACAAATCTTTCCTTCATTAAATCTAAATATCTTTTCTGGTAAACATCCATTACTTCCTTAATTTTTCCTATTTTTAGTTCTCCGAGAGATTTGACGTGATTTCTGGTTATTACCACCTCATGAAAACCGATTGCGTTCATTTTTTGATAAAGATTACCTTCTATTTTCTTATCCAGATCCGTAGAGGGAATAAAAGCCGGATATTTATTGGGGATAACAATTGTTGTCCAATTTTTAGGAATCGCATCGCTGCTTTCTTTTCCGTTAACCAGGGCTAAAACAGGCTTTTTCTGGGTTTCTATCTGGCAGAAGGGACAGTCCTTGGTAGATAATAATCCCTTTTGCCTTTTTTCTGTTTTAAAAGTCTCTGGTCTTCTTGCTCTGCCGGTAGCGATAACAACCCAGTCCTTGGAAGCCAGGTCAAAGCGAAGCTCGGAGGGAAAACAGATTTTTTTATTTTTTTTGAGCATAAGATTTTTTAAATAAAAAGTGAGAAAACTATTTATAAGCGCGAATGATTAAATTCTTTCTTATCACAAACAAATCAAGCGCCATCTTCACCATGCTTCCGATCTTTACTTTGCTGTCCAGGTCGTTCTTCCAAAGAACCGGAACTTCTTTTATTTTGTATCCCATTTTTCGACCGACAACCAGAATCTCCGGATCGAAAGCGAAACGGTCAATTTTGCATTTGGGCAGAATATTTTCTGCCGCTTTTTTGGTTAAAAATTTAAAACCGCACTGGGTATCTTCTGTTCTCCAGAGGCCGATAACAATTTTTCTAAACAACTTGAATCCTTCCCCTAAAATAATATTTCTTATCCAGGGCTGGGGAGGATCTAAAACTGCGCCTTTTATGTCGCGCGAGCCGATAATAATGTCATATCCATTTTTAACTTCCGGCCAGATTTTTTCAATCTGGTCAATGCTGGTGGAATTATCGGCGTCAGTAAAAAGACGAAAATCACCCTTGGCCGACAATAATCCCTGTCTGACAACATAGCCCTTTCCGTTATTTTCTTTATTATCAATCAAGTTTAAATTTTTAATTCTGGGAATCAAGCTTTTTACCACTTCTGCGGTCTTGTCCTTGGAGCCGTCGCTGGCTACGATTATTTCATAATCATATTCTTGTTTTGACAGATATTTATCAATATTTTCCAGCGTTTTGGCTATGCGCTTTTCCTCATTGTAGGCGGGAATAATAACAGAAAGATACATATTTTATTATAATTTTTATTAATAATATTAATTATAAAGATAGGCTGGCATTCCAGTATTATATCATAATTATTTATTTTTCCGTTAGGATCTTTGCACCGTTTTTAAAAGCCGCTAAAGTGTGCTCAAAATGGCAGGCGACAGATCCGTCCACTGTTTCGTATCCGTAGCCGTCTTTATTCCTTTTGATATGCCAATCGCCCATAGTAACCATCGGCTCTATGCAAAAAACCATGCCCTCAATAATTTTTGGGCCGACATGCCTTTTTCCGTAATTTAAAATTTGAGGGTCCTCGTGAAGCTCTCTCCCTATCCCGTGTCCGCAAAGATCCCTGACGACATTAAATCCCTGGCTTTCAATATACCTTTGAATGGAATTTCCTATATCTCCGAAAGTATTGCCCGGCCTGGCCTTTTTTATCCCTATTTTCAGAGATTTTTTGGTAACCCAGATTAATCTTTTTATCTCAGGAGAAATGTTTCCCACCGGAAAACTGGCTGCCATGTCGGTATGAAAACCCTTGTATTTCATGCCAATGTCCAAAGAGATCATTTCTCCTTGTTTTAGTGTCCTTTTTGAGGGGACTCCGTGGACTATCTCTTCATTAACCGAAGCGCACAAAACAGCTGGAAATCCCTGATACCCCTTAAATGAAGATTCTCCTCCAAATTTAAAAATCAGGGTTTCTGCAACCCTGTTTAATTCTTCCGTGGCAATTCCCGGCCTTACTTTTTTTTCAAGCTCCTTCAAAATTCCGGCCAGAATTTTCCCGCCCTCAGCTATTGTTTTAATTTCTTCCGGAGTTTTGATGGATATCATCTTTTTATCGATTTCAAAACATCCTTAAAAACATCTTCTATTGATTGATCGCCGTTGATTTCAATGAGAACTCCCTTTTCTTTGTAATAATCAACGACCTGAGAAACTCTTTCGTCATAATAGTCCAGGCGATTTTTTATGGCTTCCGGCTGATCGTCGAAGCGATTGATCAACTCTCCTCCGCATTTATGGCAAGCTTCCAATTTTTTAAAATCACCCACCCAAGGAATCAGCTCTCCGCATTTTTTACAAATCCTTCTTTTGGTTAAGCGGTCGAAAGCCTCTTGCCTTGAAATGTCAATCAATAAATAAAAAGTATTTTCTTTCCTTTCTAAAAATTCCAAAAAGTGATCAAGGCTTTTGGCTTCATTAAGCCTGCGGGGAAAACCGTCAGCTATGATTCCCTGATTTCCTTTAATTTTATAGGCAATTTCATGCATCCAGAGAGTTGTTGCCAGGTCGTCAAAAGGAAGGCCTCCCTCGATTAAAATCTTCTGAACCTTTTCTGCTGTATCGGTTTCCTGCTTTGATAAGTCCCTGAACAAGTCCCCAGTAGAAATAGAAATCAAATTGCCAAAACGCTCTTTTAAAAGCTTGGCCTGGGTTCCTTTTCCCGAACCCGATCTTCCTATTAAAACGAAATTTAAAGGCTTTTCCATTTTTTTAAAAAGTTTCGTATTCTCTCATTTCCAGCTGGGCCTTAATCTGGCGCATTGTTTCCAAAACAACAGAAACAACTATCAATAAAGCCGTGCCGCCGATTAAAAAACTAAAAACCATAACGCCGGTTATTCCGCCGATAATAGTAGGCATTAGCGCTATCGCGCCCAAAAACAAAGCTCCAATAAGCAACACCCTGTTTAAAATATGCTGCATAAAATTAGCCGTTGATTCTCCGGGTCTGATTCCAGGAACAAATCCTCCCATTTTCTGTAAATTACTGGAAATGGTTTTTGGGTCAAAGGTAACGGCTGTATAGAAAAAGGTAAAAAGAACTACCAGAATGAAATATAATATTCCGTGAACCCAGACATTATCAAAAAATGCTCCGATCTGTTTGGCTATGTTTCCCACCATTCCCCCTGTTCCTCCTAAAAAATTAGCAATCATGGTCGGGAAGAGAAGTATTGATAAGGCGAAAATAATGGGAATCACTCCGGCCGGATTGATATTTAAAGGCAAATAAGTGGAAACTCCGCCGTACATTTTTGTTCCTCTCACTCTTTTGGCATAAGAAACAGGAATGTTTCTGCGCCCTTCGTTGATTAAAACAACTGAAGCGATGATAAGCAAAGACATGCCGAAGAAAAGCAAATAAGAAGGAATTCTTGACGGATCCCAGGTAGCCATCATTTGCCTGATGCTGTTGGGAAAATCAGCGATAATTCCTGCAAAAATCAAGAGAGAAACTCCGTTACCGATTCCTTTTTCTGAAATCAGTTCTCCCAGCCA
This sequence comes from Candidatus Nealsoniibacteriota bacterium, assembly GCA_026396095.1. Taxonomy (GTDB): domain Bacteria; phylum Patescibacteriota; class Minisyncoccia; order Minisyncoccales; family RBG-13-42-11; genus JAPLXK01. The sequence goes on along the minus strand of JAPLXK010000023.1, from coordinate 3,892 downwards.
CATCAAAAACAAGGCCCCTCCGGTTATCGTAATGATTGACGTCAAGAATATTAAAGGAGTAACATCGGTAATAACGTTCTGGCGCTGGAACAAAGCAAGCATCGCATAGCCCTGAAGCATGGCCAAGGGCACGGCGGCAATGCGGCAATATTGGTCAAACTTGTGCTTTCCTTCCTCCCCTTCTTCTTTATACATTTTTTCCAGCTGTGGAAAAATCATAGTCAAAAGCTGAAAAATAATGGTGGCGGTGATATAAGGGCCCAGCCCCAACATCACGATGGAAAGATTATCCAGGGCGCCTCCGGTAAACATGTTTAAAAGTCCGAACATTTGGAATTGGCCGAAAAAGTTTTTCAAATTATCGGCGTTTATTCCGGGAATCGGGATATTGGCCATTATTCTGAAAACGGCGAAAGTTCCCAAAACAAACAAAATCTTGTTCCTTAAGTCTTTTATTTTAAAAATTTGAATAGTTTTATTTAACCAGTTCATAAAATTATAAATTAATCTTACCGCCGGCCTTTTCTATCTTTTCTTTGGCGGCTTTTGAAAATTGGCAATTTTTAAAAACTAATGATTTGGTCAAATTTCCTTTTGCCAGGATCTTAATTTTTGGAACCATTCCCTTTTCTTTATTGATTATTCTTTTTTCCAAAAGATTCTTAGGACTCACTTCTTCCCCCGCATTGAATTTTTTCTCCAAAATATCCAAATTTAAAACCACATCATCCGGTCTTACTTTTTGGGTTCGGAACCTAGTCCTGTGTCCTCTCAGTTTCGGATATCTCTTAATAAGCTCTTTGGTTATGGGCTTATATCTGTGGCCGGCTCTTGATGTTTGGCCTTTTATCCCCCGTCCGGAATAGCTGCCCTTTTTTCCTCCCCTGCCAATCCGAGTTTTTTTCTTTTGTTTATGAATTGGTTTCAGTTGATTCAATTGCATGTTTTTCGCTGTTTAAATTAAATTTCGTTTGTCTGACTTTTAATTTTTTCAAAGCCCCTATTGTTGCTTTGGCGTTGTTCATTTTATTCACCGTGCAGCCCAAAACCTTGGAAGAAATATTCTTAATCCCGGCTAAATTACAAATAACCCTAACCGTTCCTCCCGCCACCAGTCCCCTTCCTTTTCTCTGGGGCTTAAGAAGTATTCTGGCTGCTCCGAATTTGCAAAAAACCTGATTAGGAATCGTGTCGTTGACAATAAGGACTTCGATCAAATTTTTTTTAGCCTGCCTGGTGGCTTTCTCAACCGCCTGCGCCACGTCTACTCCTTTCGCCACCCCTATTCCCACTTTTTTATTTTTATTTCCAACCACGACAACCGCCCTAAATTTAAAACGTCTGCCTCCAGCTGAGACTCTTACCACTCTGGCCAAATCCAAAAGCTTTGAATCAAATTCGTCTCTAGGCCTTTCTTTTGAAAATTGTTTTCTCATCATTTTTTTAAATTAAATCCGTTCTTTTTTAAAACTTTAATCCGCCTTCACGCGCTCCTTCGGCAACAGCCTTTATTCTGCCGTGATACTTGTATCCTCCCCTGTCAAAAACCACCTTTTCTATTTTTTTCTCCATGGCTTTTTCAGCGATAAGCTTCCCTAATTCAAAAGCCTTTGCTGTCTTTGCGGACATTTTATTCTCTTCTTTTTGGATTTTTGATTTTAAATTTTTAATCTCCTCATCCTTGGCGCTGACCATGGTTTTTCGTTTTTCATCGTCAATCAGCTGGGCATAAATATGTTTTGCCGATCTGAAAACACAAAGACGGGGCTTTTCTTTTGTGCCGAATATTTTTGCTCTTATTTTTTTATGCCGCCTGAGGCGTTTTTCCTGTTTTTCTAACATATTTTTATCCTGTTGCTGTTGCTACTTTTTTACCTACCTTTCTCCTGACCGCTTCGCCGACATACCTGATTCCCTTGCCTTTATATGGTTCAGGAGGCTTAATCCTTCTTATGTTTGCCGTGAACTGGCCGACCAGCTCCTTATCAATTCCCGAAATAATAATAATATTTTTTTCCACCGAAACTTTTATGTTTTGAGGGATTTTCATCTTTACCGGATGTGAAAAACCGACTGCCAGCACCAAATTTTCTCCCTCAAGCGCTGCTTTAAACCCTATTCCCTGTATTTCCAGCTTTTTTTCAAAACCATCGGTTACCCCTTTTATCATATTGGCGATCATGACCCGATTCAATCCCCAGAGAGCCTTGATTGCTTTTGTTTCCATTTTTATGGAAACGAAAAGTTTGTCTTCTTTTTTTTCAACCTCTATTTCAGGGCTGACCTTAAAGAAAACCTCACCTTTTGGCCCTTTAACCGACACTGTCTTTCCCTCAATTTTTACTTCCACGCTTGCCGGTATTAAAATTAATTTTTTTCCTATACGGCTCATATTTGTTTAATAGTAAGATGATTATTTACCATATCTCGCAAATTATTTCTCCTCCTAGCTTTTGTTTTCTTGCCTCCACGTCAGACATTAGTCCTTTCGGAGTTGAAACAATAAGAATCCCAGAATTCTTTTTGATCTTAAACATTGTTTGAAATCCAGAATAAATCCTTTGCCCAGGCTTGGATATTTTTTTCAATCCGGAAATTACCGATGCTTTGTCCTGGTATTTCAAATAAATATCGATTGTCTTTTTGACCTTTCTTCCCTTTTTTTCAATTCTCTCGATAAATCCGTATTTTTCAAAAATTTTGACTACTTCGTATTTTAAATCTGAATAAGAAACGCTTACCATGGGATGGAGCACGATTTGGGCATTTCTTATTTTTGTTAGCATGTCTGCAACTGGATCCATAATATTATATTACCAAGATGATTTTTTAATTCCGGGTATCAGCCCCTGGTTGGCGAATTCTCGGAAGCAAATCCTGCACATTCCAAACTTTCTCATATATGCCCTTTTTCGACCGCATCTAAAACAGCGTCTCGTTATACGACTTTTATATTTTGGTATTCTCTTTGATTTTGCGATTTGAGCTTTTGTTGCCATTTTAAAATTTCAATATTTAAATTTTTAGCGGGAATCCCAATAGTCTTAACAATTCCAATCCCTCTTCTCTTTTTTTAGCGCTGGTAACTATGGTTACCTCTAAACCGAAAATATTCCTTGCTTTTTCCGGCAATATTTCAGGAAAAGCAATGTGCTCTTTAATTGCTATTGTCAAATTGCCAGAATTATCAACGGCCTTTGGATCAATTCCCTTAAAATCCCTTGTTCTGGGTAAAACAACATGAATAAATTTTTCCAAAAAACCAATCATCTTTTTTCCCCTTAAGGTAGTCATTGCCCCTATAACCATTCCCTCCCTTGTTTTAAAGCTGGCAATAGCTTTTTTCGCCGTTGTTTTCACTGCGTGCTGCCCGCAAAGCAAGCTGATATCTTCAACAATAAGATCTGCTGTTTTTCTTTGTTCATCATTTGTCCGGCCGGTAACCAGTCGGCCAAAACCGCTATTAACCACCACTTTTGTGACTTTGGGAACAGCCATCGGGGTTTTGTAGCCAAACTTTTTCATCATAGCAGGTATCGCCTCTTTTTTATATTTTTCCAATAAAGGGGTCATTGTCATATTTCTTGATTACATTTTTTACAAAATCGAATCTTGTTTTTTTCTAAAACTTTATAGCCTATTTTAACCGGATTTCCGCATTTGGAACAGACTATTTTTACGTTAGAAACGGAAATCGGTCCGGGCATCAATACAACCTGTCCTTTTTCTCCCTGTTTCTTCGGCTTTTGATGTTTTTTCCTCAAATTCACTCCTTCCACCAAAATCTTGCTGATCTTCGGGAAAGAGGTCAAAACCTTTCCTTTTTTGCCGCGGTCTTTTCCAGAAACAACTAAAATTGTATCATTTTTTCTTATTTTCATATAATTTCTTC
>JAPLXK010000048.1 GCA_026396095.1 Candidatus Nealsoniibacteriota bacterium | reverse complement strand
TATATAAGAAAGTTTTGATTTCTTTTTTGTCGTTTCCTGAGTATAGCCGAAGCATTGATTTTTTTCAATTTTTAAGTTAGAATTTTTAACATGACCCTATCGTCTAGTGGTTAGGACATTAGGTTTTCATCCTAAAAACCGGAGTTCGACTCTCCGTAGGGTCACATGAAAGACAATTATTTTGATCTTTCCAGGGCCTCAGATCTCAAAAAGCCGGAAGAAAGATTTTTATACCGCTGCCTTGAAATTCTGCCCGGTTTTCTTTCCTGGGGGACCATCATTGCAGCTTTTATTTTATCCTGGAAGGCGACCTTTGTGGTAGCCATTTTTATTATTGCTTTTGATTTTTTTTGGCTCTTAAGGATTTCTTATTTATCTTTTCATCAGCTGTCGGGATATAAAAAAATGAAGAAAAATCTTCAAACCGACTGGATGGAAAAATTAAAAGAATTAAGCCTGAAAAATCCGGAAAAAAACTGGAAAGATATTTTTCATCTTATTATCTTGCCTCTTTATAAGGAGGGAACCGATACAGTAGGGCCGACGATCCAATCCATAAAAGACTCAGATTATCCCAAAGATAAAATGATCGTTGTTCTGGCCGTTGAAGATAGGGCGGGAGCGTCTGCCCAAAAAGTAGCTCAAGAAATAGAAAAAGAATTCGGAAAATATTTTTTTCGCTTTTTAATTACTACCCACCCTTCAGATACTGCCGGAGAGGTAATTGGCAAAGGATCCAATGTCGCCTGGGCGGTTGAAAAAACTAAAGAAATTATTATTGATAAATTATCAATACCTTACGAAAAAATTATTTTTTCCAATTTTGATATTGATACAAGGCCCTATTCAAAATATTTCAGCTGCCTGACTTGGTATTATCTGACCGCTGAAAAGCCCTTAAGATCCAGCTTCCAACCCATCCCTGTTTATAACAATAATATCTGGGAGGCACCGGCTTTTTCCCGCCTGATTGCCACCTCAGGAACCTTCTGGCAGATGATGCAGCAGGAAAGGCAGGAACAGTTGGTTTCCTATTCGTCTCACGCCATGTCTTTCAGGGCCTTAGAGGAAGTGGGCTACCCCTCTAATGTTTCTTCTGACGATTCCAGGATTTTTTGGCGGGCCTTTCTTTTTTATGACGGAGACTACAGGACGATTCCTTTATATTATCCCGTTTCCATGGACGCAGTGATGGCAGGTTCTTTTTGGAGAACCGCACTTAATCAGTATCGGCAGCAAAGGCGCTGGGCCTGGGGAAGCGAAAATATCCCTTATATTATTTACAATTTTTTGAAAAATAAAAAGATTCTTTTAACGGAAAAAATCAATCACTCCCTTGTTCTCTTGGATGGATTTTGGTCTTGGGCAACGTCAGCCCTTTTGATTTTCTTTTTAGGCTGGCTTCCTTTGTCGCTCGGGGATAAGAGTTTTCAGACCACCTTAATGTCTTACAATTTGCCCAGGCTAACCAGTAATATTATGACAATAGCCATGATCGGAATGATAATTTCAGCTATTACCAGTATGTCGCTCCTTCCGCCCAGGCCTGAAAAATTCGACAAAAGAAAAAATCTCTACATGATTTTACAGTGGTTTTTACTCCCGATTACTTTAATAATTTTTGGCGCTTTTCCTGCCCTTGATGCCCAGATGCGATTAATGCTTGGGAAACATTTGGGATTTTGGGTTACCGAAAAAGTGGGGAAAAAAACTTGAGAACCTATTCGAGATGGACTCTTTCCTTAAACTCCTTCAGCTTTTCAGCCAGCAAGGGGTATTTTTTTAATTCAGGGTCTTTTTTCAATATTTCCCTTGCCGCATTTCTGGTTTCTTCAACCAGGGAAATATCTTTTAAAGAAGCCATGGCCAAATCGGGAATGCCCCATTGTCTTATTCCGAATATTTCGCCCGGTCCCCTTATTTCCAAATCCTTTTCCGCCAGCTCAAAGCCGTTATCGGTGGAAAGAAGGGCCCTTAGCCTTCTGAAATATATTCCCCCGGGAATGTCGGTGAATAAAAGGCAATAGGACTGGTCGCCTCCTCTTCCTACCCGGCCCCTGAATTGATGGAGCTGGGACAGTCCGAATTTTTCCGATCCTTCAATCATCATTACGCTGGCATTGGGTATGTCTATTCCTACTTCAACAACGGAAGTGGAAACCAGGATGTCGGTGCTTCCTTTTTTGAAGCTCTTCATTATTTTTTCTTTTTCCTTTGTTTTCATCTTTCCGTGGAGCATGGCGATTCTTAGATCCGGAAAGATGTTTTTTGAAAGCTTTTCGTATTCGTTTTTAACCGCTTTGACTTCATATAAATCAGATGTTTTTTCTATAAAATCTTTTTCTGTTAAAATTTCATCATGAGATTTTTTGGAAGGTTCTATCCTCGGGCAGACGACAAAAATCTGCCTTCCCTTTTTAACTTCCTTTCTTATAAACCCGTATGCTTCTTTTCTTTTCTCCGGAGGAACAATCCTAGTTATTACTTTTTTTCTTCCCTTGGGTAGTTCATCTATTAAAGAGACATCCAGATCTCCGTAAATGGTTAAAGCCAGGGTCCGGGGGATAGGGGTGGCGGTCATTGAGAGAAGATGAGGAATAAGCTTTTTATCCGGGCTTGTTCCTTTGGCCAGCTGGGCTCTCTGCTCTATCCCGAACCTGTGTTGCTCGTCAATGACGACCAGAGCCAGGTTTTTGAATTTTACTTTCGGGGTGCGCTGATTTTTTAAAGGATCGGAGCCCTTGACCAGGGAATGAGTGCCGATTAAAAAATCAACATCTCCTTTTTCTATTTTTTCCAAAAGCTTTTTTCTCTCTATTTTTTTATTGTTTAATTTATATTCCTTTCCGGTCAAAAACCCGATTGACACTTTAAAGCTTTTAAGAAAGTCATTAAAGGTTTTATAGTGCTGCTTTGCCAGGATTTCAGTGGGAGCCATCATGGCTGCCTGACATTTGTTTTTTATGGTATTTAAAACTGCCATCATCGCCACTATTGTTTTGCCCGAACCTACATCGCCCTCCAAAAGCCTGTTCATGGGCATTTGCTTTTCCATGTCTTTTAATATCTGCCAGGCTGATTTTTTTTGGGCGGAAGTCAATTGGAAGGGAAGGGATTTTACGAATTTTTGTATTGTTTCCAGATCAACAGGAACATTAATCGCCTTTTCTTTTTTCAGCTTCATTCTTTCTTTCAAAGCCCTGAGTTCTATCAAAAACAGCTCTTCAAAACAAAACCTTTCCCTGGACTTTTTTGCCAGGATTAAGGAGTCGGGAAAATGAATCTGCCAGATTGCCTGGCTCAAGGGAAGCAATTGCCGCTTCTTTTTGATTTCTTCGGGCAAAGGATCTTTGATTCTGTTTTTTAATTGATACAACAAGGGCTGCAAAATATATCTTAGCCACCTGGAAGAAAGGCCTTCTGTTTCCGGATAAACAGGAACCAGCCTTGCCGTGTGTATCGGGTCTCTTTTGTCCGAGATTTTTTCGTAAGCCGGACTTGAGAGATAATATTTATTTGATTTTGGAGCTGCTTTGCCCGATAAAAAAACTAAGTCGTTTTTTTTGAGAGCGTTGGTAAGGTATGGGCGATTGAACCAGATCGCTTTTATTGTTCCGGTTTCATCCTCCAAGGTGGCCTGGGTCAGAAACATTCTTTTTTTAAAGGTCCTTATATTTTTGATATCCAGGATTTTCCCTTGAACGGAAACGTTTTCTCCGGCTTTAATTTCGGAGATTTTTTTAAGATTTGAAAAATCCTCATACCGATGAGGAAAGTGATAGAGAAGCTGGCCGACAGTATCAATTCCGAGCCTTTTCAGTCTTTTTTGGTATTGAGGGCCTATCCGGGGTATTTTTTCAACAGGAAAAGAAATATCCATAAATAAAGAGCGCGCCCGGCAGGAATCGAACCTGCGGTCTCAAGGTCCGCAACCTTGCGCTTTATCCGCTAAGCTACGGGCGCATTTTCTTAAAATTAACACGAAATTAGCTTTGATTCAAACAAGATTGAAAAAATATAAAAATCAAGATATACTATAAATCATCGGGGAGAGGTGGCTGAGCGGCTGAAAGCAGCATCCTGCTAAGATGTTGAGCCTTAACGGGCTCCGTGGGTTCGAATCCCACCCTCTCCGCCAAGTGGGACAATCTCGCAATACAAGAGCGAGATTTTCCTTTTTTATGAAGGGATTTTGTTCTCCGAGAGAGGTTCTAACCTTTGCTAATTCCTGTTTGGCAATATCAGCAGATTTAAATAAGGAATCAAAAGATTCTCTCAATACGATATTCAATTTCTGGTCTTTTATGATGAGGTGCGAACCTAAGCAGGCAAAGATGGCTCTCTTGGTGTTCAAATCGCCCTTAGCGAACCATATGCGAGCGTAGCGGGCAAAATTAAACGTTCTCTCGCTTGCCTCAACCCAGTCCTCAATTGCTTTGCCTTGAGCCTTTAATTCGTTCTCCAGGGCTGATTTTTGTTTCAATAGGTTCTGTTTGTGGCTTAGATATTCTCCCTCGTTGATGAGTTGTCCTTCGGAATTTTCTGGAGCAGTGAACCGAATAAACAAACTATCCAATTGCTTAGTATTTACTATCAGGGCTTTTTGTTTGTTTTCTAAAATTGCTTCATTCCCTTGAGCTTCTTCTTTACGCACTTCGTGTAGATATTGAATCGCTAAATTTTTGAAGTCTTCATCAATAGAGAGCTTGCTTATTTCTTCGTCAATCTGGGTATTAAGGTCTTTTAAATCAACTGCTCTTTCTGGACAATTTTCATCTTTGCGTTTAGTGCATCGGTAATAAACATAATGATGGATGTTGCCGTTCTTTTGATGTTTAACTTTCTCCTCGGCGGTAATCATCGCTCCGCAATTGCCGCATCTCATTAAGCCAGTAAAAGCGAATCGGTGCGTTTTAGAGCGTGGTCTGCCTTTCCTGCCAAGCAGTCTTTGCACAATGTCAAAATCTTCTTCAGTAATCATCGGCTCGTGGCTTCCTTTATAAAGTTCTTTTGGTTTGCCGTATTCAAAATACCCGTAATAATATGGGTTGGTAAAAATGCGATAAATTCCACTGCGGCTAAGAGGTCTGCCTCCTGGGTTTTCTTTTGTCGGACGAGTTTTAAACTTCCAGTCTTTGTTTATGATTTTGAGAATTTGCGGCGGTGTGTAATTTCCAGTAAGCATTAAACTCCACATCTGTTTGACCATATCAAAACGTTCTTGGTCTTTAAGTATTTTGTTCTGTCCTTTTTCTTCATAATTTTTCGTATTCAAATAACCAAGTGGAGCATAACCTGGACACCAACCCATTTGTAATTTAGTTTTAAGCCCACGCTTTACGACAACGCTGTTGTCATCCGAGGATTTTTTAGCGACGCCAAACTCAAGTTGTAAAAAGAATTTATCGTCTGGCGTGTTGTGGTAATCTTTTGTTGGAGTTTTAATTTCAACAAGCTTGCCCTCATCCATTAAGGTAATTATTAAGCCACCATCATAGGCGTTGCGAGCGATGCGGTTGGGATGCCAAACTAAAAGTCCGTTGGCTCTGCCAGATTCAATAAGCTCAATCACTTCGCCAAAAATCGGTCGTCCTCTTTTATGTGCCGATTGACTTTCGCCCTTATCTTTGCCAGCAAAACTTTTAACAACATTCAACCCTTCTTTTCCAATCAACCCATCAAGGTCTCTTTTTTGGTCTTCAAGAGATAGCGTTTGTCTGTCTTCGCTTTCAGTGCTCTTGCGGCAATAGACGACATATTTAATTGTTGTGTTATTGTTTTTCATATTATTTTGAAATCAATAAAGGCTCGGCGAGTGCAAGCGATTGTGCCGCCACACTGCACCGAGCCATTGCTGACTTCGGGCGGCTGGCACAATCAGCCCCAAAGATATTTAATTTTTTAAACGCTATTCATTTGATTTAATTTCGTTTAAACTTTCTTCAAATCTTTGTTTTAAATCATTCTCTATTTGTTTTTTTGTCTCATCGCTTAGACCTCCGACTGCTTCTGTTGGCGAACCAAACTTATCTAAAGCTCCCAATCGTTGCAATTCTTCCGTCGCTTTGCCTTTTTCAAAGTGTGCGTATGGTTCGTCGCCATAATACACGTCCAGAACCGAAACTCCGTTTTTTGCCATATCAGCCGCAAGACCCAAGTAAAGCATCCAAGAAAGAAATTTTGCGTCTGGCGAATAGTCATCGGAGAATTTAAGAATCATTTTGTCATTTTTTGTTGAATAAGCTGTAAGCCGTTTTTCTTTAGTCATTTCCTCAAAAGCTTTCGTTGTATTCATAAATTCCTCGCCGCCAGTAAGATAACTTGCCAATTGCTTATAAAGCGGTTCGCCCAACCCAATTTTATTGCGGAGAGACGGAGTGGAGATTGTGAACACCCCAGCAAGAACTACTACTATCAACAACGCTAAGCCGAACGGTTTTAAAATCCTTACAACTTTTTCTTTCCTTGAACCTTCTTGCTTTTTAAATCTAACAATTTCTGTTATGCCACGAACCACTAAAAATCCGACAGCAACCATCGCAAACAACAATCCCAATGTTCCCCATAAATCTCCGCCAATCGTGAAATACAACCCGTAAAAAATTATTGCTGGGATTAAGAACCATAAAATTTTTGTTGATTTTGTCATAGTTATTTTATTTGCAGTGTCCCTTTAAAACAAAAAGGGGCTCACCACATCTTACTGGAGACCCACATTTCAGACCACTTGCGTAGCCTTTAGTGGCAGTAAGAGGATGAACCCCTTTCTGGGCACTAAAAGCTACAAAAAATAGCAAGTGGGCTTTATTGATTTGTCAAAGAACTTTTAAAAATTGAACTATTCTCGTCCAATAGAGTCATCGTTGAAAGTTCGCCGTTCTTCTTTTACTGCACTATCTGACTGAATCGTTGTCTTTACGCACCAATTAAAAAGTTTTGGCGGGCTTTGAACTGCCTTGCCTCGTTTTTCGTTGTCGCCCTTTAAGTCAAGATACATATCGTAAGCATCGTTAATTAAACTAATTTCGTATTTCTTTAATATGGCGAGAATGAAATCCATATATTCATCTCCGAGTTCCGTGGCAATCTCCTTGCATCTTCGTTCGTCATCTGACTTTGGGAAGTAATACCGAGTTGCGACCCCCTTAAAAGTTTTTTGATTGCCAACGATTCGTTGAGTTTCAATATCTTTCTGTGTTTCGGTATCGGTATGAGGACTTCGGACTCCAAGATTGCTTTTGTCTCCTTCATTGACTGATTTTGTCTCTGGTTTTGGTTCATCAGACTTCGGAGTTGCACTTGCATTATCCAGACTAACTTCAGACGATTTTTCGGTCGTTTCTCCATTCTCACTTCGCGTTCTTTATAGTGGAGATACTTCTTACTCCGCAAAGACCGCAACGTCTTTGATACCCAATCAGTGCTTTTGAAGTGTTGTAAATCAGAGCGGATTGATTCTGTGTTCGTCGTTGAAATTCCATATGGGTTTGCCTGTAATCTTATCCAGACATAAAGCTCATATTCTCGGTAGGTAATTTTCCCGTCCCGCACATCATCCACAATATAACGAGGGATGGTAATGTATGGTTCAATTTTATCAATGTCTATCGTCATAATCATTTAATCTATGGCTTAAGATTTTTGATTCGGAGTTATTTCTGGAAATTCATCCAGCCATTCTTTTTTTACGGGGCGATAAATAGCGTTGAATAAAGTAAGGAGGTTGCGAAATTCATCAGCCGCAAATTCATCGGAAATATCCTCTCCTTTTTTCTTCTTCCAAAGCTCTTTGAATTTTTGCATCGCCTCTTGAGAAATCATATTTATCGCTCGTAAATTCTGGCTTTGAGCAGTTTTAACTGATTGAAAAAAGCCATTGGTTCAATCAGCATTTCGCCCCGCCAAAATTTATTTATCGCTTCTTGCAATTCAGCCGAATCTATAAAGATGAAGACCGACCTTGTTGGGCTAACCTTCTCCACCTCGTCAACGACGAATCCAGAAACAGAAAGAGCCGCAGTGATTGCTAAATCTGCGGTTCGGAAAATATCTTTTGTGTTGCTTGAGTTCATCGTCATAAAATTTAACTTACATATTCACTTTAACTAATAAAAAACAGGACTGCGTTGCAGTCCTGTTAATTCAATATATTTCTTGCTATTTCTTTTTATTTCTTGTCAATTCTGTTAAGTTTTTTAAGTTCACTTTCTAATTTTTCGTTATCAATTCCCAGCTCCGACAAATCGGATTTTGTTATTTGTTGCCGAAATTCGGTAGCACTTATTGATATGTTTGGGAAAAACATTTTTCTTAAATACCCAGTAAAACCTAAGTCAGTTATTATCTGTTGAAAACTTTTTTTAATCTCTGTTTTATTTTCATCCGCAACTTCTTTGCGAGTTATTTTTTTATTAGGATGGGTATAAACATATTGGAAAAAAATCTCATTTTCGGAATTAAAATGTGGCTTTGATAACAAGTATTTACCATTCAAAATCACATCTCTTGTTTTAGTTAATGTAATGACATAGTCAGCCGTAGGGGGTTGGTTAAGTTTTTGCCTGATTGCCTCAATTTTTTTCTTATTAACCGATAAATCATAAGCGAGCTTATTGTAGATAGCATTCGGGGATGATGTAAAATCTGCGTGCATTGGGTTCGTGGGCTGTTTTTTGTTCGGGGCATACTTTACCGTTGGCTTCTTATCAATTAGCTTATCGGCAACTAATTTTTCTAAGGCACGTCTTATATCGCTATCCTTTAGACCAGCATTAAATAGGTCGGCTTCATACAGTGTTATCTGATTGCCGCCGATATGCTCCAATTCTTCCACAATAAGCTCAAGAAATGTTTTAAACTCGTTTGTCATAGTTATTGTCATAATTTTGCAACCCTGCAAGAAGTTGCACGCTTCTTAATGTTATATTATAATAAAATCATCTAATTGGTCAAACAATAATTTAACCACTATGAAAAAAGTTTATACCATAAAGGAGCTAAAAGACGTCCTCCATCTCGGAGAAAGAACAATTTTCAAATATCTTAAAGAGGGTCGGCTTAGCGGTTCAAAACACGGCAAATGGCGATTTACTGAGGAAGATGTTAACAATTTTTTGAAAAGCGGGAGGAAGTCAACGAAACGAAAAGACAAAAAGTGATTTTTCATTTAAATGACTATGAGAAAAAAGAAGCTTCCTAAAAAATTTACATTCATTGATTTATTCGCTGGCATAGGCGGTTTTAGAATTGCCCTTGAGTCTTACGATGGGAAATGTGTTTTTAGTTCCGATTGGGATAAACATTCCCAGGCAGTGTATAAAGAAAACTTCGGAGAAATGCCAGTTGGCGATATAACAAAAATTTCGGCGAAAGATATTCCGCCTCACAATGTTTTATGTGCTGGATTCCCTTGCCAAGCCTTTAGCATCTCTGGAAAACAAAAAGGGTTTGAAGACACAAGAGGAACGTTGTTTTTTGATGTGGCGAGAATAGTAAAATATCACAAACCAGAAATTTTATTCTTGGAGAATGTTAAAAATTTTGCTAAGCACGACGGAGGAAAAACTCTTGAAGTCGTGCTGAGCACGTTAAAAGACATCGGCTATAATGTTTTTCACAAAGTTTTAAATGCCAGCCATTACGGAGCACCTCAATCAAGACAGAGGGTTTATTTCGTAGGTTTTAGAAATGATTTGGGCGTGAAAGATTTTGATTTTCCAAACCCTTCTTTTGAGCAAATCCGACTAAAAGATATTTTGCAACCAAACTCAAAAGCGGAGAAACACTTTATAAAAAGAGATGACATAAAAATTAACGGCAATGCTCGGAAGTTAAAGAAAGATATTTTTGGCAATTATCCTTCGTCTCCGATTCAAATAGGAACTATCAACAAAGGAGGGCAAGGAGAGCGAATTTACAGCCCCGAAGGGCACGCCATAACCTTATCTGCTTATGGCGGCGGGGTGGCAAGTAAAACGGGTGCTTATCTTGTGAATGGCGTTGTGCGTAAATTGACGCCTTATGAATGTTCTCAGGTTATGGGTTTTCCTAAAGACTTTAAAATACCAACAACAGACGGTCAGGCATATAAACTGTTTGGCAACAGCGTTGTAGTGCCAGTTTTAAAAAAGGTGTTTGGAGAAGTTATAAATAAACTAAATTAAATTTTATATGGCAAAATTAAACTTGGTAAAATTAGGCTCAAACACAGCAAGGGGAGGATTTAAAAATGAGGATGCTGTGGTTAGCAAATTCAACGATTGGAAAGAAGATGCTGACGCTCAAGAATGGTTAAAGATAATGGGATACGACCTCAAAGAAATTGAAAAGGTTATCGCTATAAAAGTTCACGGATATAAAACAGATGTGCAAGTTCAGATAACTATTTACCTAAAGGATGCTATCTCAGCAGAGAATCTTTCTGTTAAATTGGTCAGCAATCCTCGGGGGTTCAACCAAGTTGATAAAAGATGGGTGGATAGTTATATCCAGATGTGGGATGTCCCTGCAAAAGTCGCCACAGCTTTAAAAATCTTTACTGGGGAGACAAAACCAAATAAGAGCGGCAGGGATTCTCGCAGATTGTTTCTTGATGAAATGAACAAAGAAACTCAAAAAGCTATTGTTGACTTCTTTAAAGCTAATAAAATTTTAATAATAACAGACATCTTAAAAGGCAGGGGGAAACTGTCCGCAGGTTGGATGTTGGTTGCTTTGAAAAACCCGATGCAAAACAAGAGGTGGATTTTGAAATCCATAAATCACGCATTAAACGTTTTTGGGAATGGAGAAGTTGAAATAACCGAGAGAGGCAGTCTAAAAATCGGAAAAATAACTATGCAAAGAAAAGGCGGAGACGCTGGCAGAGATACTTGCAAGATGTTGCAGTTTAAAATCAATCCAGTTGAGCTTTTTAATAATTGAGTATGGCAGACACCTTAACCAAAAATAAAAGAAGCGAGACGATGAGAGCCATAAAAAGCAAAGACTCGTTGATGGAACGAAAGATAAGAAAAGAACTGAGCAAACTTGGTTTAAGGTTTAGAAAAAACGTCTCGCATTTGAAAGGCAAACCAGATTTGGTTTTTACAAAAGATAAGGTTGCTGTTTTTCTGGATTCTTGTTTCTGGCACGGATGCAAAAAACATTGCAGAGTGCCGAGCAGTAATAAGATTTATTGGAAGAAAAAAATTGAAAGGAATAGGCAAAGAGACGCCGAAATTACTCGTTCTCTTAAAAAAGACGGCTGGCGTGTTATTCGTTTCTGGGAGCATAATTTAAAGGCAAATCAAGAAAAATGTCTTGCTCAAATCAAGCGAGCGATAAAATAAAAACGTAAATGAATATGAATAATAATTCTAAAAATTTACAGGAAGGAATCCAATTTAAGAAATTGGACTTGCACGTTCACACTTATAAATCTTATAACGATTTTGAGCGTGATGGCGTGAGCGATAATGACCTTCAACAATTAGCCGATAAAATTTGCCAAACCGCTAAGGACAAAGGATTAAGCGGAATTGCAATTACCGACCATAATACTGGCGAGGCTGTTGATGAGATAAAAACTGCCAATGAAAAATTAAAAACTGGCTTAACAATCATCCCAGGCACTGAGGTTGATGTTTTTGAAGGCTTCCACGTAATTTGTTTGTTTCCCAATAAGACAACTTCCGCACAAATTCGGGATTGGCTCATTGGGTTAGGTATGGATGCGTCAAATATCGGCAAGACTGATTTTGCTCCGTCAAAAAATACGACGCTTCAGGCTGTGCGGGAATCGGTAGACAAACTCAACGGATTGATGGTGGCGGCACACGCCGATTCTTCAAATCAGAGTCTTTTTTCCGCTAAAAAAAGCAGTGGTAGTAAATTTGTTGAGGGAAAAATGGACGTAGCAAAGTTTGACGCAATTGAAACCAAGAACATCCAGAGACTTAAAAGTAATTATTCTCAGTTTATTGAAGGATATGCAATTTATCAAGCATCTGATAATCATCGGCAAAATCAAGACGGAACTCAAGGCAAACATTGCTATTCTACTATAGGCGAACCATATACGTGGTTTAAGCTTGATGAAATATCTGTTGATGGTCTTCGTCAATGTTTCATTGACCCCGAAGTAAGGATTAAGCAAATAGATGAATGGAAACCTGAAATGCTTGATGGAGTCCCTCGCATCCTATCTTTGGAAATAAAAACTAAAAACGGTTTCTTTGCTGATGGCGAAAAATTTATTTTCAATACCGATATAAATAGTTTTCTCGGAGGCAAGGGTGCAGGAAAGTCCCTGGTGTTAGAGTATCTCCGTTTTGTCTTAAATGATATAGCGAACGACGATTATATTAAACAAGATTCCGTTTATAAACTAATCGCAACATTAGGCTGTGGCGGCAAGGTTATCATACAAGTCCAAACTGAGCACGGAGATATTTATGTATTTGCGAGAGAATTTGACCCAAAAAAAATAAGCGAGCCAGTCATCACACGGGGACAAAAACTTACTCCTGAGTTATGTGAAAGAATTTTTGCATCCAGCCAGACTTCAGTAGCTTCTAAAGATGGGGTTCTAAAACCAAATCTTGATGCCAGACAGCTTTTTCCTATTGTTGCATATAGCCAAACCGAGATTTTTACTCTTGCAAGGGATAAACAGTCTCAATTAAAGTCAATAAAACCGAGTTTTTAACAGATGAGAGCGTCCTCATTCAAAAACTTCAAAAGAACGATGCGGAAATTATTAAATCATTGCAGGCAAAATGGGAATTGCCTCAACTCGTAAAATACCACACAACTTTAAAAGAAAAACTTGATGCTAAATCTAAACAAGCAAAAAACCCAAAATATGAAAAAGGCTCAAAGATAAAAGATTCTTATGGCGTGGCACAAAGCGTAATCACTGAACTATTTGCGATTAAGGATGGAGTTGTTGATAATTTAGAACAGCAAAAATCTATAATAGAGCAAGAAATAGCAAAATATCCAAAGGAGAATAATCCAGCCAAATCAAAACTCAAGACCCTTTTAAAATTAGTTGATTCTTTTATAAAGCAGGAGCGGGATTGCGATAAAAAAGTTGTTCAAATAAGCAACAAAGTTGACGATGAATTTGAAAAATTCAAACAACAATATAAGAAATTTTTGGATGAGAGCAGTATCAAGATAACAATGGAAGAAGAAGACGAGGTAAGGCAGGCTAAGGAACAGGTGCAAAAAGCTGAGGGGCTGGCGAAAAAATACGACAAGCTTTTTACTGGGCGTGAAGAATTATTAAATCAACTTGAAACACTGCGTGATAACTTTACGAAGATTCGTGAAGAAAAATACAAAGAGTTAACTAATAAATCTGCCGACAGATTGCGATTAAGTTTAATTAAAGGAGACAATAAAGAACTTTTTAGGACTAAAATAAAAGAACTTCTATCGCATTCGGGCACTAAGCCAGAAACTTACATTGATTCTCTGATTGAACGGAACACGTCAAGACAATTTGTGAATAAAATAATCGCCGAAAAAACAAACGAACTGCAAAATGATATAGGTCAAAACACTCAGGTTGATTGTGAAAAAATAGTGGCTCATCTTAAAAATAAAATTGTTGAATTATTGCCCTTGCAATATCAATGGGTTTATATTGATGAACCAAAAATTGAACTCAATGTTAAGCCGCTTGAAAGCGAACCTTATAAGGAATTAAGTCAGCTTTCAGTTGGTCAAAAATCAACTGCTTTATTGGTAATTAGTCTTCTTGAAGGTTGCTCCCCAGTTTTAATAGACCAGCCCGAAGATGCTCTTGACTTGAAATCGGTAATTCAGGATGTCTCAGAGAGACTTAGGCAGTATAAAACAAGGCGTCAATTTATATTAACCACCCATAATTCAAGTGTTGCCGTTTCTTCAGATAGCGATAAATACTTTATCCTTGAACCAGAAGGAGATAAAGGCAGACTATTATTTTCTGGTGCGATAGACACGGAAGCGATTAGGGAGCAAGTTATAAATTATCTTGAAGGCGGCACGAAGTCTTATGACCTTAAACGCAAAAAATATAAAAAAAGTTAAAGTTTAAATAAAATGGCAAGAATACCTTTATGTTTCCTTAGCTTAGAAGATTTTAAAGACCCTAAACGAGTCGCTGATTTGATACGGGAAAGCCTAAGAAGATATGATGCACGCAAAAAAGTTATGGAAGAAAACGTCAAGAAAAATGAGGCTGAAAATTCTCTGAAGAAGCCTTATCAGACCACCCCAGAAACTCTTTAAAAATGTTGCAGTTGATTGGCGTTGCATTTAGCGGACTCCATCCACTGCAATAAATTCCAATACCAGACAACATTAAGGCATAACCGTTGCAGTTCATATAAAATTTTCAAATGCATTATCAAACGAAAAAAGCTGTAAAAGTAGATTATTAGCGGTGAGGCGTTTGCACCTTGAATTGTGTATTTAAGCCCTTCAAAATTAAGATGAGTTGTTGCATTTTTGAGGGTCAGATTTTTACAAATTTTGAGGGGGTGTTTCAACCACAAAAAATTTTCTAAAAACGGAAAGGGGCACTACCGATTCCCAAAAATCCACGGCGAAAATTTTTCGTGGTGCGGCGAAAAAAGAGGGGGTTAAAACCCTCTAAATACAGCCAGGAAAGCTGTTTTTAATTGATTTTAGCCGTATTTTCTGCTAAAATTGGGATGAAGAATCGTTCGGTCGTGGTTTGCCAATAGGTTCTAACGTCGTCCACGATTCTCCGCCACTCGGTTTTTTCAATTAAATCGCACTATGAACAAAAAAAATAATAACGTAGTTGATTTTAGTAAAGACCTGGAGTACGAGGTTATAAAACCAAAAAGCGATCAACAGTCTCCCAAGTTTTATGTTTCTCCCGAATCCCCCCAAATCATTAAGTGGGTAATAAAATGTTTCGGCGGAATAATCAAGAACGAAAAACAGGCATATTATTTTATTTTAGGATTAGTGGCAATAACATTTATCATTACAATTTTTTTAATCTTTGGCGGGACAGAAAGGAAGAGCCCGGAAGAAACCTTTGCACCGCCAGCCGATGCTCCGGCCGAAGAAGTCATTCCCCCTTCTTTTTAGAATCATGCAGCTAAACAATAAAAACAAAAAAGGATTTACCCTTATTGAGCTTTTGGTGGTAGTTGCTATTATTGGGATTTTATCCAGTACCATATTGGTGAGCATGCAGAGCGCCAGGGCTAAAGCCAGGGACGCCAGAAGATTGCAGGACATGAGGCAGATTGTTACCGCCCTTCAGCTTTACTGGGATAGATACGAAAGATATCCTTCTATTTCAGCAGATGCCTGTTGCGATGGTTGGGATCAGGGACCTTGTGAAGCGGAGCCGACAAGTCCTTTTATCGGCGCCCTTGCGACAGACGTCTTGTTGCAAACCCCTCTGGACCCAGTCGGCGGGTCGGGAAATGGCTGCTATGGCTATAATTACTACCGCTATGCCGCCGGATCCTATGGCTGTGACGCTTCCCGCGGCGCTTATTTCGTTTTAGGTGTTCGAGACATGGAAACGAGCGGCAGGCCACACCCAAGCAGTCCCGGCTGGAGTTGTTCTGGTAGAAATTGGCAGACTGAATTTGACTGGGTGATTGGAGGTTTTGAAAAAAATTAGCCGAATCATTTGTCATTAAAGAAAAAATTTGAAATTTACTTTTTAGTGTTTTGGTGGGGTGCTAGAGCGGTTGAATAGGCCGGTCTTGAAAACCGGTATGCCAGAGATGGTATCGTGAGTTCGAATCTCACCCCCACCGCAAAGTTAAAATTATCTTATTAATTCATTCTTTTTTGAATTATCGAGGACAGAAACAGGTCTCATATAGAATGAGCTTAAAAGAGTTCTTATTCATGGATATCGTCCAAGAAATAAAAAATTTTGTTGAAACCGAATGCAAGAAGCCGACCAGCAAATATGGATATGAGCCGTTTCCTTTTCATTTTGTGCCGGCGGTAGGATATGCCGAAGAATTGGCAGACGAGTTTGGCGGCAACAAAGAAATAATTTTAATTGCTGCCTGGCTGCACGATATCGGCTCAATAATTTCAGGAAGGGAAGACCACCATATTACCGGAGCTATGATTGCAGAAGAAAAACTGAAGGAACTTCAATATCCGGCCGAAAAAATTGAATTAGTGAAAAAATGCATTTTGAACCATAGAGGTTCTCAACATAACAGCAAAGAGAGTATCGAGGAGCAGATAGTTGCCGAAGCTGATGCCATGAGTAGCTTTGATAATATTTCTGGTATTTTTAAGGCAGCTTTTATTTATGAAAACCAAAATCAGGGAGAAGCAAAATCTTCTGTTAAGAGGAAATTGGAAAATAAATGGAAGCAATTGCATTTTGAAAAGTCCAAGCAAATTATTAAACCGAAATATGATGCGGCGATGTTACTCCTAAAATAAAGGCACAAAAGGAGTGCCCTTAAATTCCTCAGAAACTTTATGTTTAAGTATATTTTAGAAATAACAGTATTTGTCTGCGGAGCGGTTGTAATGATATTTGAGCTTGTCGGTTCCAGGGTGCTTGCTCCGTATTTTGGAACATCGATTTTTGTCTGGACCAGCTTGATAGGAGTTATCTTGGGAAGCCTCAGTCTGGGATATTTTTATGGAGGAAAAATCGCGGACAAGAAAGCAAGTCTTAAGGGGCTATCCGTAATTATTTTTTTAGCAGCAATTTTTATCGGATCAACAATAATCGTTAAAGACGTACTGCTTGTTTTTTTGAAAATAGGGACAACGGGCATTAAAATCGGTTCGATTTTAGCGTCATTGATTTTGTTTCTGCCCGCCAGCTTGTTATTAGGAATGGTTTCTCCTTATTCCCTGAAATTAAAAATAGACAATTTGCAAACATCGGGATCCGCAGTGGGCAATCTTTATGCAATTTCCACCGCCGGAAGCATAGTCGGGACATTTCTTTCCGGCTTTTATTTGATTCCCCAGTTCGGAACGAATAAATTGCTGATTATTCTTGCGATAGCGCTGATTGTCAATTCTTTGGCGATTTCTTTCAAGGATCTTTTTAAAAGAAAACTGTTTGTTCTAATAGTTGCAGTATTGGGACTGGCAGCATATGCTCAATATCAAATATCAGCAGAAAAAAATGGACTTGTAGATGTTGATACCGCATATAATCGGGTTTGGATTTATGATTTTACTGATCAAATAACAAACAGACAGGTCAGAATGATGGGCATCAACAACGAAAATCATTCCTTAATGTTTTTGGACAGCGACGAGCTGGCCAATGAATATACAAAATACTATCATCTGGCGAAATTTTTCAACCCCGGCTTTAAAAAATCTCTGATGATCGGAGGGGGAGGATATTCTTTCCCTAAAGACTATTTGAACAAATACACGGAAGCCACGATTGATGTGGTGGAAATTGATCCCGAACTTACCGAGCTGTCAAAAAAATACTTCAGGCTGAAAGAAAGTCCGAGATTAAGCATTATTCACGAAGACGGCAGGGTGTTTTTAAACAAAACCGAAGAAACTTACGATGTTATTTTCGGAGATGCCTTTGCTTCGTGTTATTCCTTGCCCTACCAGCTGACCACAAAAGAGGCGATACAGAAAAAATACGATATTTTAAACGGCAAGGGAATCGTTATCTTAAATATCATCTCTTCCGTAGAGGGAGAAAAAGGAGAGTTTTTAAGAGCGGAATACGCAACATATAAAAGTATCTTTTCGCAGGTTTATCTGTTCCCTGTGGGAAATTCTGAAGACGGAAAAAAAGTGCAAAATATTATTTTGGTAGCGCTGAAATCTTCTGATGTTCCAAATTTTCAAACTAGTGACAGCGAAATAAGCGGCTATCTGGATCATTTATGGAAAAAGGACATTGATCCGGATGTCCCCATATTGACAGACGACTATGCGCCGGTTGATTATTATATAAACAAGATAATTTAAAAAATAAAAAAGCTTTAAATAAAAAATCCGCCCCAAGCGGATTTTTTTATCCTCTTGCCACCGCAATCCCGATGATTTTTTCCGCCCCGGCCTCCTTTAGGACACTTGCCGCTTCTTCCATTGTAGAGCCAGTAGTAAAAACATCGTCAACCAGAAGTATTTTTTTTCCTTTTATTTTTTCCAAGGCTAGGCAAGAAAAAGCATTTTTAATATTTTCCTTTCTTTCTTGGTTGTCGAGATTAACCTGGTCTAATGTTTCTTTTGTTTTTATCAAAACATCAGAAGTCATATTAATTTTTAGAAAATCAGCCAGTTCTTTTCCTATTTCTTCGGACTGATTGAACCCCCGCCATTTTAACCTCCTTTCTTCCAATGGTACGGGAACTAAAGTAAAGCCTGTGAAATCTGGCTTATTGTCAATCAAATTGAAATGTTCTATTATTAACGAAGATAGGGATTTTCCCAGCTCTTTGACAAATGGTTCATACTTGAATTTTTTAATTAAAT
>JAPLXK010000003.1 GCA_026396095.1 Candidatus Nealsoniibacteriota bacterium | reverse complement strand
GTTCTTTGACCGAGTGGCTGGTGGAGTACAACTTCAGAAGGCCCCACCAGGCGCTGGGATATATATCACCAATTAACTTTCAGGTTAAATACCTAAAAGTGTTACCTATGTACCCTTCTAGTACAACGGGTTGACAGGACTTCTTGAGGTACTATAATTCAATTGTAATAAGATAATCATGGAAATAACCAAGAGAATAAATAAAATTAAAACCTTGAGAACCGTTTATTCCAAAATGGGCGTCTTGCTCGTTGCCTTTATTTGGAAAACTATCGGTCTAGGGGATTAGAAGAAGTTAATTATAAAATATCTAAACATAACTTAATCCCCTAGACCAAGAAGGGGATTTTTAAATATATGATAGAAACAAGAAAATTCTATTTAACAAAACAAGGCCTGGAAAGGATAAAAAAAGAAGAAGAGGCCTTAAGGGAGCTTAAAATAACCAAAACCAACGGAGGATCTCCCCAGGTTTTGCATTCAGAAGATATGAATCCGGAATATCTTGCTTTTCAGGAGGATGTAGGATTTTTGGAAGCAAGAACGCTTGAACTGGAAAATATCTTAAAGAACGCTGAAATAATCAAGGTTCCGTCCAAGCAAAAACAGGATTTTGTGGGACTGGGAGCCACTGTTTTAGCCGAGCTGGACGGCAAAAAAGGCGAGTTTAAGATGGTCGGAACTCTTGAAGCGGACCCTCTTGATTATAAGATTTCTAATGAATCTCCCATAGGAAAAGCCATTTTTGGCAAAAAAGCGGGAGAAACAGTGTTTATTAAAACAGCTGATATCGAACGATGCTGCAAGATAATGAAGGTAAGCTACGGCAATATCTGATATCGACACAATGTTTTTTAGGGGTTAACCTATAATAATGAAAAGACTGAAGCTTATCACCATAATCTTGGTATTTATAGGGGGAGCGGTTTTTATCTTTACCCCCAACATTGTGCCAGAAAACTTCCCGACACAGCAGGTTTTAAGCATGGCTTCAGACAGCGACGTCATCATTATCTTTAATTCCGGAGGATGGGGCAACACTCCTCTGGAAAAAGCAGAAGACTTTGCTCCTGTTATCAACGGGATACAAGAGACTTTGAAAGGATGGGGCTATGATTCAATAGTTGTCCCCTATAACAGGACCAAGAACAGCTTTTTAGGAAAGATAAGCTCTTCCAGGGATTTTTTGACTTCTTTTGATTTTTCTTCGGAAAATCTTGCCCAAGAAGTTGATTTTTTAGCCGAGAGCTTTCCCGGAAAAAAGATCATCTTGGCAGGGCTTTCAAACGGCAGCACCCTTGCCAACAGAACTTATGAAAAGGTTTCGGTAAATGTCAGGGGCTCTGTATATACCATAGCGGCAGGAGCCCCTTTTTGGGTAAAAACCTCTAATTCAGACAATGTTCTTCAGATAAATAACAATGGAAAAGACACCTTGGCAAAGGGAGATGTTAAAAATTTGCTGATAGCGCTGATTAAAACCCCTTTTAAATGGATTTTTTCCAAGATCAACGGCCAGAATCTGACCATTGCCCAGGCCTCTCACGCTTATGGACATGATTATTCATGGTCTTCTCCTGAGATTAATTCTCAAATTATAGGATTTCTCGAGAATAAATTCGCTCCCCAGGACTAAGAATCCTCTGTTTTTAGTCAAAAAAGCATTAGAATAATGCCTTAAAAAGTGCTAAAATAACAGACATGAAGAAACTGTTGCTTTTTTTAGTTTCCCTTTTAATCGGACTGGCCTTATCTTTTTGGATTTTAGAGACAATCGGATGGCAGGAGATAAAAAAGGCTTTTTTGGTTTTTACCGGCTGGAAAGGGCTGGTAATTTTAATTCTGACCTTTCTGTCTATGCTAGCCGGAAACTGGAAATGGAAAGAGATTTTAAAAAGCAGGGGCGTGAATGTCCCCTTTTTTGAACTTTTTAAATCCTATCTGGCCGGTTTTTCTTTGATGTTTTTAGCGCCGATTATTTTCTGGGGAGGAGAGCTTTTCCGGGGATATGTTTTAAAAGAGAAAAATTCTGTTCCCTGGCCAAAGGGAATGGGTTCGGTGATTATTGACAGGATCTTGGAATGGACCACCAATTTGATAATTATCTTTACGGGCAGCATATTTTTTGTTTTTCTGGTTGATTTTCCTCCGCTTAACTTACTGGCAATTTTTGGCGGATCATTTTTATTGATTTTTATTGCTCTAGGATTATTTTATTTCAAATGCATCAAAAAAGAGAGCATCATAGGGTTTTTTTTGAGAAACAATAAAAACCAGCCCTTTGAAACAGAAAAAGAGGTTTTTGATTTTTTTGATTTTAAAAAATCAGCAATATGGAAGGGCTTAGGAATTTCTTTTTTAAAATCAGGAATTACCTATTTAAGGGCTTGGGTTTTGATTCTTTTTTTGGGTAAAAGTTTCGGGCCCTTGGAATCCTTATCAATACTAGGCTTTTCTTATTTGGCGGCAACAATTCCTACTCCCACCTCTTTGGGCAGCCATGAGGCGATCCAAACATTCGCTTTTAATTCTTTAGGCATAGGGGCTTCCACGGCCGCTGCTTTTACCATGATCATCAGGGGGGCGGAATTGATTTTTGCTCTGGCCGGAATAATATTTTTTTTCCGGCTGGGAATAGGCCTATTAAAAAAATCTTTATTAACCAAGGTATCAAAGGTAGAAGACCTTATAGAAGAAAATGTTTAAAATAAACAAAGTAATCAAAACCTTGATTGTTTCCGATTTTTTGCTTCAGATAGGATGGGGTTTTGTCGGCCCCATTTTCGCAGTTTTTTTAACAACCCAGATCCAGGGAGCAGATCTAAAAATGGTCGGTTTCGTCGCTTCTGCCTATTGGATCACCAAATCAATAGTTCAGCCCTTTCTCGCCCATTATCTCGATAAAAACCACGGAGAAAAAGACGATTTCGCTTTTTTGGTGGCAGGAATGTACATGTCCAGCCTGATACCTTTCGGATATATTTTTTCCACCCAGCCCTGGCACATATTTGTTTTAGAGTGTTTCAGGGGACTGGCCATGGCTTGCGTTGTGCCGACCTGGTACGGGCTTTTTACCCGCCACGTAGACAAGGGAAGGGAAGCGTTTTCCTGGAGCATTGAAAGCACGGGCATCGGCATTGCCGCTGCATTTGCCGGGGCAGCCGGGGGAATACTGGCAGCTGCTTTCGGGTTTAAGGCGGTTTTTCTTCTGCTCGGAATTTTCGGGATATTATCTTCAACAGCCCTGCTTTTTGTACGTCCCCACCTTTTTGATAAAGACCATTTTGCTTTTAAAACTCCGCCGATAGATAAGCCCACAATAGAAAAACCTCTTTAATTTTTAAAGATGAAAAATCAAGAGTTGGCTAAAATTTTTTACGAAATTGCCGATTATCTAAGAATGGAAAACGTGGCTTTCAAGCCCTTTGCTTATCAAAGGGTGGCCATGAGCTTGGAGTCGCTTGAAGAGGGAGTGGAGAAAGTTTACAGAGAAGGAGGAATCAAGGCCTTGGAAAAAATTCCAGGAGTGGGAAAAAATATTGCGGAAAAAATTGAAGAATATCTTAAGACGGGAAAAATCAAATCATATGATGATTTGAAAAAGAAGATGCCGATAGATTTGGAAGAATTGCTTGCCGTAGAGGGATTGGGGCCCAGAAAAACCAAGACGCTGTATCAAAAATTAGGGATTAAAAACCTGAAAGAACTGGAAAAAGCGGCCAAGGGGCACAAGATCGCTTCTTTATTCGGCTTCAAGGAAAAGACGGAAAAGAACATTTTGGAAGGAATAGCTTTTTTGAAAAAAAGCAAAGGAAGGTTTCTCTTGGGGGAAATCTTGCCAGAGGTAAAGGAAATAATAACAA
This sequence comes from Candidatus Nealsoniibacteriota bacterium, assembly GCA_026396095.1. Lineage (GTDB taxonomy): Bacteria > Patescibacteriota > Minisyncoccia > Minisyncoccales > RBG-13-42-11 > JAPLXK01. The sequence continues at coordinate 74,747 of JAPLXK010000003.1, read as the reverse complement.
AACTGAAAACATTAAAAGAAGTTGAGCAGATCAGCGTTGCCGGTTCAGTAAGGAGAATGAAGGAAACCATAGGAGACGTTGATATTTTGATTACAACAAAAAATCCAAAAAAAGTTATGGATTTTTTTGTTTCTTTGCCGGGAATAGTAAAGGTTTGGGTGAAGGGAACGACCAAATCTTCGATCAGGCTGGAACAGGGTTTTGATGTGGACCTGAGAACGGTCCACAATAAAAGCTACGGATCAGCCCTGCAGTATTTTACCGGTTCAAAAGAGCATAATATTGCCACCAGGCGTCTGGCCATCGAGAAAGGCCTGAAACTCAACGAATACGGAGTTTTTAAGGGAAAGAAAATGATTGCCGGATGGAACGAAGCGGGAGTTTACAGAGTCTTGGGGCTTCCCTGGATAGAGCCGGAATTAAGGGAAGACCAGGGAGAAATAGAAAAAGCCCTAAAGAAAGAATTGCCGAAGATTATAGGATACGATGAGATCAGGGGAGATCTTCATTGCCATTCGGATTGGGACGGAGGAGAAAATTCGATTGAAGAAACGGCTAAAACAGCCATGGCCATGGGATATGAATATATAGGGATTTCAGACCATACCAAATATTTAAAGATAGAGAACGGTTTGGACGAGAAGAAGCTGGAATCGCAAAGAAAAGAAATAGGCCGGTTAAACGAAAAACTGAAAAAAGAGAATAAAAAATTCAGGATTCTTCAGGGCTGCGAAACAAACATTTTAAAAGACGGTTCGGCAGACATAAAAGACGAAGCCTTGGCCAAGCTGGATTATGTTATCGCCGGGGTTCATTCCAGCTTTAAAATGGAAAAGGATGAAATGACAGAAAGGATTATAAATGCGATAAAAAATCCAAATATTGATATCATCTCCCACCCTACCGGAAGGATACTGAAAAAAAGAGACGAATATCTGGTTGATTTCGACAAGGTTTTAAAAGCAGCCAAGGAACATAATAAGATTTTGGAAATAAATTCATGGCCGGAAAGGCTGGATTTAAACGACCAGAGAATCCGCATGGCCAAGGAGGCGAAAGTAAAAATGGTGATTAATACAGATTCTCACAGTAAGGGCCATCTGAGATTTATTGAGTTGGGAATCGCCCAGGCTAGAAGGGGCTGGGCCGAGAAGGAGGATATTATAAACAGCCAGCCGATAGAAAAGCTCCTGAAATTTTTCAAATAACCATGTCTCTAGAATATTCAGCAGGAGCAATAATTTTTCGGAAACAGGAAGGTAAAAAACTTTACCTTCTTTTGCACTATCAATCCGGACACTGGGAATTTCCTAAGGGACATATTGAAAAGGGCGAGAAGGAAATCGAAACTGTGAAGAGGGAGACAGAAGAAGAAACAGGGATAAAAGACATTATTTTTATTAAGGGATTCAAAGAATCGATTAAATATTTTTTCACGGTGAAGAAAAAAACAATTTCAAAAACAGTTATTTTTTATTTGGCAGAAACTAAAACTGAAAAAATAAATCTTTCCGAAGAGCACATTGGATTCAAGTGGCTGGATTACAAAGAAGCTAAAAAGCAATTAACTTTTAAAAATGCCCAAAAAATTATTGAAAAAGCTGACAACCTACTTTCAGAAAAAGGTTTTTGAAGCAGTAAGAAAAATTTCTAAAGAGAGGATTGTTTTGTGCTTCTACAAAGAGTCGCAAAAGAGAAAATTTGGTTCATGGACAATCTTAAGAAAAGATTGGGGTATATTAGGGCATAAATGAAAAAGCACCGCTTAGGGACGGAACCCAAAGAAGTGCTTTTTCGTAGTGATTCTATTCTAAAATTAGCAAGACCAAAGGATATTGTCAACCATCTGAATTTAATAATAGTTCAAACAAGTTCTAACATCGTCTTATAGGCTGGAGTTCCGTTTAGGAAACCGCCAATCAGGCGGTTTTTGTTTAATATATAGTGAGTAGCGGGGTGGGGTAAATTATAAACTTGAGAATGCCCTTAAATCTGGAATATAAATATACCCATCTTGCTTCGTTAAAATGGTTCTAACGTTGTTCACGATGCGGAGGTCGGAGGATACAGATACGGAATAAAAAGAAAAGTTGCTTTACTTAAAAAAGAAGGCGTGGTATTTAAAAAACGGAGGGTTGTAATCTAAGGTTGTACCTTACCAATTTAACAGCCCTTATTTTAATTCAGAAGGAGGTTATTAATGGCAGGACTATTTGGAATAAGCGTTGATCCCGAGGATTGCGACAGTGATTTTTCCAAGGAATTATTCTTGGGAACTTTCTACGAACAGCATTTGGGCGAAAAGTACGGCGGATTAGCTGTAAAAAATTCGAAAGACATAAATATCCAAACCCACAAGGGACTTTTCCGTCCCATGTTCGGCCCGGAGAGAGAAGAGTTTGAGGGAACGGAAGGAATCGGTTATTGCGGTTTGTCCAGAGAGCCTTTTCTGGCCGAATCAAAAATAGGCGAATTTTGCGCCTGTTTTTCAGGCAATATCATCAACAATTCCGAACTGGCGAACTGTTTCAAAAATGACGGACACAGCTTTTGCAGAGGAGGAGACGACATAGAGATAATCACCAAGCTGATAGCTCAGGAAAACAACATTGTGGACGGCATAAAGAATGCAGGTTCGAAAATAAAAGGAGCTTTCTCCATCATTATTCTCGCTTCAGAGGGGATTTATGCAGCTCGTTCTTCCAACGGCCATTGGCCCATGGTTATCGGAGAAAAACACGGAGCAACGGCTGTTGCTTCAGAATCCATCAGTTTCAGCAATCTCGGATTTAAGATTTTGCGGGACCTAAAGCCTGGAGAAATTGTCTTGCTGAAAAATGGACATTGGAAGACGGTCGGTCAGATTCTGACAAGCATAATACAATTTTGCAGCTTTGTCTGGGTTTACACATCTTCTCCGGTCAGCGTCTTCGAAGGAATATCGGCCTCTGAGGTAAGAAAAAGATTGGGAGCGGCTTTGGCCAGCAAAGACATTGAAAGCGGATTTTTCCCCGACATAGTCGTGCCCATTCCCGATTCCGGCAGATTCCACGCCATAGGATATCACCAGGAGTTCTGCCGGCAAGCAAACGAAGGCAAGATTAAAAAGATTCCGCTCTACGACGAAGCGCTCGTGAAATATCCTTACGCAGGAAGAAGTTTTACTCCTGCTACGGATAAAGAAAGAAGCTTTGAGGCGAACATCAAGATTCTCTCCAGCGGAGAAAACACATATCAAGATAAAGAAGTGGTTGTCTGCGACGATTCAATCGTCAGAGGGGTTCAGACCAGAGAAGGACTTGTCCCGAAGCTGAAGAGGCTCGGAACAAAAGGAATCCACTTAAGGATTTCCAATCCTGAACTATGGTCCCATTGTCCTTGGGGCAAAACCACCCAAAAAGGCGAGGTATTGGTCGCAAAGTATCCGAAAGAAAGACAAAGAATAGAATTTTTAGGGGTTGAAAGTTTGAAATACAATACGATTGACGATCTTATTTCAGCCATCGGGCTTCCCAGAGAACGCCTGTGCGTTGATTGCGATCTGTCAGAAATAATAGCATTATAGATATTTTTAAAAATCAAAAAGCCATCTTACAAACAGATGGCTTTAAATATTTCCGGGTGGTCTTGGGCCAAAAAGGATAAAACCTTTCTGTCAATTTCAATTTTGTTTTTCTTAAGAGAAGAAATGAATTTGCTGTATGAAATGCCGTTTTCTTTGACAACTGCGCCTATCTGGGTTTGCCAGAGGCCCCTGAAGGTCCTTTTTTTATTCTTTCTTCCCTGGTAAGCGTATTCCCAGGCATGGTACACGGCGTCTTTAGCCGCTTTGAATTTTGATTTTCTTCCCCAGCGAAAACCCTTGGCATATTCCAATAAATGCTTTCTTCTTTTATGCGCCATTACTCCCCGTTTAACTCTTACCATATTAAATCTTTAGAAATTTATTAATTGCTCTAAACTCGGAATCGGAAAGCCTGACCATTTTTCTGCCCTTTCTCACCTGATTTCCGGTTTTTTTTGCGCGAAAATGATTAAGGCCGGTAGCTCTTCTGAAGATTTTACCGTTCTTGGTGATTTTGAAGCGCTTGGTAACCGACTTTTTTGTTTTTATTTTTGGCATGTTTTATCCTTTGGAAATTATCATTGTTAATCCTCTGGACTCTCTTTTCAATTGCTTTTCAATTTTTATGGGCGTAATAGCGCTTAAAATTTCCAAGAATTTGTCCATTTTATTCTTGGCAAACCCCTGGAGCGCTTTTTCTCTTCCCCTTAAGGTCAATTCAACCCTGACATTATCCCCGTTCTTTAAGAATTTTTCTGCTTGGTGAGCCCGGGTTTCCATATCATGAACGGATATGTTGTAGGTGAGGCGTATTCCCTTAAGCTCTCCTCCCTTTTGTTTTTTTTCTGAGCGGTTTTTCTTTTCTTCCCGGTAAAGATATTTTCCGTAATCTTCTATCCTGCAGACCGGAGGATCCACTCTTTCCGTAACCTGTATCAGGTCTAAATTGCGCTCACCGGATATTCTGAGAGCCTCCGTCAACGGTACAACGCCAAGCTGATTTCCGGCTTCATCAACCAGCCTCACTTCTCTTGCTCTTATTTGATTGTTGAGTAAGGGTCTTTTAAAGATAGGTTTAAGGTTTTTTAATTATTTGTGGAGAAGGCGGGAATCGGACACGCGTGTGAAGAGTTGTCCTAAAACAGATCTACAAGCTTAGTCTATTTATTTTTTTCGGAAATATTAAATATAAAATAAACAAAAATTTAATACTCCTAGTTCCTAATGTTTGAGCAATTATTTGGAACGAAACAATTGCCGATCTCGGATTTTTGCGCCCTACTTTACTTGCCGAGAATGGGTAAGAGGACGGCTTAGGCTATTAGGCGAAAGCAGGTGCAAGCTTTGGGCTTGCGAATAAGTTGTCACTTATTTTTAATTTCTCAAAGTTTAACGAGATTTGAGAAGCTCTGCTTGCTTGTTCTAGTTCTCTCTCCATCGAAGCCTGTCATCCCCGTATTTTTAATTCTCTTTTCATTTCCTTTTCCGTTTCCCTTTTTTTGATCGTTTCCCTCTTATCGAACATTTTTTTTCCTTTTCCCAGTCCGAATTCAACCTTAATTTTTCCGTTGTTAGTATACACTTTCAAGGGTATCATCGTCAAGCCCTTTTGCTGGGACTTCCCGAGTAAATAATCAATCTCGGTTTTCCTCAAAAGAAGCTTCCTGGTGCGCTGAGGGTCATAATCGGACGGAGCGTTCTTGGGCTGGTAGGGAGGAACACTGGCTCCTATCAGATAAACCTCACTGTTTCTTATTATAACATAAGAACCCATCAGGTTTATCCTGCCTAATTTGATTGATTTAACCTCTTGCCCGTTTAAAGCAATCCCGGCTTCGTATTTTTCCAGGATCTGATAGTTAAAATGGGCTTTTCTGTTCTCAGATAATACCTTCATCGCTTTTATTTTAGCAGAAATTAAGATAAAATTGAATTAATGGTTAGAGAAGAAATAAAAAAAATCATTGAAAGAGCGATAAAAGAACTTCAAGGAAAAGGGGCTTTTCCCGTTTTTGGCATTCCCAAAATCAAAATAGACCAGCCGGAAGTTAAAGGGATGGGAGACTATGCCTCAAGCATAGCCATGGCTATTGCCAAAGAGAACAAGAAGTCTCCCCTGGAAACAGCGGAAATATTAAAAAATCAAATATTAAGCTTTAAGTCTGATATTTTTGAAAAGATAGAAACAGCCGGCCCGGGATTCATTAACTTTTTCCTTTCCCAAGAATGCCTTCAAAATGAAATCAAAGAAATCCTGAAGAAAAAGGAAAAATTCGGACAACTGGCGACAGGCAAAGGAAAAAAAATCAACATTGAATTTATCTCGGCCAATCCTACAGGTCCCCTAACTCTAGGTAATGGCCGAGGAGGATTCTGCGGAGATGTTTTAGTTAATGTTTTGAATAAAGCGGGATATGAGGTAAAGAGGGAGTATTATATTAATGACACGGGAGGGCAGATCAGAAAGCTGGGACATTCTGTTCTGGGAGATTCGGAAGCGGTTTACAAAGGAGATTATATAGAGGATCTGAAAAAAGAGATAAAAGGAGATGATCCGGAAGAGGTGGGACAAAAAGCGGCTGAAATTATTTTTGAAAAAATGATAAAGCCTTCGGTCAAAAAAATGGGAATAAATTTTGACGTCTGGTTTTCAGAGGAGGAGCTTTATAAAAAAAAGAAGGTTGAAAAAGCTTTAGATTTTTTGAAGAAAAAAGATTTAGCCTACGAAAAAGACGGAGCACTGTGGTTTAGGTCAACGAAATTCAAAGACGACAAAGATAGGGTCTTGATTAAAGCAGACAAAGAAACAACTTATTTGGCCTCAGACGCAGCCTACTTAAAAGATAAGTTTGACAGGGGGTTTGATCATTTAATATATATCTGGGGAGCTGATCATTACGGATACATTGACAGAATAAAATCAATGGCTGAAGCTTTGGGCTATAAAAAAGAACAGATTGATATCATTATTATGCAGATGGTCAGATTGTTTGAGAACGGCCAGGAAAAAAGAATGTCAAAAAGAACTGGGACATACGTGGTTTTAGACGAATTGATTGATGAGGTCGGCCTGGACGTTGCAAGATTTTTCTTTTTAACCAGGAACTCAGACACTCATCTGAATTTTGATTTAGATTTGGCCAAGCAGCAATCGGAGAAGAACCCCGTTTTTTACGTTCAATATGCCCATGCCAGAATTTGCAGCATACTCAAAAAAACAAACAACCTGAATCATCAATCCTCAAGCCTTCAATTATTGGTTCACCCGAGCGAATCAGAGCTTATTAAAAAATTAATCAGCTTGCCGGAAATCGTTGAAGATACGGCAAATGATTATCAGGTCCAGCGTCTGCCCCAGTATGCGATGGAGCTGGCAACAATTTTCCACCATTTTTACCAGGCTTGCCGGGTAATTTCTGAAGATAGGAAATTGAGCGAAAGCCGTTTATCCTTGGTTTTAGCAACCCAGATAGTTTTAAAAAATACCTTGGATTTGATGGGGATTTCCGCGCCGGAAAAGATGTAAGAGGGTAAAAATTAATTCTCAAATAAAAAAGGAGCAAATTTTTGCTCTTTTTATTTTCGAGGAATATATTCTACTCCCGGAGGCTTGGTGTCGTCCCAATCAACGTCGGCAGAGTAGATTTTTACTCCGTTCTCTTTCAACCACAGGTGGACAAGTACCACTTCGTTGTTTGGGGTGATATACGCCTCATACTTTTCCGAAGTTACGTGGTCGGCTATCCACTCCTTAAAGGGAGCCACTTTTTCAAACACATATCTTGTCATCACTTCACCTTTTGTCTGATTTTAAACGAGCTCGGCTCGCAAATTAAACAATACAATTAAATTAAAAATTAGTCAAGGATTTGAAAAAAAGCCATTTAAATGATATTTTTAAGAAATGGAATTAAGAAATCAATATTTTATCCTGCGCCACGGAGAGTCTTTAAGGAATATAGAAAAGAGAGCTTCCTGCTGGCCGGAAAAGATAAAATCCCCATTAACCGAGAAAGGGATAAAACAAATCAAGAAGTCAGCCAAAGAGCTGAAGAAGAAAAAGATAAGCCTGATCTTTTCTTCCGACTTATTAAGAACGAAGCAAACAGCGGGAATCGTTAGTAAAGAAATAGGAATAAAGGTGAGGCTGGATAAAAGACTTAGAGAGGTTAACGTGGGCATTCTTAACAACAAGCCGATAGATGAGATAGGAAGATTCTGGGACAAGGAAAGAAGGCTTTCTCCCGAGGAGTATTATAAAAAAAGATTTAAGGTAGCGCCGGATAAGGGAGAAAATTATGTTCAGCTAGAAAAGAGGATGTATGATTTTTTTAAAGAAACGGAAAAAAAATATGAAGGAAAAAATATTTTAATCGTCAGCCATCAAAGACCCCTTACCTTATTGGAAAAAGCTGTGAACAATTACAACTTAGAAGAATTTGTAAAAATAATCGTCGGGAAAAGAGAAATAAAAACAGGAGAAATGCGCAAATTAGCTTAATATTATATGGAACTAAACCTTTCTAAAAAAGAAGAAGAAATACTGGACTTTTGGGAGAAAAACAAAATCTTTGAAAAAAGCTTGGAAAAGACAAAAGACAAGCCGAAATTTGTTTTTTACGAAGGGCCTCCCTTCGCCAATGGTTTGCCGGGAATACATCATTTGCTGGTCAGAGCTTTTAAAGACGTTATCCTGCGATATAAAACAATGCAGGGATTTTCCGTTAAAAGAAAAGCCGGCTGGGACACCCACGGGTTGCCGACCGAGATGTCGGCCGAGAAGAAACTGAAGATAAACAGCAAGAAAGAAATAGAAAAAGATATAGGGGGATTTATTGAAGAATGTAAAAACAATATTTTTCTCTATAAAAAAGAATGGGAAGAATTCACCCGGAGAATCGGCTACTGGCTTGATTTGAAAAATCCATATATCACCTGCAGCGATGAATATATAGAAACCCTATGGTGGATATTGAAGCAGATCTGGGAAAAAGGACTTTTGTTCCAGGATTATAAGGTTGTTCCTTATTGCCCGAGGTGCGGAACCTCTCTTTCTTCGCATGAGGTCGCCCAGGGGTATAAAACAGTAAGGGAAAATTCTGTTTACGTAAAGTTTCCGGTAAAAAAAGAAAAAAATACCTATTTTCTTGTTTGGACAACCACCCCCTGGACTCTGCCGGGAAACGTGGCTATTGCCGTTAATCCGGAGCTTTCTTATCTGAAGGTCAAGACCGGCAACGAGTATTTGTATTTGGCAAAAGAAAGAATTTCTGCGATAGGTGACGGATACGACGAAATATCAGAGGAAATAAAAGGAAAAGATTTAATTGGAAAAGAATATGATCCGATTTTTGATTTCACAAAACCGGACAAAAAAGCTTATTATCTGGTGGCCGGCGATTTTGTTTCAACTCAGGAAGGAACGGGCCTGGTTCATATAGCGCCGGCTTTCGGAGAAGACGATATGATTGTTGGGCAAAAGAATAATTTGCCCATTATCTTAAACGTAGACGAAGAAGGTAAATTTAAGGAAGAAGTTAAGCCCTGGGAGGGAAAATTCGTCAAGGATGCAGATCCTTTGATTATAAAAGAATTAAAAGAAAAAAATATTCTTTTTAAGGAAGAATCATGCGAGCACGAATATCCTTTCTGCTGGAGATGCGACTCTCCTCTACTTTATTACGCCAAGCAGTCCTGGTTTATCAAAACAACGGCAATAAAGGACAAGCTCATTGAGAATAATAAAAAAATAAACTGGGTGCCGGAATATTTAAAAGAAGGGCGCTTCGGGGAATGGCTCAAAGACGTGAAAGATTGGAATTTATCTAGGGAAAGATATTGGGGAACTCCTCTTCCGATCTGGCAATGCGAAAAATGCGATAAAAACATTTGCATAGGAAGCATTAAAGAGCTCGAAGAAAAAAAAGAATCTTTCTCGGAAATCAAAAATCTCCATCGCCCCCAAATCGATGAAGTTATCTTGAAATGCGAATGCGGAGGAAAAATGAAGAGGGTCAAAGAGGTGATTGATTGCTGGTTTGATTCGGGCGCAATGCCTTTTGCCCAGAGCCACTATCCTTTTGAGAATAAGGAACTTATCGATAAAAAAGAATTCTTTCCGGCTGATTTTATTTGCGAAGGAGTTGATCAGACAAGGGGCTGGTTTTACACCCTTTTGGCCATTTCAACCCTTCTGGGATTTGAATCTCCATATAAAAACGTTGTTTCAACGGGCCTGGTTTTGGACGGAAAAGGCAAGAAAATGTCCAAATCAAAAGGCAATGTCGTGGTGCCCTCTGATATCATCGATAAGTACGGAGCAGATGTTGCCAGGTTTTATTTCTACACTATAAACTCGGTCGGAGACCCCAAAAAATTCGATTTTAATGATATTCAATCTCTTTACAGAAGATTTTTTGACACCCTCATCAATAGCAGAAAGTTTTTTGACCTTTACGCAAAAAAAGGATTTAAGCATAAAAAAGATTTTAAAACGGATAATCTGCTCGACAAATGGATTCTTTCTTCCTTGGAAAGCTTGAATATTAAAATAATAGAAAAGCTGGACAATTACGACATAGTCGGTGCGGCCAGGCTGTTTGAGGACTTTGTAGACGATCTGTCTAATTGGTATATCAGGCGCTCCAGAAAAAGACTGCAGAAACCGGAAAACAATCAAGAAAAAGAAGAAGCCTCTCAAACCCTGTATTATGTTCTTTTGAAACTGTCTCTTCTTTTGGCGCCCTTTGTTCCTTTCAGCGCCGAATCAGCATATCAGGATTTAAACGGAGAAAAAGAATCAATCCATTTGGAAGACTACCCCTTGCCTAAAAAAGAATTGATTGATGAAAAATTGGAAGGAAAAATGAAAAAAACAAGGGAGATCATAGCATCGGCATTGGCCGAAAGGGCGAAGTCAGGGATTAAAGTCAGGCAGCCCTTGAAGGAATTAATAATTACTGACTCTGACCTGGAAAAAGAGCAGGAATTATTAGGTTTGATCAAGGAAGAAGTTAATGTTAAAAAAATAGGATTCGGAGAGGTCTTGCATCTTGATATTGAAATTAGCTCAGAGCTTAAAGAAGAAGGCATGATTCGGGAAATAATACATAACATTCAGGAAATAAGGAAAAGGGCCGGATTAAAGCCGGAAGACGAAATTTCGGTAGGATATTCAGGTAACCCGGAGCTTGAAAAATTCCTGGATGAAAACAAAAAATCAATTTTAAAAGAAGCCAGAATTAAGGGTATGTTTAAAGGAGAAGGAGGCTCTTTTGATTCGGAAAAAACAATAAAAGTCGAAAACAAAGAATTAAATTTAACAATTAAAAAGATAAATTAAATGGCTATTGATGACAAAAAAGAACAATTAAGCGGTTCAAAGACGAGTATTTCAAGGGAAACTGAGACGCCAAAAGAAAAAGCGCCGGCACCGGAACCAAAAAAAGAAATAGACACTTCCGCCTGGGGAGGGAACAAGTATCTTAAGCGCGAATCTCTGGGAGGGTGGGCAAGAAGCGACGAAGCCTGGAGAAAGACAAATTTGCCGGAATCGGAAAGAGTGGAAATTAGCAATGAACTGTTCGGAAAATCCGGAGATTATTTAGACAAAAAGAAAGGAGAAAAAACCCTTAAAGGACTAGAGAAAGAAAGAGCTTATGCCAATACAGATTTAGACAGAAAAAGAATAGACAAGGAGATCAAGGTTGCAAAAAGCATTTTGGGCAAATAAAATTTAATGTTTAATCATTACAGGACCTCGGGTTTTATTTTGAAAAAAAACGACAGAGGCGAAGCAAATCGGATTTTCACCGTTTATACAAAAGATTTCGGAAAGCTTGATCTGCTGGCCAGGGCTGAAAGAAAAATTACCTCAAAGCTCCGGGGCGGCTTGGAGCTTTTTTATTTTTCAGAGATAGAATTCATCCAGGGGAAGCATTACAAAACACTGATTGATGCCGTATTGATAGACAGTTTCAAGAGCCTGAAAAAAGATTTAAAAACATTGAGCGTTTTATCAAAAATTTCTGAAGTTTTTGATTCCTTGGTCAGAGAAGCGGATCCGGATGAAAAAATCTGGAATCTATTAATGGAGGTTTTTAAAAAATTAAACAGTACCAGGCCGGAAATTGTTTACTACTATTTTTTTTGGAATTTCATTACAACCCTGGGTTATCGTCCCGAATTATATAACTGCTCTTTGTGCCAAAAAAAGCTATCCCCGAAAGATATTTATTTCAATGATAAAGAGGCGGGGCTGACTTGCGGCCGATGCGAAAATCCGACAGAATCGGCCAAGAGCATTAATCCTGATGCGATAAAAATTATCAGGATTATTTTAAAAAAAGACTGGCTTACCCTTAAAAAGCTTAAAATTAAAAAAGAAGAACTGGGATCGCTTAAAGACATTTCCCAATACTATCTTTCAGAGATTTCAAGGCGGGCAGGATACGTTTCCTCGCCTTAAAAAGAAAAATCTGTTAGAGTAAAAGAAAAATAAAACTCTTATGAAAAAAAGGATCATTTTTATCGTTATTTTAGCAGTAGCAGTAGGGCTTGCCGGGTTTTACTATTATCAAAAAAACATTTATTCAAAAGAGACCTTGAGACTGGAAATTTTAGGTCCGAATGAGGCTGATTTGCTTCAAGAGATTGAATACGTTGTGAGGTTTAAGAACAACGGAGACACCAGCCTGGAGCAGCCGGAGCTGGTTTTTGAATATCCGGAATACTCCGTTCCGACAACGGACAAAACATTATTAATCAAGAAGAGCTCGGAAGAATTAGGAGGGGTTATCTATCCGGGAGAAGAAAAGTCTTTCCGCTTCAAGGCAAGGCTTTTGGGCAAGGAAGGAGATGCGAAAGAAGCCAAGGTGTCGCTGAGCTATCAGCCTAAAAATATAAAGGCGCGCTATAAATCGGAAACCACGATTACCACCGTTATTAAAAAAGTTTCCCTTACTTTTGATTTTGATTTGCCGACCAAAGCGGATGCGGGAAGAGATCTTATATTCAGATTAAATTATTTTTCAAACGTGGATTATCCCATCCCCAACCTGAAGGTAACGGTTAATTATCCTTCGAATTTTGAGTTTATAGAATCTTCCCCCAAGGCTTTGGAAAAAACAGAATGGGATATCGGGCTTTTGAATAAAGCCAGCGGCGGAAGGATAGAGATAAAGGGAAGATTAAAAGGAGAAGTTGGAGAGGAAAAAATATTTCAGGCGAAAATCGGCAGCTGGCAGAATGGAGAATTCATTCTGTTGAAAGAAATAAACAGGGGCGTGACGATTAATAATCCTTCCACATATGTTTCCCAGCAAATAAACGGCAGTCCGAAATATGTTGCCAACCCGGGAGATTTGCTTCATTATCAAATATTTTTTAAAAACGTCGGATACGAGCAGCTTACCAACTTGTTTCTTATAGCCAAACTGGAAGGAGAGTCATTTGATTTTTCAACCATTCAATCTCCAATGGGAGAATTCAGGCAGGGAGACAATTCAATTGTTTTTAATTGGGATCAAAATCCAAGCCTTCAATTCTTGTCTCCGGACCAGCAGGGAGAAGTTGATTTCTGGATAAAGCTTAAAAACGAATGGCCCATTTCCGATGCCAGCGGGAAAAATCCTTTGATAAAAAATACTCTATATTTGAGCCAATCCAAGGAGGAATTCATCAATAAGGTAAATTCAAGGCTGGTAATTTCTCAAAAAGGATATTTTAACGATGAAATTTTTGGTAATACCGGTTCTTTGCCCCCCAAAGTAGGAGGAGAGCCCACTACCTATACTATTGTCTGGCAGGTTAAGAACTATTACAACAATGTTAATAACGTAAAAGTCAAAGCTGTTTTGCCCGCCTACTGCGCTTTAACCGGCTTGATTTTTCCGGAAGAACAGTCTTCTAAATTTACCTTTGACTCCCAGTCTCGGGAGATAGTCTGGTCTGTGGGAGACCTGAAAGCCAGTCAGGGAGTTTTCGGCACAGCAGCTCCCAATATTTCCTTCCAGATTAAATTCACTCCTACAGGAAGCCAGATCGGCCAAATGCCGGAAATCATCGGCCAAGCCAAGATGACAGGAGAAGACCAGTGGACCGGCGAGACGATAGAAGGCACTTCTTCCGGCGTTACCACCGATTTACCAGAAGATAAATTAATTACGGACGATAAAAAGACAGTGATGTAAAAATATGCAAGACTTGATGACAAAAATCATATCCCTAACCAAGCAGAGAGGGTTTATTTTCCCCTCATCTGAAATCTATGGAGGATTCGCTTCCTGCTATGACTTCGGCCCTTTGGGCGTGGAACTGAAAAACAACATTAAAAAAGCCTGGTGGAAAGAGATGACCATGAAACAGGAGAACGTGGTCGGCTTGGACGCAGCCATTTTGATGTCTCCTAAGGTTTGGCAGGCCTCAGGTCATTTAACCGCCGGATTTGCCGATGAACTGGTGGAATGCAAGAAATGCCATCATCGCTTCAGGAAAGATTTCTTGGAAAAAGACAGTTGTCCCGACTGCAAAGGGGAATTAACCGAGCCCAAAAAGTTTAACCTGATGATGAAAACTTTTGTCGGGCCGATAGAAGACGAGAATTCAATGGCTTACTTGAGGGCGGAAACTTGCCAGGGAATATACATGAATTTTAAAAATGTACTTAACTCCAGCAGACAGAAGGTTCCTTTCGGAATTGCCCAGATCGGGAAGGCTTTCAGGAATGAAATCACCCCTGGAAATTTTATTTTCCGGACCAGGGAGTTTGAGCAGATGGAAATGCAGTGGTTTTGTCATCCCAAAGAAGCGGATAAATTTTTCGATTACTGGAGAGAAGAAAGAATGAAATGGTATTTGGATCTGGGAGTCAAAAAAGAAAATTTAAGATTCAGAGAAGTGGAAAAAGAAGAATTGGCCCATTATGCCAGAAGGGCAAATGATATTGAATATAAGTTTCCTTTCGGCTGGAAGGAGATAGAGGGGATACATAACCGGGGAGATTGGGACCTGTCCAATCATTCAAAAAATTCGGGGGAGGATTTAAAATATTTTGACGAGGAATCCGGAGAAAAATATTTTCCCCATATTATTGAAACATCGGCTGGAGCGGACAGGAGCTTTCTGGCCTTTCTCTCAGACGCTTTTTGCGAAATAAAAGGCGGCCGGACGGAAACCACGGAATCAACAAAAGAAGCCGAATATGTATTGAAAATCAACAAGTCTTTGGCGCCTATAAAGGTTGCCGTTCTGCCCTTGGTTAAAAATAAACCGGATCTTGTTAAAAAAGCCAAGGAAATTTATCAGATGATAAAATCTGAATTTTTCTGCCAATATGAAGAAGCTGGTTCCATCGGTCGAAGATACCGAAGACAGGATGAAGCGGGAACAATGTTTTGCATTACCGTTGATTTTGAAACATTGGAAAAAGGAGATGTTACCATCCGCGACCGAGACACCATGAAGCAGGAAAGAATAAAAGTATCGGAACTAAAGGAAACCTTGAAACAAAAATTTAATGTTTAAAAAAACCACCCTTAAAAACGGGTTGAGAATCATTACCGTTCCTCAAAAAACAGCTCAATCTTTGACTGTTTTAGTTTTGGTCGGGACAGGTTCGAAATATGAAAACAAAGAGATAAGCGGCATTTCCCATTTTTTAGAGCATATGTATTTTAAGGGGACGAAGAAGCAACCCACCTTTCTCGAGGTTGCCGAAACCCTGGACAAAATAGGAGGAATCTACAACGCTTTTACCGGCGAGAACTATACGGGCTATTTTGCCAAGGTGGCTGCTCCCTATTTTGACACGGCTCTGGATTGGGTTTCCGACATATATCTCAACAGCTTGTTGCCCGAAGAGGAAATAAAAAAAGAGAAAGGAGTGATTATTGAAGAAATTAACATGTATTACGATCATCCCATGTCTTACGTGGGGGTTTTATGGAGCGAACTTTTATATGGCGACCAGCCAGCCGGGTGGCCGATTGCCGGAACCAAAGAAAGCGTTTCTGGAATTGATCGCCCAAAGCTGGTTGATTATATGAAAAAGCAGTACGTGGCTTCCAATACGATTGTTTGCGTATCAGGGAAAATAGACCAATCATCAACAATCAACAAGGTTAAAAGAGTTTTCTCTCCAATTTCTGTTCAAAAACCTTTTTCAAAACCAAAGGTTATCGAGGACCAAAAAAAACCTGCCTCGCTTATTAACTTCAAAGAGACCGACCAAACACATATTTGTTTCGGCGCCAGAGCATATAATATGTTTCATCCCCAAAAATATGCAATAGAGGTTTTGTCGGTAATTTTGGGAGGCATGATGAGTTCCAGGCTGTTCGGAGAGATAAGAGAAAAATTGGGCTTGGCTTATTATATAAGGACAGATTCCATCTCCGATCCTGACACAGGATCCTTGGTAACACAGGCCGGCATAGAGAATAAAAATATCGAAAAGGCGGTATCCGTTATCTTCAGAGAATATAAAAAGATTTCTCAAATCAAGGTTTCGGCAGGAGAGCTTAAAAAAGCCAAAGACTATATGAAGGGGAAGGCGGCCCTAGAGCTTGAATCATCCGACGCCAAGGCCTCTTTTTACGCCGGCCAGGAGCTTTTGGAAAAAAGGATATTGACCCAGGAGCAAATTTTTAAAAAAATTGATAAAGTCGGCGCAAATGATATTCTTAAGGTAGCAAGAGATATTTTCAATCCGAGGAATTTAAACCTGGCCCTGATCGGCCCGATAAAAGAAAAAGAAAAATTCAATAACAATTTTTTAAAAATAATTTCTCAATAAATATGGCAAGCAGTGAAAAAATTTTAGATATTTCCTGGAGCGCGATTGTTAAAGTAGGCGTAGGATTTTTTGCTTTTTACATTATTTATTCCATTAAAGATATTCTTATTTTATTTCTGCTTGCCCTGATCATCGCTTTTTTATTCGAGCCGGCAATCGCTTTTTTGCAAAGATTAAAAATCAGCAGGGCGATATCGGTAATATTTGTTTACGCTGCAATTTTTGGAACCTTAGGAATGGTAATTTATTCTGTTGCTCCGATATTTTTTTCAGAATTCCAGCAATTTTCCCAGCTTTTCCCTCAGTATTTTGAAAAATTCGCGCCGGCCTTAAGGGGGCTGGGATTCAGTTCCTTTGAAAATATAGAAAGTTTTGTGCAATCCATCGGCGGAATGTTCGGCAAGGCATCTTCTAATATCTTCAGCGCTGTGGGCGTATTTTTCGGCGGCATCGCTTCAATGCTTTTCATTCTCTCAATCTCAATCTTTCTTTCTTTGGAAGAAAAAAGTTCCAAAGAGATTATTAAATTTCTCGCCCCGGTAAGGTACGAAAACTACGCTTTGGCTTTTTGGGAGAAAACCGAAACCAAGGTTTCCGGATGGCTGGCAAGCAGGATTTTATCCTGCCTGTTTGTGGGAGTTGTTTTTTTAATTTCTCTTTACATGCTCGACGTAGATTATGCCCTCAGTCTGGCTCTCTTTGCTGCCGTTGCGGACTTTGTTCCGATTGTCGGGCCGATTTTATCCGGCCTGGTTTGCTTTGTTTTTATCGGATTGGACTCATGGCTAAAAGCATTTTTTGTCGTAATCGTCCTTACGTTAATCCATCAGATTGAAGGAAACATCATATCTCCCATTCTAACTAAAAAATTTATAGGATTGCCCCCTGTTTTGGTTCTGCTTTCTTTGGCAATAGGAGCACAGTTTTTGGGCGTCTTGGGCGCCATTCTGGCAGCCCCTGTTGCGGCCGCTATTTTTGAACTCAGAAACGATTTTTTAAAAAATCAGAAAGCCAACGCATTGGAAGTTCAGGATATTAAGCAGAATAATTAAGCGTTCAGCGTCAGGATTAATTATGATAAGATAAAAAGGAGGGTTAACCTCCTTTTAAACATGATTTTAAAAAAGAAAAATAAAGGCCCTGATTCCGAAGAAAAAGGATTCTTTATAACCACCAGCATTGCCTACACCAACGCGTCTCCCCATTTGGGGTTTGCTTTAGAATTGATTCAGGCTGACGTCTTGGCCCGATATCATCGCATTTTAGGCGAGAAGGTTTTCTTTTTAACCGGCACCGACGAGCACGGCCAGAAAATAGCCAAAGCTTCGGAGGAGGCGGGTAAAAATCCGGAAGAATTTACCGATGAAATATCGGGAAAATATAAAAAACTGAAAGAGTCATTAAATCTTTCAAACGACGATTTCATCAGGACCACGGATCAAAAGCGTCATTGGCCGGCAGTAGAAAAAGTCTGGCTTGGATTAGAAGAAAATGGCGACATTTGCAAGAAGAAGTACAAAGGTTTTTATTGCGTGGGTTGCGAAGCTTTTATTACCAATAAGGATTTGGCTGCGGGCAAATGTAAAATCCATCAAAAAGAACCTGAAATAATCGAGGAAGAGAATTATTTTTTCAAACTTTCAAAGTATTCAAAAGAGATAGGAGAGGCGATAGAAAAGGATAAAATAAAAATCACTCCGGAGGGCAGAAAAAATGAAATGTTAAGTTTTATCGGTCAGGGGCTAGAAGACGTCAGTTTTTCAAGACCGAGGAAAGACCTGAAATGGGGAATACCTGTTCCTGGCGATGAATCTCAAACCATATACGTTTGGGCAGACGCTTTGGTAAATTATCTTTCAGCCCTTGGCTATCCTGATGATAATTTTAAAAAATTCTGGCCGCCCGATGTCCATTGTTTGGGAAAAGACATTCTAAGATTTCACGCCACTATTTGGCTAGGAATGCTTTTATCCCTGAAACTACCTTTGCCCAAAAATATTTTTGTCCACGGATTTATCACTTCCAACGGGCAGAAAATGTCCAAAAGCTTGGGCAACGTGGTTGACCCCTTCGAATTAGTTAAAAAATACGGCACTGATCCTGTAAGGTATTTCCTTTTAAGGGAAATAACATCTACGGAAGACGGAGACTTCACTTATGAAAAATTTGAACAGCGCTATACTTCAGATTTGGCCAAGGGGCTGGGAAATCTTGTTTCCAGGGTGGCCACTTTGGCTAAAAAATATTCTCTTCCGTCAGATGTTTTCGCAAAAGGGCAGGTTAAAAAAGAAATATCCGCCGTTCAAGAAAAATATCAAAAAGCCCTTTCTGATCTTAAATTTAACGAAGCCCTGATTTCTGTTTGGGAATTGATAGGTTTTTGCGATCGATATATCGAAAAAGAAAAACCATGGGAAGGCAAAGAAAACGCAAAAGAAGTAATCGTGGATTTGCTTTCTACGATTAAAGAAATAGCAAGATTACTGGAACCCTTTCTACCGCAAACTTCGAAAGAGGTGGCAGAGCAGCTAAAAAGCGAAAAAATTAAGGCTTTATTTCCGAGAATATAAAATAGACAAAAGCCTGGTTTTTTGTTAGGATTTTCTATTGAGCTGACGATGACAGCTCTTTACAATCGATAAAAAATGATTAAATCTTGCTTGTAATAAAGCTCGAAAGGAGGTGATCGTTACGTTAAAGAATAAGATTAAGGGGTTTGGCCAAACAGGAGTGACCGGTCCGGATGTTGCTCGATACGGGCCGCAATTTAAAAATTCTCCCAGGAAAGATCGGGATACAGTTGATTGCGAAGATAGGCGGAAATTGGAAAAGATAGAAAATATCTTGGTCAGAGAGCGTGATTCTCATTTGGAAATATACGGCCGTAATTTTGAATTAGTGGGTCTCAGAGAAACTCTTCTTAAATACCCATTAGAAATTATGGATTATTGGGAATCAATCGGCTGGGAGCTGATTTATTTTCCCAGGATAAATGTTTCTGAGGAAGAATTTTTCCATGACTTGGAGATAATAGGACAAAAGCAATCTTTTCGCGAGCAGGCCATTGCCGGGAAAATATTGATTCCCCGCTCCTTCGATGTTTCAGACATTGATAAAGAAGCTCTGTTTCTGAAAGGAACTACTGTTCTGGTTGAAAAAGAGTCGTATGATTTCAGCCGTCAAATATCTAAAAAGATACGGATGGAAAGAAAAGCGAATACCAGAGACTCGTCTGACATATGGGAAGAGATGTTAAAGCCGGCTTTTGCGGAAAAGTTGAGAGTAGAGCCTTCAAAGGTGCGCCTGAAGCGAATTATTGAAAAATTTGTTCTCCAGTTTTACAAAAAGAGACTGGAAAGAAAGCAGGAAGAGCAAGATATCTGGGAGTGGTGCCTGGAATGTGCGAATACTCCGTTCACGCGGATGAGGGGAAACTCTTTCCAGCTTGATTGCGGCTGGTATTATGAAGATAGACTCGATACGTCATTTTATCCTTTAGTAGAACTTTAAGGGAATGAATTTTTCATTCCCCTTCTTTTTTTAAGAAAAGTCTTTAATATTAATATAAGAGATTAATTTTTATGCTAATTGACACCCACAGCCATCTTAATTTTAATGCCTATAATAACGACCTGGAAGATGTTATTAAAAGATCTTTGGATAATGATATTTGGATGATAAATGTCGGTTCCCAATATTCCACCTGTCAGAAAGCAATAGAAATCAGCCAAAAATATTCCCAGGGAGTTTATGCGGCAGTCGGCCTTCACCCCATTCACCTGGAAACAAATCTTGTTAAGATCAAAGAAGACATGGAAGAGGCTCAGCAATTTCAGGCCAAAGGAGAGGTTTTTGATTATGATAAATACAAATCTTTGGCGAAAAATGAAAAAGTTAAAGCAATCGGAGAGGTCGGGCTTGATTATTACTATAAACCGAAGACAACGGCTAGAAAGAAAATATTCAAAGAAAAACAGAGAGAAGTTTTAATTCAGGAGATAAGCCTGGCCAGAGAGCTTGATTTGCCCGTTATTTTTCATTGCAGGATGGCCCATCAGGACTTGTTGGAAATTCTGAAAGTTCAGCTTTCAAAATTCAATCTTAAGGGAGTGATCCATTGTTTTACCGGCAATTGGCAGGAAGCGGAAAAATATCTGGAAATGGGTTTTTTCCTAGGATTTAACGGTATAATTTTCAAATTAAATCTGGACGAGATAATAAAAAAAACACCTTTAGACAAAATTTTAATTGAAACAGATTGTCCTTATCTGACTCCGCCGGCCATGGGAACAAAAAGAAATGAACCCGTTTACATTAAATATGTAGCCGAAAAAATTGCTCAATTGAAAAATTTAAAATTAGAAGAAATGGCGGAAAAAACTACCGACAACGCCAAGGAATTATTTGCAATACAATGAGCATTTTATTAAAAAACGTAATCATCGAGGGAAAGAAAAGAGACCTCTTTATCGAAGGGAAAATAATCAAAAACATTGGGGATAATTTAGACTTGAAAGCAGAGGAAGAAATAGATGCCAAGGGTGAAAAAGCGGTTTTGCCCGGTTTTGTCAATTGCCATACTCACGCGGCAATGAGCCTGCTAAGAGGCTACGGAGACGATCTGAGCCTTAAAGAATGGCTGGAAAATAAGATCTGGCCGCTGGAAGCGAAACTGACTCCGGACGATATTTATTGGGGGACAAAGCTGGCCTGCCTGGAAATGATCAAAACAGGCACCCTTGCTTTTAATGACATGTACTTTTTCCCCGAATCAGCCATCAGTGCCACGGAAGAGATGGGATTAAGGGCTTTGATAGGGTTGGTTGTTTTTGACCTTTCGGAATCGGGACAGCCAGAAAACATCGAAAAAACATATTATCGCCTCCAATCTAAAAAATCAGACTTAATAAATTTATCTGTTGCTCCACATTCAATCTATACGGTATCGAAAGAAAATCTGATTTGGTCAAAAAATTTTGCACAAAAGGAAAATTTAATTTTACATATTCATCTTTCAGAAACAGAAAAGGAAGTAGATGATTGCTTGAAAGAAAATAATTTAAGGCCGGCAGAATATTTGAACCAAATTAATTTTTTGGGAGAAAACGTGATTCTGGCGCACTCAGTTTGGCTTTCCGAAGGAGAAATAAGCATCATAGCGGAAAACAAATCTAGCCCTGTTTATAATCCTTGCTCTAATCTGAAGCTTGTTTCTGGAGAGATCTTTCCCTATAAAGCTTTTAAAGATAAAAACGTTAATATTTGCCTTGGAACCGACGGAGCAGCCTCAAATAACAGTTTGGATATGATAAGGGAAGCAAAATTCGCCTCTCTGCTCCAGAAACACAAAGAGAAAGATCCGACTTTCCTTCCTGCTGATGAGGCGCTATCAGTTGCAACAAAAAGCGGATACAGAGCCTTAAGAATGGGTTCAGGAGAAATCAAAGAAGGAAATTTAGCAGACTTGATTTTGGTTGATTTGAATAAAACATATTTTGCGCCGGGATTGAATTTTGTTTCAGACCTGATCTACGCGGCTTCCGGGGACTGTGTTTCTGATTCAATCTGCAATGGCAGGATTTTAATGAGGGATAAAAAAGTGGAAGGAGAGGATGAAATTATTAAAAAGTCAAAAAAGATAGCTGAAGGATTAGTCCGGGGCCAGATAAATAAAAATTGACATTTTGCTTTAAAAATTATAGCCTTTAAAAAGGAGGATGCCTCCTTTTTGCGTTTTAAAACGCAAAAATAGTACTTTTAAAAATTAAGGGAGATGGATTGATGGAGAAAATTGCAGAAGGGAAGACGAAAATTATTTGGACCGGACCGGAAAAAGATCAGGTCGTGATCGAAAACAAAGACTATATCACTGCCGGAGACGGAGCGAAGCGGGACCTCATATCAGGCAAAGGAAGATTCGCTACAGAGACAGCCTGTAATTGCTTCTCGCTTCTTCAAAAGAAAGGGATAGATAACCACTTTATCAGGCGTGCCAATGAAAATACTTTTATTGCACGGCGGATGAAAATGATTCCAATCGAGATAGTTTCCCGAAGAGTCGCTACGGGATCCTATCTTAAGCGCCACCCAGAAACACCGGAAGGAAAGGTTTTCTCCCTCTTGGTTATCGAATTATTCTTCAAGGACGACAAACTCCACGACCCAATAATGATTTGGAGCGATAAGGCAAAAGCATTCAAGCTTTACAACCCGCACAGGCCGATAACGCCAGAAAGCCATATCCGCGATCTGTTACCGGAGCTTTGCGAGAGTCTTTCCGCGCCTAACGATCGCATTTTCGGCAAGAATGAAGCGCAGAGCCTTTTTGTTCTTGGGATCAATACGTTCCTTACTCTGGAAAGAGCATGGAAAACACTGGATCACACGCTGGTTGATCTAAAGATTGAGTGCGGATGGGATCCGAGCGGAAACATGGCGGTGGGAGATGTTATCGACAACGATTCCTGGCGACTCAGGAGAGGACTAAAGGACGGTCAAGTACTGGATAAGCAGGCCTACAGAGACTTAAAAAAATCGGATTCGGAGTCTTTGGAAACAATAAGACAAAACTATGCCAGAGTGGCAGAGTTAACAGGGGAATTTCTCTATTTATAGAGAGAAAACCCACATAACAGCCGTTATTTTTCGGCTGTTTTTTAATAGACAGAAGAGACCAAAAAAGATAGAATAAAAAATCAAACATGAACTATAATCCTCAAGAAATAGAAAAAAAGTGGCAGGAATATTGGGAGGAGAACAAACTCTATCAAGCTGAGGATTTTTCCAAAAAGCCCAAAAAATATATTCTAATTGAGTTTCCTTATCCTTCCGGAGCCGGTCTCCACGTCGGCCATGTCCGTGGATATAATTCAATGGATGCAATTTCTCGAAAATATCGGCTGGAAGGGTTTAATGTTCTGTTTCCGATCGGCTGGGACGCATTCGGTTTGCCGACGGAGAATTATGCCATAAAAACAGGAATACACCCAAAAGTGGCAACGGAAAAAAACATAGCTAACTATAAAAGGCAAATTAAAAATTTAGGTCTTTCTTTCGATTGGTCAAGGGAAATCAACACTACAGACCCCAAATATTATAAATGGACCCAGTGGATTTTTCTTAAGCTTTTTGAAAAAGGATTGGCATACCAATCGTTGCTTCCTATCAATTGGTGCCCTTCATGCAAAATCGGGCTTGCCAACGAGGAGGTAATTGATAATAAGTGCGAAAGGTGCGGGACACAGACCACTAAAAAAGAAATAAAGCAGTGGATGCTAAAGATTACAGAATACGCAGACCGTTTAATAGAAGATTTGGCCGGAGTTGATTACTCTGACAAAATTAAAGCCCTTCAAATAAATTGGATAGGAAAAAGCCTTGGAACGGAAATCGATTTTAAGATCAATGATTCAGATGAAATAATTAAAGTTTTTACCACCCGGGCAGATACTATTTTTGGAGTAAAAGCGATTGTGATAGCTCCCGATCACCCTTTAGTTAAAAAATTGATTACCGAGGAGAATAAAGAAAAAGCGGAAAAATACATTGAGGAATCAAAAAAGAAAAGCGATTTTGAAAGAGAAAAACTGGAAAAAGTAAAAACAGGAGTTTTTACGGGCTCCCACTGTTTAAATCCTGTCAATAATGAAAAGGTACCTGTTTGGATAGGAGATTACGTCATAGCTGCTTATGGAGGAGGAGCGGTCATGGTAGTGCCTGCTCATGATTACCGTGACTACGAATTTGCTAAAAAATACGAACTGGAAATAAAGCAAGTAATTTCTGGGGGAAGCATTGATAAAGACGCTTTTACAGATTATGGAACATTAATTAATTCAGGAGAGTTTAACGGATTAGGTTCTGAAAAAGCAATAGAGGAAATTGCCCAATGGCTGGAGAAAAAAGGATTGGGTAGGAAAACAATAAAATATAAATTGCGGGACTGGATTTTTTCCCGTCAGCATTATTGGGGAGAGCCGATACCAATCATCCATTGTCCAAAATGCGGAGTCGTGCCGGTTCCAGAAAAAGATCTGCCGGTTGAACTTCCTTATATTGAAAAATATCAGCCGACCGGAACGGGAGAATCCCCCTTAAAGAACGTAAAAGATTGGGTTAATGTTAAATGTCCAAAATGTGGCGGCATGGCTCAGAGGGAAACAGATACCATGCCTAATTGGGCAGGCTCGAACTGGTATTTTATCCGCTATATTGACCCAAAGAACAATAAAGAATTAGCTGATTCTAAAAAAATAAAATACTGGATGCAGGTTGACTGGTACAATGGAGGATACGAACACACCACCCTTCATCTTTTGTACTCCCGATTTATTTATAAATTCCTTTTTGACATAGGCGTTGCTCCTCAGCTGGAGCCTTATCAAAAAAGAACCTCCCATGGAATTGTTTTGGCCGAGGACGGAAGAAAAATGTCAAAGTCTTTTGGAAACGTAATTAATCCGGATGATATTGTAAAAGAATACGGCGCAGACACCCTTCGTCTATATGAAATGTTTATGGGTCCGTTTGATCAGTCCATTTCCTGGAGCGACAAGGGAGTAAAAGGGGTTTACCGCTTTTTGGAAAGAGTTTGGAAATTGGCTTTAGAAAGCCTGGAAAACGAAAAAACAGGATCTCGGATAACGAAAGCCCTCCATAAACTTAATGAAAAGATAGATAGCGATTTAGAAGAGATGAAGTTTAACACCATCATCGCCGCTTTTATGGAATTTATTAATCTGGCAATAGTTAATAAGAAAGAATTGGGAAGAGATTCTGTTCAAAAAATGCTGATTCTTTTTTCACCCTTCGCACCCCACATAAGCGAAGAACTTTGGAAAAAAATGGGTCATAAAAAAAGCATAACCCTAGAAAAATGGCCCAAATACGACCCTTCTTTGACCAAAGACGAAACTATATTTTTAGTCATCCAGATTAATGGAAAGGTAAGGGATAGGATTGAGGCTGATGCCGACATTTCAGAGCAAGAGGCCAAAGAGCTTGCAATTTCAAGGGAAAAGATTAAAACTTGGTTAAGAGATAAAGAGATTAAAAAAGTTATTTTTATTCCAAGAAAATTGATAAATATTGTTGTCTAATATTATGTGCGGAATAGTCGGATATATTTCTAAAAAAGACAACCCCAATTCCCTCAGGACGGGGATTGAAGCGTTGAAAAGACTGGAATACCGCGGATATGACTCCAGCGGTTTTGCCGCTTGGGACAGGAATAAAAAAGAAATTGTTTCTCAAAAAGCCGTCGGGAGAATAGCTGAACTGGAAAAGAAGATAACCGATAACTACATCTCCGCCAACCCCATCATCCTTCATACCCGCTGGGCAACAACCGGAGAGGTGACGGAAAAAAACGCCCACCCTCATTGCGATTGCAAAAAAAACATCTGGCTGGCACATAACGGAATTATCGAAAATTATAAACCATTAAAAGCGCAGCTGGAAAAAGAAGGCCATAAGTTCGTCACAGAAACAGACACAGAAGTGATAGCTCATCTTATAGAAAAGTTTTTCCAGGGAAACCTTGAAGAAGCGGTAAAAAAGGCTCTGGCTTACATTAAAGGAACTTACGGGTTGGTCGTAATTTCCAAAGAGGATCCGAATAAAATCGTTGCGGCTCGTTCTTCAAGCCCTCTGCTTGTCGGCTTGGGAGAAAATGAATATATAGTGGCATCTGACCCTTCGGCAGTTATCGCACATACTAAAAAAGTGATTTATCTTGACGACGGAGAGGTTGTTACCATTACGCCGGAAAATTTTTTAATGGGCAGAGAGAAAGAGCCGGAAGAAATAGAGTGGGAGATTGAAGATGCGCAGAAATCAGGATATCCCCATTTTATGCTTAAAGAAATAATGGAACAGCCGGAAAGCATAGAGAACTCTTTAAGGGGAAGACTGATTTTTGAAGAAGGAAGGGCAAAGCTTGGAGGATTAAATTCGGTAAGAGATAAGCTTTCTCAAATCGAAAGAATAAATATTGTTGCCTGCGGTACTGCTTATTATGCGGGACTTGCTGGTGAATATATGTTGGAGGAATATGCCAACATTCCCACAGAGGTTGATTTTGGCTCAGAGTTCCGCTATAGAAAACCGGTTTTAAATAAAACAACAGCAGTATTGACTATCTCCCAGTCCGGCGAAACCGCCGATACGCTGGGGGCCATAAGAGAAGCCAAGGAAAAAGATTTGATGACGCTCGGGATTGTTAATGTCGTCGGCTCAACCGTAGCCAGAGAGACCGATGCCGGAGTTTATAATCATGCCGGCCCCGAGATCGGAGTAGCCTCAACCAAAGCCCTTACTTCCCAGCTTACGGTTTTAGCCCTTTTAACCTTATTTTTGGGCCGCCAAAGGCAGCTTTCCTTGGTAATGGGGCAAAGAATCGCCAAGGAGTTGTCACTTCTTCCGGGCATGGTTAAGAAAGTTTTAGAAAACAATAAAAAAATAGAAGAGATTGCCAAAAAATACAAGGATTACAATAACTTTTTATACATCGGCCGCAAGTACAATTTTCCCATTGCCCTGGAAGGAGCTTTGAAATTAAAGGAAATATCATATATTCATGCCGAAGGCTACGGAGCCGGAGAAATGAAACACGGACCCATCGCGCTAATTGATGAAAAATTTCCTACTTTTGCAATTGTTCCTTCAGACAGCGTTTATCAAAAAATGATTTCCAATATTGAAGAGATAAAAGCACGGAGAGGAAAGGTTATAGCCATAGCAACCGAAGGAGATGAAGAGATAAAAAAAATAGTTGACGATGTGATTTATATTCCCAAAACACTGGAAATGCTTACTCCAATTCTGAGCGTTATACCGCTGCAGCTTTTTGCTTATCACATGGGAGTGGCCAGGGGGTGCGATGTTGATAAGCCCAGGAACTTGGCAAAATCTGTCACTGTGGAATAATATACTTATGCAGGAATTATTGGATAAAAATCCCGGGAGAAAAATATTATTGGGAAACGAAGCGATCTGTCGGGGCGCCCTGGAATCAGGCGTTCAGTTTGTTTCCACTTATCCCGGCACGCCGGCCTCAGAAATAGGGAATATTTTTTTCGACCTTACCAGAGAGAGAAATGGTAAGGGTCTTTATTTTGAATTTTCCACCAATGAGAAGGTGGCCATGGAGGCGGGAATGGGCGCTTCTTTTTCTGGACTTAAAACTTTAATAGCAATGAAAAATTTCGGGTTGAATGTTTGTATTGATTCACTGCTGCCTTTTGTTTACGCCGGAACCAAAGGACCAACTGTAATTATTGTTGCCGACGATCCGTCTTGCCATAGTTCAGCCCAGTCTGAAGAGAATACCCGTCCCATTGCTTTTTTGGCCCATATTCCCATTTTAGAACCGTCCGACCCCCAGGAATGCAAGGATTTCGTAAAACTGGGATTTAAAATTTCAGAACAATTTAAAATTCCTATTATCATAAGAACCACCACCAGAGTTGCCCACCAAAAAATGCCGGTTGTTCTTGATAAGATGGAGAGAAGCAATGAAAAAATCGTTGGCAGATTTGTTAAAAATCCCAGGCAATTCATCACTCTTCCGCCCAGGGTTTTAGAAATGAAAAAAGAGCTTTTGGAAAAAATAGTAAAGATTAAAAGTTTTTCCGAAAAATCTTCTTTGAATAAAATTGAAAAATCATCCGGTCCGTATAAAATAGGAATTATCACTTCGGGGATATCATATCTTTACACCAAAGAGGCCCTGGCTGAATTCAATGTTTCTTTTCCTGTTTTAAAGCTGGGATTTTTCTATCCCTTACCAGAATTAAAAATCAAAAAATTTATTAAAGGATTAAAAAAGGTTTTGATAGTAGAGGAGCTGGAACCGTTTTTAGAGCAAGAAGTCGAGAGATTGGCCAAAGAATCAAATTGTAAATTAGAGGTGATAGGAAAGAAAATGATTACTGAAATCGGTGAAATGAGACCGGAATTTGTTTTTTCCGCTGTTGCCAAATTGTCCGGAGAAAAATATAGCCAGCCCAAAAATACCCTTCAAATATCCATTCCCAAGCGTTTGCCTCAGCTTTGTCCCGGCTGCCCTTATTGGTCGGTTATTTCAGCCGTAAAGAAAGCGGTTAATCCGGAAGAAGTTATTTTTGGCGGAGAAATAGGATGCTATATGCTTTTCGGCAATCCTCCGGTTAATATGCAGGATTATTTGTTCTGCATGGGATCTTCCATGGGGATAGGGCATGGAATCAAAAAAGCGACAGGCCAGAAGTTGATTGCTTTTATCGGAGACTCTTCGTTTTTTCATTCCGGCATTCCCGCCTTAATAAATACTGTTTTCAATAAATCAAATCCTTTGATCATTATTTTGAACAATGAAACCACCGCCATGACCGGTCATCAGCCCCATCCTGTTTCTGTCGGATCGGACACGGGAATAAAGATAGAGAATATAGTCAGGGCTTGCGGAGTTAAAAACGCAAAAACCATAGATCCTACGACCAATCAGGAAGAAATGATAGAAACCATAAAAGATTTTCTATCCAAAGATGATGTTTCGGTAATTATCGCCAATCATCCCTGTAAATTTGTTGCGAAAAAATAAAAATATGCCAAAAAACGTAAAACAATTCAATATGATGGTTACCGGCACGGGCGGACAGGGACTTATTACTATTTTACAAATAATCAGCGAAGCGGCCATGATAGAGGGCTATGACATCAAAACTTCCGAGCTTCACGGGCTGTCTCAGAGGGGCGGTTCGGTCGAGGTTTATATCCGTTTCGGAAAAAAAGTTTATTCTCCCTTAATACCTCAGGGAAAAGCTGATTTGATAATGGGGCTTGAAGCCCAGGAGGCGCTGAAAGGAGTTTATTTTGCCAATCCCAAAACTACTTTTCTGATCAATGAAAATATTATCCCGATTCCTTTAAAAAAACCCTTGACCAAGAATGAAATTTCAAATAGTTTGAAAAAAATTAGCAAAAATGTATTTATGATTCCCGCTAAAGAAATATGCAGAGAGAAGCTCGGGACTGAAGTGGTCGCCGGAACTTACCTGCTAAGCTGGGCTGTTTTTAAAAAAATAATCCCTTTAGAGGCATTGTCTGTTTTAAAAGCCCTTAAAAAAGTAATTCCCCCGAAGCATCTTGAATTAAACATTAAAACCTTTGAACTGGCAAAGGAATAAAAAAACCGCCAATCAGGCGGTTTTTTTGTTTGTCTTGGACGAAGCTAAGAGGTAGAATAAAAAAATAATTATGACTTGGATAATCTTTGCTTTCTTATCGGCAATTACGGCGGCCTTAGTGGCGATTTTCGGAAAAATGGGACTAAAGGGAATTGATTCTACCCTGGCCACCACCGTCCGTTCGATTATTATGGCTATTTTTTTGACCTTAGTCAGTTTTTCTTTAAAAAAATTCCAAGATTTTTCGTTAAAATCATTTAGCTCAAAAGACTGGATATTGATTATTCTGGCCGGTATTGCAGGGGCTCTTTCTTGGCTATTTTATTTTTTCGCCCTAAAAACCGGCTTAGCAACGAAAGTAGTCGCCATCGATAGGCTCAGTTTAGTTTTTGTCATAATCTTAGCCTCTGTTTTCCTTGGAGAACATCTCGGATGGAAGTCAGTTGTCGGCGCCATTTTTATGATTATCGGAGCCATTTTCATAACTCTTAAATAGCTTAAAATTAATTCAATTTAAAAACCGCCGATCAGGCGGTTTTTAGTAATTAATATTTTTTAAAACAATTAAATTTTTTCTATTTGAGCGCCGAGTTTTTTTAGTTTTTCCTCAATTTTTTCATAACCCCGTTCAATCTGACTGATATTATCAACCTCACTCGTTCCTTTAGCAGCTAGTCCTGCAATAATCAAAGCGGCGCCGGAACGGATATCTAAAGAATTCAATTTATTACCGATTAATTGGGTTTTTCCAAAAATTAAAGCCCGATGTGGGTCGGTAATTTCAATGTCAGCGCACATTTTTCTTAATTCCTGGAGATATTGGAACCGGTTCTCATACAAAGTTTCGTGAACTATGCTTTTGCCTTGGCTTTGGGTTAATAAAACCGAGGTTTGAGGCTGAAGGTCGGTCGGGAACCCGGGGTAGGGCAAGGTTTGAATTTTTATAGGCTTAAAAACTAAAGATTGTTTGACTAAAATTTCATTGTCCAAAACTTCAAAATTAACGCCAATTTCCTTCATTTTTTCTAAAAATACTGCCAAGTGTTTGGGGTTTACGTTTTTTATCGTCCCGCTTCCGCCCGTCATTGCAAAAGCTATCAAATAAGTTCCGACCTCCAAAAGGTCGGGAGATATTTTAAACTCAGCGCCGTTTAATTTTTCTTTACCCTCGATTTTAATCGTATGAGTTCCTATCCCCTCTATGTTTAACCCCATTCTTTTTAATAAGCATCCTAAATCTTGAATTTGGGGCTCAGCTGCCGCCAATTCGATCCTGGTTTTACCTTTTGTTAAGGCGGCCAGCATTATTAATATTGCGCTGGCGCTTACAGAAAATTCTTGAAGAACAACTCTTTTTCCCTCTAAATTATCAGGCGTTTCAAAATAATAAAATCCGTCTTTTTCTTCAACCTTAACTCCGAAATATTTTAAGGCTTGGATGTGGGTTAGGATTGGTCGCAAGCCAATCTTATCTCCGCCGGGGTGTGGTATTCTTATTTTTTTAAAACGGGCCAAAAGCGGGCCGACTAAAAAAATCGAAAGCCGCATTTTTTCAAAAAGAGGGATTGAAATTTTTTCTGGATCAATGTTAGTCGGAGTAATCTTAATTTTTCTTTCACCCAGCCATTCGATCTTAGCCCCCATTTGTTTTAGCATCTCAATTTCATCAAAAATATCAGATATTAAGGGTAGATTATCAATAATTGAAGGCTCTTCTGAAAGCAAGGTTGCGGCGATGCAAACACCGGCCGAATTTTTATATCCGAAAATTTCTACTTCTCCGGACAGAGGAACGCCTCCTTTGATTAAAAATTTATCTTGCATAAACTGATTTTTTACCTTACAATAAAAAATACTTTATGTCAAAAAAGAAAAAAATAACCATATCTAAAAAGAATAAAAATAACGCTGGCCGGCTGAAAAAAATAGTTTGTTTGGGGGGCGGAAACGCAATGCCTAAGGCGGTTTTGACCGGATTAAAAAAATATCCGGTAAAAATATCGGCAATTTGCGCAATGCTTGATTCCGGTGGCTCGGCGGGAAGATTAAGGAAGGATTTTAACATTATTTCGCCGGGG
Organism: Candidatus Nealsoniibacteriota bacterium; assembly: GCA_026396095.1. Taxonomy (GTDB): domain Bacteria; phylum Patescibacteriota; class Minisyncoccia; order Minisyncoccales; family RBG-13-42-11; genus JAPLXK01. The sequence goes on along the minus strand of JAPLXK010000003.1, from coordinate 43,145 downwards.
GACATCAGAAGGGCGCTTATTGCTTTAGCCAATACATCCCCGGCTATGGAGGAGCTTTTTAATTACCGTTTTGAAGCGGGAGAATTGAAGGGCCATAATTTTGCCAATCTTTTTATCGCGGCACTGGAGCTTACAACCAATAATTATGAAAAAACAATAAAAGAAATAAGCAGATTTTTGAATATAGAACATGAAGTTTTACCCGCAACTCTTGATAATTCCGACCTTTACGCAGTTTTAGAAAACGGAGAACTGATTTCCGGAGAGACTAATATTGATATTCCCAAACACGATAAAACATTAAGAATAAAAGAGGTTTTTTTAAAACCGGAAGCCAAAATATACCCTAAAGCTGCGAGGGCAATAAAACAAGCAGATCTCATAATAATCGGCCCGGGGGATCTTTATTCTTCTTTGGCCCAAATCTTATTGGCCAAGGGAATGTCGGAGGCAGTAAAAAAGAGTAGGGCGAAAAAGGTTTATATCTGCAACCTGATGACCAAACATGGAGAAACTCATGGTTTTTCCGTTTCTGATTTCAGCGAAGAAATAGAAAAATTCTTAGGACAAAAATTGGATTACGTGATTTACAACAATAAAAAGCCCTCTAAAGAAGCTTTGAAAAAATATAAAAAAGAAAATCCTGAACTAATAGAGCTAGTAGATTTTAATTTTAAAGGAGAAAATCGCAGTTCGTATGGAAAATTTATCGGAGCCGATCTTTTACCCTTTTCCGGTAAAATAGTTCATGATACTAACAAACTAACCAAAATTATTTTGAAATTATGCAGGTAATAGTTTTAGCAGCTGGCCAGTCTTCTCGCTTCTGGCCGCTAAACAAGAAACACAAATCCCTTTTCAAGATAATGGGCAACCCTTTGATTTGGTATACGATCAAGGGTCTGAAAAAATCAGGAATAAAAGAAATCATAATCATTCAAAGCCCTAAAAAAGAAATTGAAAAAGAGTTAAAAAATTATGATTTTGGTTCGGATATAAAATATGTTGTTCAGCCAGAGCCCAAGGGAATGGGCGATGCGATCTGGCAGGTTAAGAATCTGATCAAAGACAATTTTTTTGTAATAAATGCGTACCATTTTGACATAGATGATTTTGTGAAATTAATGATGGAGAAACAAAAGAAGACAAAAGCAAAAATAGTTTTGCTGGGCAAAAAAGTTTTTGATACCTGGAAATATGGAATCGTCGGATTAGATAAAAAAAATAGAGACAAAGTTGTGGGACTTGTTGAGCAGCCCAAAAAAGGGAAAGAGTTGTCCGATGTAGGACTAAAGGGAATTTATTTTTTATCCAAAGATTTTTTTGATTATTACAAAAGAGTAAAAAAGCATATTTATGATTTTGAGGAGACAATCAAACTTTTAATAGAAAAAAGCGAAGTAAGAATAATTATAACCAAAAAAGAGGTCCCGACGCTTAAATTTCCTTGGGAGCTGTTTGGGGCGGAGAAACAGTTGATGGATAAATTTTTGAATTCAAAAATTGATAAAACCGCAAAAATATCCAAGAAAGCGACGCTTAAAGGGTCGGTTTATATAGGAAAAAATACTAAGATTCTCGAAGGAGCGACAGTCAAGGGTCCGGTTTATATCGGCGACAACTGCGTAATCGGTAACAATAGTTTGGTCAGGGAATACGTTAATTTAGAGGACAATTGCATAATCGGAGCCAATGCCGAAGTAACGAGGTCGATTTTTCAAAAAGACGTCCACGTTCATTCCGGCTATTTCGGCGATTCTATTTTCAGCAAAGGGTGCAGAATCGGAGCCGGCACGATTACGGCTAACGTTAGGATCGACAGGGGTAATATTAATTCAATCGTTAAGGAAGAAAAAATAAATACCGGGCTTAAGTCTTTGGGGGTAATAGTCGGAGAAAATACCAAGATAGGCATTAACTGCTCCCTGATGCCAGGAAAATTAATCGGATCAAGTTGCTTGATTGGCCCTAAGACAGTTGTTCCTGAAAACATAGAAGATAATACGGAATTTTACACAGAGATAAAGGGAATCAAAAAAAATATTAAGTAATGGATTATTTAATTTTTCAAAAATTAAACAGTTTTGTTGGGAAGTGGCCCCTGCTTGATTCTTTAGTGGTATTTTCTGCTGAATACCTGGGTTATGCTTTAGTTCTTATTCTTTTTATATATTTCTTAAAAGATTCAAAAAAATACAAGCCCATTTTAATCAAGTCTCTATTAGCTGCTTTTTTTTCCCGTTTTATAATTACCGAAATGATCCGTTTTTTTTGGGAAAGACCAAGGCCCTTTGTCGAAAACAACGTCAACCTTCTTTTAGAGCATTCGGCCAGCCCTTCTTTTCCATCCGGCCACGCAGCTTTCTTTTTCGGCTTTTCTGCTATGGTTTATTTCTACAACAAAAAAGCCGGCATCTTGTTCTTAATTGCCAGCTTTTTAGTTTCTATTTCTCGGGTTTACGGCGGGATTCATTGGCCTTCTGATATTTTAGCCGGAGCTCTGGTGGGAATTATTTCAGCTTATTTTATCAACAAAATCTCTCCTAAAATTAAATCGTTTAATTAGGGTGCCTGGGGTGGGAGTCGAACCCACACGACCTTGCGATCATACGATTTTGAGTCGTACGCGTAAACCAATTCCGCCACCCAGGCAGGATTAAGACGATTTTATCTTATCAGAAACTTTTTTCTTTTCAATCTTATAGTCGCACTCCTTATTTGAGCATTTTACCTGCTCTCTTTTTGTTTCTACCAAAATTGATTTGCATTTAGGGCAGAATTTTTCTATGGGCTTGTCCCACAGGGCAAAATCACATTTCGGGAACTGATTGCAGCCGTAGAATATTTTTCTTTTTTTCGTTCTTTTTTCAACCAATTTGCCATTTTTACATTTAGGACATTTTATCTTTAAGGCATTTTCTTCCAGTGATTCGGTGTGGCGGCATTTGGGAAATGCCGAGCAGGCGTAGAATTTTCCGTATTTTCCCAGCCTTATCAACAAAGGAGCTTTGCATTTCGGGCAGATTTTTTCTGTCGGCGTTTCGGTAACGTCTTTTTTTAAAACCTCTTTGTATTTTTTTTCCAAATTTTCCGCAAACGGCTGGTAAAACTCCCGGATAACTCCTGTCCACTCTTTTTTTCCTTCAGCCACCTGGTCTAAGTTTTCTTCCATTCCGGCGGTAAAGTTAACATCAACAATTTCGGGGAAATGAGCGACCAGAATGTCGCTAACCACCGTTCCGATCTCTGTCGGCCGGAATCTTTTTTGGTCGTTTTTTTCAATGTAATTCTTGTCCTGAATATTGGATAAAATTGGCGCATAGGTTGACGGCCTTCCGATCCCGTTTTCCTCAAGCGCTTTTATCAAGGTTGCTTCATTATATCTTGCGGGCGGTTGGGTAAAATGTTGGGAATGCAATAATTCTATCAATTCCAAAACCTCTTCCCTTTCCAGGACAGGAAGTTCGGCTTCTTTAAATTTAATGGGATAAACCCTCAAGAACCCGTCGAATTTTAAAGCTTGTCCATTTATCCGGAAGGTATAATTTTTTGCCCCAATGTCTATTGTTGTGGCGTCGAAAACAGCCTGATTCATCTGGCAGGCGATAAATCTGCTCCAGATTAAATTATAAAGCTTAAGCTGGGCTTCAGCCATCTTGTCTTTCTTTTTATCCCCGAAAAGAGAAGAAGGAGTCTTATCCGGATAAGACGGGCGGATTGCTTCGTGTGCCTCCTGTGCTCTCTTTGATTTTGTTTTAAATCTTCTCAGATATCCTGCCCAATATTTTTCTCCGTAATTTTCTTCAATGAAATTTTTAGCTGCAAAAAGGGAAATATCTGAAAGATTCAAAGAATCGGTTCTGTGGTAGGTTATTGACCCGCTCTCGTAGAGTCGCTGGGCCAATTGCATTGTAAATTTGGCTGAGAACTTGAATTTCTGCCAAGCCGCCTGCTGTAAGGTGCTGGTTGTAAAGGGGGGAAGGGGGTTTCTTTTTACTTCTTTTTTTTCAATATTTGAGACCTTGTATTCGGCCCCAGTTAAGTCGTTAATAATTTTATCAGCTTCTTCTTTATTTTTAATTTCCAGCTTATCTATGGGCTTATCATCTTTCTTGACCAAAGAAGCTATGAATTCTTTTTTGTTTTTTTCCTTTCTGAGGCTTGCCTCGATGGACCAGTATTCCTGGGGAATGAATTTTTCAATTTCTCTTTCACGCTCTACCACCAGCACCACGGCTACGGACTGGACCCTTCCGGCCGAAAGTCCCCGGGCAACTTTTTTCCATAAAAAAGGAGATAATTTGTATCCCACGATTCTGTCTAAAACTCTTCGTGCCTGCTGGGCATCCACTAAATTTAAATCAATTTTTCTCGGATTTTTCAGAGCCTCTTCAATCGCTTGCTTGGTGATTTCATGAAAAACAATTCTTTGGTATTTTTTTTCTCCGTTTAAACCCAGAATACTGGCTAGGTGCCATGAAATAGCCTCTCCTTCGCGGTCTTCATCGGTAGCAAGAATTATTTCATCAGCCTTTAGTAATTCTTTTTTTAACAAGTTGATTATCTTTTTTGATTTGGTGGGGACAATGTACTTGGGCTGAAAATTTTTTTCAACATCAACGCCGAGCTCGCTTTTCGGTAAATCGCGAACGTGCCCATAAGAAGAAAGAACCCTGTATTTCGGGCCTAAGAATTTAGCGATGGTATTGGCTTTCGTAGGACTTTCTACAATTATTAAATTCATTGAATTGTTATATATTGCCCTTCAAGCTTCTTACTTTACATTGTATTTATAAGTTGGCAAGAGATTGGCAATGTTTTTTAAAAAATCAATCAGACCATTTTTAATTCTTTTAAAATATCTTTTGCGTTTTCTGTTAATATAGCCCCGTTTTTTATTAAAAAATTAGTTCCCTTGGAATTGGGAAAATAAACACTTCCCGGGACGCTGAAAATTTTTCTTTCTTGTTTTTTTGCCCATTGCGCGGCAATCAAAGACCCTGATTTTTCTTTTGCCTCTACCACCAAGATTCCTAAAGATAATCCTGTGATAATTCTGTTTCTTTGGGGAAAAGAAAATTTAGATCCCCTGGTTCCGGGCGGATACTCGGAAATCAAGCAGCCGTTGTTTCCTATAACCTCCCTTGCCAGACTCAGATTTTCCTTAGGATAGAAAGACTCATCGTCTACCCCTGTTCCTAGTACGCCGATCGTTCTTTTTTTATTCTTTACAGCTGCCCGATGTGCCACAGCATCAATACCCGACGCCAATCCGCTCACTATTATCAGTCCGGATTCTGACAAATCTCCGCTAATTTCATTTGCAACCTGTTTTCCGTAAAAAGAGCATTCCCTGGAGCCGACGACAGCAAAACAATTTTCCTCTGGATAGATTTCCCCTCTGACATAAAGGACTTTTGGCGGGTTAGTAATATTTTTTAAAAGCGATGGGTAGCTCTTGCTTCTGATATCAACTATTTTGACATCTTCCATAAATACTTGACAATTTTTAAATTAGATATTATAATATGAATATCCGATAAAGTAGTTTTTGTTTTCCGTCCTACCTGCGAGCGGCATAATCCGGACAATCCCTCCATTAGTCCGGACGGCCTAACGTTAGAGTTTACAGGTTTTCTTGTTTAATTCTTCCTTTCGCAGGTAGGATGGAGAGCGAAAACCCGGAGCCGAAAGACTCGGTTTTTTAATTGTTAAAAATACTCATTGCTTTCTCCGGCCCGTCTTTTATTATCGCCCTTATCGCCTCAACGGATTTTAAAATAATCTCGTTGATGACCTCTTTTTCTTCTTTGCTGAATTTTTTAAGGACAAAATCTTCAGTTTTTTTTGGCTTTCCTGATTTCGGCTTGATCCCTATTCTGATTCTGATAAAATTTTTGGTTCCGAGATTTTTAATAATAGACTCCACTCCTTTGTGTCCGGCAGATCCTCGGTCTTTTGAAATCTTTATTTGTCCGATAAGCAGGTCGATATCATCGTGTATGATTATTTTATTTGCCTCATTTATTTTATAAAAGTTGATCAAAGAAGATACTGCTTGTCCGGATAGATTCATAAAAGTATCGGGCTTAACAATGAAAAGATCGATCTTCCTGGAGGCATCGAGCTTAATAATGAGTTGATCAATATTTTTTGAAAAAAAAGAATTGCTTTTTTTGTCGAAATCAAAATCAGCAAGGTTTAGATCTTTTCTTAATTGTTCAACAACCATAAATCCGACGTTGTGGCGGGTGTTTTCGTATTTTTCACCAGGATTTCCCAGTCCGACAATTAAAATCATTGATTTAGTATATCACAGGGAAAGATTTTAAGAAAAATTATCAATGTTTGCCGAGCGGAAAGGAGCTGGCTCGTTTCAGAACGCTACTTTTTTAAGCGGTTTAAATTCTTGATTTTAAAAGGAAAACTAGTATAATGATTACATTATGAAAAATTTCTTTATTTATGTTTGGGAAGTTATTAAGATAGTCATACTTGCCTGCTTGATAGTCGCACCTATCCGTCTTTTTATTTTTCAGCCCTTTTTTGTAAAGGGCCAGTCAATGGAGCCAAATTTTGAAAACGGCGATTACCTTTTTGTAGACGAGCTTTCTTACAGACTTAAAGAACCTCAGAGGGGAGAGGTAGTGGTTTTTAAATATCCCAATGATGTCTCCCAGCGCTATATCAAAAGAATTATCGGGCTGCCGGGAGAGACGGTAGAGACAAAAGACGGAAAGGTAGATATTTTTAATAAAGACGGAGAAAAAGTTCTGAAAGAAGAAAATTATATCCCCCAGGGGGTTTTAACCCTTGGAGACGTAAAGATTACCCTGAAAGAAAACGAATATTTTGTATTGGGAGACAACAGGGTGGCTTCTTCCGATTCCCGGCGCTGGGGTCCTGTTCCCAGGGAAGATATTATCGGCAGGGTATTTTTTCGGGTTTGGCCACTGGCCACTTTAACAAAATTCGGAGCACCTGTTTATGAGTAAAAAACCTAAAATCCAAAGAGCAAGCGGAATGAGGGATGTTTTGCCGGAAGAACAGAAATATTTTCAAAAGATTTTAGACATTGCCGAAAATGTTGTCGATTTTTACGGATTTAAAAAAATAGACACTCCCATCTTGGAGGAAACAGAGCTTTTTTCCAAAGGAACCGGGCTGCTGACGGATATCGTCCAAAAGCAGATGTACAATCTTAAAACCAAAGGAGGAGATTTTTTAAGCCTGCGTCCGGAATTCACTCCGGGAGTAATCAGGGCATATATTGAGCACGGAATGAAAAACCTTCCTCAGCCGGTTAAGTTTTATTCATTCGGCCCTTTGTTCAGGTACGAGCATTCCCAAGCCGGACGTCATCGCCAGTTCCATCAATTCAACATAGAGGTTATCGGAGAAGGAGATCCCGTAATAGATGCCCAGGTTATCCAGATTTTTTACAACATCTTAAGCGAATTAAAATTGAAAAATTTAATCGTGGAGGTAAACAGCATTGGAGATCCCCAGTGCAGGGCTTATTACAAAAAAGTTTTAACAAGCTTTTTAAAGCACAAAGAATCTCTTTTGTGTCCTGATTGCCGCCGCCGGTTAAGGGAAAATCCTTTGAGGGTTTTGGATTGCAAAGAAGAAAAGTGCCAGAAGATAACGAGCCAGGCCCCTCAAATCATTGATCATCTTTGCGAAGACTGCCATCGCCATTTCAAAGGAGTCCTGGAGTTTCTTGATGAGATTGAATTGCCCTATCGTCTGAATCCTTACTTGGTGAGAGGATTGGACTATTATACGAAAACGGTTTTTGAAATTTTTATAGATGAAACTCAGAAAACGGAAGACGATAAGCCGGCTGCCAGAAGCGCCCTGGTTGGAGGAGGAAGATATGACAATTTGGTAAAGCTTTTGGGCGGAGAAAATACCTTCGCTGGAGGAGGAGCGATGGGGATAGAAAGGGTGGTTATTGCCATGAAAAACAAGAATATAAAAATTATTAAATCGGATGACCGTTCGGTTTTTTTGGCCCAGATCGGAAGCATGGCCAAAAGAAAAGGATTAAAGCTTTTGGAAGAATTCAGAAAAGCTAAAATAGAGGTGGGAGAATCTTTCGGAAAGGATTCTTTAAAATCCCAGCTGAAAATGGCCGATAAGATGAAAGCAAAATATACATTGCTCTTGGGACAAAGGGAAGCCTTGGAAGGATCTGTGATAATAAGGGATATGGAAAACGGAAAGCAGGAAACGGTGAAAATCGAATCAGCGGTTAAGGAAATACAAAAGCGATTAAAGAAATGAACTGTATTTTTTGCCAAATAGCGAAAAAGGAGCTTCCTGCGACAATTATTTACGAAGACGAAAGCTTTGTCGCCTTTAAAGATATTAATCCGATAGCCCCGATTCATTATTTGATTATTCCTAAAAAACACATTACCTCAATTAATCATTTGGAATTGCAGGATAAGGAATTGATGGGAGAATTATTTTTGGCTGCAAAAAAAATAGCCAAGACCCAAGGAATAGCCGATAATGGATACAGATTGGTTTTTAACGTAGGAAAAGATTCCGGTCAAATGGTCGACCATTTACACTTACACTTATTAGGAGGAAAAAAATTATTATGGTCATAGAAGCGAAAAAACAAGAAAGGGAAACTTCTCAAAGCTTGATTCGCCGCTTTACAAAAAGAGTCCAGAAAAGCGGAGTTTTGCGACAGGCAAGAGAAAACCGCTATCACAAACGCTCAAAAAGCCCGCAGATGAAAAAAAGAGCGGCTTTAAGGCGCGAGCAACTGAGAAAGGAATACCAGCGTCTGAAAAAATTAGGATTAACCGATAAAAAATAATCATTCATGCTGAAAGAAAAAATCCTTCAAAATCTTAACGCTTCGGTAAAGGGAAAGAAGGATACGGAAGTCTTGGTTTTAAGGCAGATTTTAGCTACGGTTTTGAATAAAGAGAAGGATAAAAGATTTAAAAAAAGCAAGGAAAAGCCCGATCTTTCGGGCAAAGAACTGGAAAAAGAAAGCCTTTTGACCGAAGAAGAGGTTTTGGAAGTTGTTTCCTATGAAGCTAAAAAAAGAAGAGAGTCTATCTCAGAGTTCGGAAAAGGAGGAAGAAATGATCTGGTGGAAAAAGAAAAAAAAGAGCTTGCGATTATAGAGACATATCTGCCCAAGCAGCTCAGCGAAGAAGAGATCAGGAGTCTGGTAAAGGAGGCGGTTGAAAAGACCGGCGCTAAAGAGCAAAAAGACATGGGAAAAGTAATGGCGGAATTAATGCCCAAAACAAAAGGCAGGGCGGACGGGAGCCTGGTCAGTAAAATCGTAAAAGAATCAATAGCAGTCAAATCATGATAGAAGTTAATAATTTAACCGATTATTCCATTGACAAGAAATTTTTAAGGGAATTGGCGTTTAAAATATTAAAAAAAGAATCAAGCAATTGTTTTGAAAAAAAGGATTTGTCTATCGCCCTAGTTGTGCCCTTAAGGATAAAAGAGTTAAATAAAAGATACAGGAAGAAAAATCGGCCGACAGATGTCTTGTCTTTTCAAGACAAAGAAAACTGGGGGGAAATAATTATTTGCCCAGTTGAGGTCAAAAAAAACACTAAAAAATTCAATTCAAATTTCAAAAAGGAATTATCCAGAGTTTTAATACACGGAGTTTTGCATCTTTTGGGATATGACCACGAGAAAGATAAAGAAGAAGAGAAAATGAAGAAGAAAGAAGAATATTATTTAAATATTTAGTTTTTTAAGATACAAGGCTCTAACTTTATGGCCAAGTCAAAAATTATTGCAGGCCTAGACATAGGAACAAGCAATATAAAAATATTATTAGCGGAAAAAAAGAAAGACAACAGCGAAATGAAGGTGATTTACCAGGCTCAGGAGCTTTCTTCCGGGATAAGGAGGGGCGTGGTTGTTGATGTAGAAAAGGTCTCCCAGATCATCCAGATTCTTATTAATAAAGTCAGAATAGAAAGCGGCCAGAGAATAGACTCGGTTTATGTTAATATCGGAGGTGGCCATATTTTTTGCAACAATTCCGAAGGCGTGGTGGCTGTTTCCCGGGCAGACCGAAAAGTTTCCAAGGAGGACGTGGACAGGGTATTAGAGGCGGCTAAAACCATTTCTTTATCATCAAATGAAGAAATTTTAGAAATCATTCCAAAAGAATTTATCATCGACGGAAAGGGAGGGATAAAAGAAGTTGAAGGAATGCAAGGGGGAAGGCTGGAAGTAAAAGTTCTTATCATAGGATGCTTTGCTCCTTATAAAAACAATTTGACCCAGGCTGTTTTTAATGCCGACCTTAAGGTTTCCGACATGCTTCCTTCTGTTTTGGCTGTTTCCAACGCCGCGCTCAACCAAAAGCAAAAAGAATTGGGAGTGGCTGTTTTGAATATCGGCGCAGGCACTTCCGAATTAGCTGTTTTTGAAGAAGGAAACTTGATCCATCTGGCTGTTTTCCCGATAGGTTCGGCAAACATAACCAATGATATTGCAATTATCCTCAAAACCGACATTGACGTTGCCGAATTGATAAAAATAAGGTCTGGAAGTTGTATTTTCAAGGGAAATGGCAAAAAGGAAAAGATAGAACTGGAAGACGGAGAAATTTTAATCTTTTCCCCGAAAATGGTTGCAGGAATAATAGAAGCCAGGGTTTCCGAAATTTTTGGAGAAGTAAATAAGGAATTGAAAAAAATCGGAAAGCAGGGGAAGTTGCCTGCAGGAATAGTTTTAACCGGTGGCGGGGCAAGCCTTCCTAAAATAGTTGATTTGGCTAAAAAAGAATTAAAGCTTTCTTGCCGGACCTGGAAGCCTTCTGGTTTTTCTGGCTTGGAAGACGGCTTAATCTTTGCCACTGCCTGTGGCCTGGTCTTAAAAGGGTCGGAAGATTTCGGTTCTGGCAAAAAAGATCAGGGAAAAATGATGGAAAGGATAAAAAAGGTATTTCAAATTTTTATACCCTAAAATATGGAAACAAAAATCAAAGTTATCGGAGTGGGGGGGTCTGGATCAAATGCGGTTAACCGGATGGCAAGAAGCAAAATTAAGGGAGTGGAGCTGATTGTCGTTAATACCGACGCTCAGGATCTAGCCAAGGCCAGGGCGGACCTAAAGATTAGAATAGGGAAAAAAACCACTCAGGGACTGGGTTCGGGAATGGATCCGGAAACGGGGAGAAAGTCTGCCATAGAAAACAGGCAAGAGATAATAGACGCCCTAAAAGGAGCGGATATGGTTTTTATTACCTGCGGACTGGGCGGAGGAACGGGGTCTGGCGCGGTTCCGGTAATTGCCGAAATAGCCAAAGAATTGGGTATTCTTACACTAGCCGTTATTACCACACCTTTTTCTTTTGAGGGCCGAGTAAGGGAAAAAATTGCCGTCGACGCTTACAAAAAGCTTAAAGAAAAAGTTGATACCTTGATTTCTATTTCCAATAATAAGCTTCTTTCCACTTTGGATCCCAGCATTTCCCTTTTAGATGCTTTTTGGGCTTGTGATGATGTTTTGCGCCAGGCGGTACAGGGAATTTCCGACTTGATACTTTTACCGGGAATCATTAATGTTGATTTCGCTGACGTTAAGGCGATAATGGCCAATGCCGGTTCAGCACTTTTTGGAGTAGGGAAGGCTCAGGGAGAAAAAAGAGCTGAAAGGGCTGCCCTTGCAGCCATAAACTCTCCCCTGCTGGATGTTTCACCCAAAGGGGCAAAAGGGTTATTATTTAACATTTCCGGAGGAAAAGATATCAGCCTTTCCGAAATAGACGAGGTAGCCAAAGTTATTACCCGAGAGATTAATCCCGGAGCAAAAGTAATCTTTGGGGCGGTTCAAGATGAAAAACTTCAAAAAGGAGAAATAAAAGTAACCGTAATCGCAACTGGATTTTGAAGAATGACCAAATCTAGGGCATTTTTATTCTTCTGCCTTTCGCTCATTGCAGGATTATTCTTAAGCTCAATCGTTTTTATCCCCCAGCTTACAATGCTGGGCTTTTTAATTGCCGGGATTTTTTTAATTTCAATATTCTGGGAACATGAAAGGCCGGTGGTCATCGGATTTTCTATTTTGTTTTTTGTCTTGGGAATCTGGCGCCTTCAGGCAGCCGATTTAGATTTTCAAAATAACGGTTTAAAAGAATACGCCGGCCAAGAAGAAAAAATAATTCTTTTGGGCATAATAGACGATGAGCCAAAGATCGGACAAAAAAGCATCGGGATAACGTTAAAGGCGGAACGACTAACATATAATAATCAAGACATCATTGTCTCTGACAGGGTTTTAATAAATATCAGCCGATATCCCGAATACCATTATGGAGACAAAATAAAAGTAAAAGGGTTGCTAGAAATCCCGGCGGGAAATATAGACGGGTTTAATTACAAAAACTATCTGAAAAAAGAAGGGATTTCTTCAACAATGAATTGGCCGGAAACAGAGCTGGTAGGAGAAGGATTCGGTAATCCCATAATGAAAGCGCTTTTTTCTTTTAAAAATAAATTCGAAGAAGGAAGCCGCAGGTTCATATCTCTGCCCCAGGAGGGAATTTTGGAAGCCTTGGTTTTTGGCGATGAAACCAACATATCCAAAGATTTTAAAGAAAAGCTTAATCTGAGCGGGACGCGCCACATTGCGGCAGTTTCAGGAATGAATATTACCATTATCGCCTCTTTAATTTTATCTTCCATGCTTTCTTTGGGGCTTTGGCGCAAGCAGGCTTTTTATGTTACGGTGTTTTTGCTTGTCCTTTATGTTCTCATGGTCGGAGCGTCAGCTTCGGCAGTAAGGGCCGGAATAATGGCTTTTCTATTTTTATTAGCCCAGCATCTGGGCCGCATTGCTTCAGCTGGCCGGGCTATTGTTTTTGCCGCAGCCCCGATGCTTTTTCAAAGCCCTTTTCTCTTGCTTTCAGATGTCGGGTTTCAGCTTTCTTTTTTGGCCATTTTGGGGATAGTTTATTTGCAGCCAATTTTTTCAAATTGGCTTTCAAAGATCCCCGACTTTAAACTTTTTCCATTAAAAAGTACTTTGGTAGCCACCCTTTCCGCCCAGGTTTTCACAATGCCTATCTTGATTTATAATTTTGGTTATATCTCCCTGGCGGCTCCCTTTGCCAATATTCTGATTGTTCCCTTTTTGGCCCCGGTTACTATCTTAGTTTTTATTTTCGGACTGTCGACTTTTTTATTTTTGCCATTGGCTTTTATTCTTTTTTGGCCGACTTGGCTTTTTCTTACGTATATTGTTTCTGTGATTGATTATTTTTCCAAAATTCCTTTTGCCTCAATGTCTTTTGAAAATATCTCCGTGGTCTGGCTGGTTATTTTTTACCTGTTAATAGGTTTTATTTCCTGGAAGATTAATAAAAAATATAGCAGCCCTGTTTTTTTAAGATGATAGGGCTCTCCCAATAATGTTGAAATTTTGATAAAATAGAAACAATATGACTGTTTCAAAAAATTCAAAAATAGCTAAGGCTTGGGTAGTGGCGGTGAACATGGGCTACGGCCACCAGAGAACAGCCTTCCCCTTAAGGAGTCTTGCTCCGGACGGAAAGATTATCAATGCCAATGACTATCAGGGCATTCCCAATAAAGACAAGATAGCATGGGAAGGGACGAGAAAGGTTTACGAATTTATCTCCAACTTAAAAAAGTTTTTTTTAGTCGGAGAATTTGTTTTTTTTATTTTTAATCAGTTCCAGAAAATTTTTAGTTTTTACCCAAAAAGGGACTTATCCAGAACGAATTTTCAATTAAGAGAAATATTTTCCCTGATTAAAAACGGATGGGGAAAGCACCTTATCGAAAAGCTGAAAAAGAATCCCTTGCCGTTCGTCAGCACTTTTCTTACCCAGGCATTTATGGCGGAGTTTTTCAATTATCCCGCCGATATTTTTTGCGTAATCTGCGATGCTGATATTGCCCGGCCTTGGGCTCCTATCAATCCGAAAAAGAGCAGAATTAAATATTTCGTTCCGACCGAAAGGGCAATGGAAAGATTGAAGCTTTACGGGGTAAAACAGGAAAACATATTTTTAACCGGCTACCCTTTGCCCTTGGAAAATATCGGCACGGAAAACATGGATATTTTAAAACAAGACTTAAGTTATCGTCTTTTAAACCTTGACCGTAGCGGAAAATATTCATACCAGTACCAATCGCTCATTCAAAAATATTTGGGAAAAATGCCGAAAAGTCCGGACCATCCTTTAACGGTTATGTTTTCCGTCGGAGGGGCCGGAGCGCAGAAGGAAATAGGGGTAAAAATCCTGAAAAACATGACAGATAAGATCAAAAAGGGTGAAATAAAAATAATTTTAGTGGCTGGGGTCAAGGAAAAGATAAAAGAATATTTCGAAAAAAATATTAATAAGCTGGGGCTGGAAAAAAACTCAAACATTGAAATAGTTTACGCCCCAAAAATAGAAGATTATTTCCTGGAATTTAACAAGAAACTTAGGAAAACAGATATTCTTTGGACAAAACCAAGTGAACTTTCTTTTTATTCCGCCTTGGGAATACCTATCATCGTCGCTCCTCCTGTCGGATCGCAAGAAGATTTTAACCAAAGATGGCTTTTAAAATCAGGGTTCGGCATCATGCAGGAAAATCCAGACTACGTTAGCCAGTGGTTTTTCGACTGGCTGGAAAGCGGATATTTTGCCGAAGCGGCGATGGAGGGCTTTATTGAAGGTAAAAAATTGGGAACTTTTAACATAGAAAAAATAATATGTGGATTGTAGCTGCAATTTTAGCCTATTTTTTCTTGGCAATCGTTTCCTTGTTTGACCGTTATTTTTTAGTCGGGCCGATATCAAATCCCAAGGTTTATACTTTTTATATCGGAATATCCTGCCTTCTTTTTTGCTTATTTTTAATTCCTTTTGGGATATCTCTTCCAGCTATCGGCATTATTTTCCTTGGGTTGATAGCAGGGCTGACCAGGATGCTTGGCACTCTGTTTGTAGCAATTAGTATAACCAAGAGCGAAATTTCCCGAGTTATTCCTGCGGTCGGCGCTTTGCAGCCGATTTTTTCATTTTTTCTTTTCTTTCTCTTTCTGCCCCAAAGCAGGACATTAAGCGTTGTTCAGGTGATCGCTTTTATTTTGCTTGTTTTCGGCTCGGTTTTAATTTCCGTTAAAAAATTTAATAAGGAATTTTTCAGTTTTCAAGCTTTAAAATATCCCATCATCGCCTCTTTTTTATACTCTTTAACCTTTTTCTTGATCAAGAGTCTTTTTCTGGAAACAACTTTTTTAAACGGAATGTTTTTGATTCTCCTTGGCAATGGTCTGGTCTCTCTTGTATTTTTCGTCTCTCCGAAAGACAGAGAAATTATTTTTAATCAGAAACTGTCCAAAAAGATATCGGGTTTTTTTATTCTAGGACAGGCTTTGGGCGGCTTGGCGTTGCTCTTTCAATATTACGCGGTTTTTTTGGCTAAAACAGGGCAAGTGCCTTTAATCAATGCCCTTGAAGGGACGAGATACGTTTTTTTGTTGTTTTTCGTCTTTCTTTTGTCCGGCTGGAAGCCCCAGCTTTTAAAAGAAGAGGTTTCAAGGGAAGCGTTTTTACCCAAGGTTTTGGCAGTCTTGTTTATTGTCGGGGGCATGGCTTTGCTGGTTCTATAACATGATTAAAAATATTTTTAAAATGATTTTAATAATTCTTTTATTCGTCATAGCTTTCTTTTTTATCGGCAATCCGCCTAAACCGGAAAAAATTATTTGGGGAATCAATTTTTCCCAAAAGCATGCGCAAAATCTGGGAATTGACTGGAAAGAATCATACTCTGCCCTGATTGATGAATTGGGGGTGAGGAATATAAAATTGGCCGTTCATTGGGATTTGATAGAGCCACGCCAGGGAGAATACGACTTTTCCGACTTGGATTGGCAGATAAAAAAAGCCGAAGAAAAAGAGGTTAATATTGTTCCCATAATCGGGATGAAAGTGCCGCGCTGGCCCGAGTGCCATGTTCCCCAGTGGGCGAAAAATTTAAGCAAGGAAGATCAGCAAAAAGAAATATCGGGAATGTTGAAAGAAATTATTGAAAGGTACAAGGGATCTCCTTCGATAAAGCAATGGCAGGTGGAGAACGAGCCGCTTTTCTCTTTCGGCGAATGCCAGTGGATAGATAAGGATTTCTTGAAAAAAGAAATAGATCTGGTAAAATCTCTTGACGAGCAAAAGAGGCCGATAATAATATCTGACAGCGGGGAGGGATCTTTCTGGATTGAAGCTGCTAAATTGGGCGATATTGTAGGGACTACAATATATAGAAAGGTTTGGATGAGCCAGCTTAACAATTATCTTACTTATCGTTTCCCGCCTATTTTTTACTGGCGCAAAGCCGAGATCGTCAAAGCTCTCTTCAATAAAAAAGTTATTTGCATAGAGCTTCAGGCAGAGCCCTGGGGACCGAAGCTTCTTTACGACTCTTCCTTGGAAGAGCAAGAAAAGACCATGAATTTAACGCAGTTTCAAAAAAACATTGAATTTGCAAAAAAAACCGGTTTTGACGAATTTTATCTCTGGGGGGGCGAGTGGTGGTATTGGATGAAAGAAAAACAAAATAACCCGGAAATCTGGGATGAAGCGGGAAAACTGTTTAAAAATTAAGGTTTTAAAATTAAAACAATGCTGTCTATTATCATACCAACCTTAAATGAGGAAAATTATCTTCCTTTTCTTCTCGCGGCCCTTAAGGGGCAGGGGTTTAAGGATTATGAGATAATTGTTGCCGACAATAATTCGAAAGACAAAACAAAAGAAATCGCCGAAAGATTTGGCTGTCGGATTGTTTTAGGCGGACTGCCGGCCAGAGCGAGAAACCAGGGGGCAAAAGTCGCCAAAGGGGATTTGCTTTTATTTTTAGACGCCGATATAATGATAACCGAAAACTTTTTGGAAAATTCTATTGATGAATTTAAAAAAAGGCAGCTGGATATTGCTTCATATACCTTAGTGCCCAGAACAGAAAATACTTTTTGGAAAAACTGTTTCAATGTTTTTTACAACTGGCCGATTGTGATGTCTCAGAGATTCCTGGCTTACGGAGCAATGGCTATTTTGGTCAAAAAGGAGATATTCGATAAAGTAGGAGGATTTGACGAAAAAATCAAACTGGCCGAAGACCATTATTTTGTCAGGATGGGAGATAAAATCGGCAATTTTGGAATCTTATCATCAGCCAAGGTTTACATATCCTTAAGGCGCTTTGAAAAAGACGGCTATTTAAGAACAGGGATGAAATATTTATTATGCGGCGCCCACATGGCCTTAAAGGGGCCGGTCAAATCTGATATAATCAAATACGAGTTTGACCACTATTCAAAGAAGAAAAAACAATAGAAATTGTTTTCGGAGAAAATAATAGCGAATAAATTTTAATTTTAAAAATATGAACGGAAATTTTACCCACAAAGCTCAGGAAACAATAATGCAGGCCCAGTCAACTGCCCAGGAAAGGGGCCAGCAGCAGATTGACGCCCTGCATCTTTTGTATGCCCTGCTTTCCCAGGAAGAAAGCGTGGTTTTGAATTTGCTCCAAAGAATAGGGGTGGACATAGAAGGATTGAAAAGAAAAGTCGGCGTTTCTTTGGATAAAATTCCGGCCATTGCCGCTCCCCAATCTTTCGGCCAGTTTTATCTTACCCAGGACATGGCAAAGGTCCTTGACCGGGCCAAGCAGGAAGCCGTGAAAATGGGCGATGAATATATCTCAGTGGAACATCTGTTTTTAGCCTTGCTGGAAGTTGAAACCAAGGCTAAAGAGATTCTTGGCAAAGCAGGCTTCATCCAAGAAGGGGGAGGAGTTTCCGCTTTGGAATTCGGAAAATTGGATTACGAAACAGCCTTAAAAACTTTGGCTCAAATCAGGGGAGGACAGAGAATTACCGACCCTGAACCGGAATCAAAGTACCAGGTGATTGAAAAATACGCCAGAAATCTTACTCAGCTGGCCAGGCGGGGAAAGCTTGATCCGGTTGTCGGGCGCGAAAAAGAAATAAGGAGATTGATGCAGATTCTGAGCCGCAGGACAAAAAATAATCCGGTTTTAATCGGAGAGGCAGGAGTGGGAAAAACCGCTATCGTAGAAGGATTGGCCCAGAAAATTATTTCCGGACAGGTTCCTGAAAGCCTGAAAGACAAAGAGGTTATCGGTTTGGATTTGGGAGCCCTGGTGGCCGGAACAAAATACAGAGGGGAATTCGAGGATAGAGTCAAGGCGCTTTTAAAGGAATTGAATCGGGCGGGAGGACGATATCTTTTATTCATTGATGAGCTTCATACCCTTGTCGGCGCCGGAGCGGCCGAAGGGGCGATTGATGCTTCAAATTTATTAAAGCCCGCTCTTCAAAGGGGGGAAATCAAAGCCATCGGCGCAACCACCTTAAAAGAATATCAAAAATACATTGAAAGAGATCCGGCTTTAGAAAGAAGGTTCCAGCCGATATATGTTGCCGAGCCGACTATAGAAGATACGGTTGCAATTCTAAGGGGAATAAAGGAAAAATACGAGCTTCATCACGGAGTAAAAATTAAAGATAATGCCCTGCGCTCAGCAGCTGAGCTGGCTGCGAGATATATCTCCGACCGTTTTCTGCCTGATAAAGCGGTTGATCTGATGGATGAGGCGATGAGCTCCTTAAGGCTTGATATCGAGTCGGAACCGTCGGAACTTGAAGACTTAAAGAAAAAAATACAAAAATTGGAAATCGAAAAGCAGGGGCTTAAAAAAAATCAGAAAAAACAGAAAACCGACAGCAAGTATTTGGCTGATCTTAAAGAAAAAGCCAAGGAAATAAAAGCCAAGTGGCAGTCGGAAAAAGAGACCATTGATAAAATTAAGAATCTTAAAAAGGAATTGGAAAAAGCCCGCTTTGAAGTTGAAAAAGAGCAAACCGCGGCCAATCTCCAAAAAGTTGCTGAAATAAAATATGGGAAGATCCCGGGCCTTTTAAAGGACCTGGAAGCAATGGAGAAAAAATTAGCCAGATTCCAGAGAAACAGGCCCATTCTGAAAGAGGAAGTTTCGGAAGAAGACTTAGGCCGCGTTGTTTCGAGCTGGACAGGCATTCCCGTTAACCGGCTTCTGGAAGAAGAGGCACAGAAGTTGGAAAACATGGAAGAAATTATTTCCCAAAGGGTTGTCGGCCAAAAAGAAGCGGTTTCTGCCATTTCCAACGCCATAAGAAGATCCAGGGCGGGCATTTCGGAAGAAAACAGGCCTCTGGGCTCTTTCATATTTTTGGGCCCGACTGGAGTCGGGAAAACTGAAACCGCCAAAGCCCTGGCTGGGTTTTTGTTTAACGATGAAAACGCTTTGGTCCGCTTGGACATGTCGGAATATATGGAAAAGCATACGGTTTCTAAAATGATAGGATCTCCGCCGGGATATGTCGGCTATGAGGAAGGGGGGCAACTGACCGATAAAATAAGGAGAAGGCCCTACAGCGTTATTCTTTTGGATGAAATTGAAAAAGCCCATTCCGATGTTTTCAATATTCTGCTTCAGATATTAGAGGACGGAAGGCTTACCGATGCCAAAGGCAGGGTCGCTTCTTTTAAGAATGCAATTTTAATCATGACTTCCAATATCGGCTCTGAGCATATTGCCAAAATGAATTTGCTCGGATTTTTGGCGGGAAAAGACGGAGAAGATAAAAAGAACCTGCAGGATAAGGTGATGGAAGCGCTTAAGGAATCGTTCAGACCGGAATTTTTGAACAGAATCGACGAGACTATTATTTTTAATTACCTTAAAAAGCCGGAGATAAAAGAAATCGTTGATTTGGAACTTGAAAAAGTGGTAAACCGTTTGGCTAATAAGAATATCGAGATTTCCATAACGGAAAAAGCCAAAGAGCTTCTGGCCGAGAGGGGGTTTGACCCGAATCTGGGAGCCAGGCCTCTAAAGAGAGTGATTCAAAAATTAGTCTTAGATCCGTTGGCTTTGCAAATTGTTACAGGAAAAATTCTGGAAAAAGGAAAAGTTGTGGTTGACAAGGAGGGAGATAAAATTGTTTTCATAATGCCAAAAGTTTTTATTAATCCCAATTCCAAAAAAGATAAAGAAAAGATAGCCGTCTAATTATGACAATAAGAAACATTTTAAAAGTTATCGCTTTTTTTGCCGTCGGAATGATCGGCGGCATATTTGCCGATCAAATATTATGGCCTTATTTCGTGGAAAAGCCGCTTTTTTCTCAGTACAGCCTGGAAAAAGCCCTGGTTTCAATTATTGAAAAAAAAGAAACCGTAATTCAGGAAAATACCGCCCTGACAGAGGCGATTGAAAAAGAGGAAAATACTATTATGGCAGTAAGGAGTCAAACTGCCAGCGGAACCATCGAAGGATCCGGCTTAATTGTTACTTCCGACGGCTTGACGGTGACGCTAGCAGAACTGGTGCCCCAGGGCTCTGTTTTTAGCTTTTTTATAAACGGTAAGGCAGCGCCTTTCCAGATTTTAAAAAGAGATTTGAATAAAAATCTAGCTTTGATTAAGCTCGGAGAATCAAATCTGCCCATGGTCGAATTCGCCGATTTTAGCGCCATAAAACTCGGTGAAAGAGTTTTTTTAATAGGAGAGGTTATTAACAAAAAAGAAACTTCCAAACTGGTAAACGAAGGAATTGTCAGAAAGTTTGACAAAAGCTCCATTGAAACCAACATGTCAGAAAAAAACATTTTAAAAGGAAGCCCTCTGTTTAATATAAAAGGCGAAGTTTTGGGGATTAACACCATTAACTCAGAGGGAAGGGTAATATCTATCCCCATTTCAATAATTAAAGAATTTATCGGTTTATAAATCTTATGGGAGTTATTAAATTTATTATTGTTGCCGTTATCTGGGCGGTAATCCTCTATCTCATTTTTACCTATTTTTCATAAAAAATTAAGGATAAATTTTAATTAAAAAAAGAGCAGACAATTTTTGTCTGCATTTTATTAATTAGAAATTTTTTCCTTTGTCGTGAAGTGCCGCTAATCCAGCGATCAAAGTGATTTGCTGGACGGGGCTGTCCACGTTGTGGCAACTGAATTCGCATCCTTTGTCGCTCCAAACAGTGGACGGATGGATTCCGGTTCTGTCTCCGGGACAGTCAATAATGAGCCAGCCGCTATTATTATGGGCTCGGAATTCATCTTCGTAAAAACCGTGTATTCCGAACATTTTTCCGTATGCCTTTTCCATCGCCAGAACTACTTCAGGGATTTCTGTTTCTCCAATAGAAACCAACCACTTGCACAGCATGGGGCTGTATATACCCCATAAAGATCCGCCGTGCATTTCTTTATTAGTTTTGGTTTCTATTGTAAGAAGTTGAGACATATTGGACGAGGTTTTTATGTCCGGAAATCTTGCCAGCATAGAAAATACGGTAAAACTTGCCGAAATAGCATAAGCGGATTTCCAGTCAAAAACCAGATGTTTGCCTTTTCCGTGACACCATGAGCATTCTCCGTTGAAGTGTTTATCATTGCCGGAACCTTTGCACTCCGGACAAATTTCGTCAGTGTATTTTTGGACTTCAGGTATTTTTATCAAAAATTCAGCAAATCCGTCTTTTTCTCCGACATGCAGAAAAGCATCATTAAAGCCGAAGTTCTCGTTAAAACTGAGGGTAAATTTTTCAAACCCAAGAGACCCCCTTAGGCCAGCGATAATATCAAACAATGGAAGATCCGGTTTTCCGGATACGAGGCGCTCAATGGTTGCAATGAAATCTTTATGAACCCTTAATAAAATAGCAGTTTCTTTTTCTCTCCAGGACAATTCATACCAGCAGGGCATATCCCTTTCTCTTAACGACATAACTCCACACCTCCTTGGTAAAGAGCATATATCTTTTTAGCTCAAAACGTAATTTTTGGCAAATATGCAGCCATAGAAAGACTCCGCGGATATAGCCGTTGATTTTTATTTCATTCTTTTCCAAGTAATCTAAATGTTTTTTCGTAGTCCTTCAGGGCTTTATTGACGACATTTTTGACTGCGGCTTTATTCTCGGATCCAATATCCTTTCCGAGCCTTTCAAGAAGGGCAGAACGAGGAATAATATAATTTCGGCCAACCTTAATCAGCTAGGCCCTAACATCGTTCCCCTAGACGAACAATCAAATTTCAAGTTAAACGCTAAAAAGTGTTAACTATGTACCTGTTTGGTGTAATTGCTTTAAATGACTTTAATGACGCATAATTAAAATAATTGAGTAAATAATAAGACGTATTTTCTCCACAGTTTTGCTTGCGTAACATACTTTAGAGTCTATAATTAAGAAACGTGGATAAAAGACTGGCTAAAAAAATCTTTGTCTTTTTTGTTTTAATATTAATTCTCGGGATCGGAGGATTTTTTTTGTGGAAAAATAATCAAGAAACTCCGCCAGAAAAATGGATGGAAGCAAAGATGAGTCCCATAGAAGATTTTATTATCAAAGAAACGCCCGAAGGAAAATTGGTAGAAAATAAAAAAGCGGGAATAAGTTTTAAAATACCAACTGATTGGATC
This sequence comes from Candidatus Nealsoniibacteriota bacterium, assembly GCA_026396095.1. GTDB lineage: Bacteria > Patescibacteriota > Minisyncoccia > Minisyncoccales > RBG-13-42-11 > JAPLXK01. The sequence continues at coordinate 20,610 of JAPLXK010000003.1, read as the reverse complement.
ATTAAAGAAGACCCTTCGTCTTTTTACAGCCCAGACACAAAGTTTAATGAAAAAAGGAGCGACATACTCGAGACTGGTTGTAGAATTTATATATATGTGAGTTATATTAGAACCAATATAGATACCCTTGAAAAAATTGTTAATGAAAATTTTTTACAACTATCTTCTGTAATAAAACTAGATCAATTTCAAAAAATAGAATTAAGCGGCCAAACAGCCTTAAAAAACAAATATTACGTCGAAGGCCTCAAAATGTCTTATATCTCAATTGACTTTCCTTTTAAAAATAATATTTATAAAATAATATTCAGTAGTCCTATTCAAGAAAGCGAACGTTGCGATGAGGAATTTAATAAATTTTTAGGATCAGTTTCAATGGGCCCAAATTAAAATTTTTGAAAGGAACAGATAGTTCTTTAACATAAAAATAAAGCGTACCTCGGCTAGAGAGAGGTAAAATATAGCTCTTTTAAGAATCAACCTGATAATAAGAATTGATAATAATATCAATTTTTAATGGAAAAAAACCTCCAAAGCCCTATTAAAAAATTATTTTTTAAAAGGACAACCGGACAAATTTTTAATATTTTGCTATTAATTTTTTTAGCGGGTTTTTTAGTTTTCCCCAAAACCTGCCTAGCTGATGATGTTATAGAAAATATTACCATAGAAGAAATAGAAAAAAACCTTGAATTACCTCAAGGAGACGCTCAAAACTTAATGAACACATTTAGACAAGTATTTACAACAGAAGCAATGAATTCATGGGGATCTGGATACGCCACAGACGAAGAAACAGTCGCTGTTTTAATGTTATTAAAGGCCGCAAAAACAGAAGAGGTAAATTATTTTTTTACAGATGCTCCGATAGAAACTATTAAAAATATAATAAAAGGAACAATAGAAATAGCTCAAATAGTTTTAATTAAAGATTTTTCCGCAGCTTTAGATAAAATTGAAAAAGAAACAGTTAAAATGGCCGTAGATTACGGCGTAAGAGCCCTTATTGATAATGAAATTAAAATGAGCCCTGGAGCGATAAATCTTAAATATCTTTCTTGTGAAGGAGAAGAAAGAGAAGCTATTTTTCAGTATGTTATAGTTTTTCATTCTTTAAATACTGGAAGAGGAAATGTCAAAATAAGATTTTATTCGTCAGATTTTTTAGAAGCGCCTAGCCCTCAAAAACATGGAAGCATGACTTCGTTGCCTGCACCCGATCTTAGAAAAGACATACCTCCTTTTATCGTTGACATTACGGGCATAGTAGAAAAAGATCAATTTGAGAATTATCAATGGGTTGACGAAAATGGTCAGGCGAGTCATCCATTTATTAAAATTAGCTTCCCTCCGACAGTTCCGGACCTAGGAATTAACCCTTCAACCTTGCTGGAAAGACAAATGTTAAATCCGATAGAGTCCACGATTAAGGAGTTTGAAGTTATTATAGCCAAAACCACCGGCAAAACACTGGGAATTACCGACATTTGGAACAAAATAAAATCATTTATTTCAGAAATTAATTTTCTTTCACCGGCAGCCATAGTGGAGACCAAAACAAATGCGCCAGAACCAAATGAATTAGAGAGCCCTTTTAATATTATTAACCAGCAAAACGAAAAATTATCCCTTAAAGACCCAAAGAAAGAGGATTTACCCGAGGAGCAACCAAAAACAGTAGAGGTAGATTTAAAAGAAGAGATGGAAAAGAAATTAACCCTGGAGGAGATTCAGGAAATAATTGATGATATCTCAGAAAAAATAGACATACTTAATCAAAAAATCATTGAATTTAAGGGTATCGACGAAGAGTCAGAAAAAGAAGTCTTAGAAGTTGAAAAAATAGTTAAAGATCAAGAAGAAGATGAAGAAGAATCTGAGATAATAAATGATTCAAAACAAAAAGAGGAAATAGCTTTATGCGAGAAAAATGGAGAACTTACTAAAAACCAGGTCATTTTTAATGAAATTGCATGGATGGGAACAAAAAATTCTGCAAACGACGAATGGATAGAACTTAAAAACATCTCTGGAAATTCCATCAGTTTGGCCGGTTGGCAGATTTTAAACAAAGAAAAACAAATAAAAATAATTTTTACCAAAGAAGTCATCCCGAACAACGGATTTTTACTTTTAGAAAGAACCGATGACAATTCGGTGCCTGAAGTAACGGCTGATTTAATTTATACGGGCAATCTTAATAACACCAATGAATCGTTATATCTTTTTGATAAAAACTGCCAGCTTCAAGATGAAGCAACGGCAAATCAAAATTGGCCGGCAGGAGATAATTCCTTAAAAAGAACAATGGAAAGAAAAATTGATTTAAACTGGCAATCAGGCGCGAATTTTACGGGCACTCCGAGGGCAGAAAACAGCGCCGGATATTATGAGTATGTAGCTGTAGGAGGGGGAGGAAACCCCGCACCGCCGCAATTATCGCCAGAGCCGATTTTAAAAGTATTAATCAGCGAGATACAGATTGCTTCAGCTAATAATACTTACGATGAATTTGTTGAGCTTTATAATCCCAATGAACAGGAGGCGGATATCTCTCAATGGTCGATTCAAAAATCTTATTCCACCAGTACTGCTATTTACAAAAAGAATTTTGAAACAGGGGATAAAATTCCTGGAAAAGGATATTTTTTAATCGTTAATGCCAGCAGCAATGATCAGGGACTATTGAATCTGGCTGATATGACCCATAAGGTATTTAATTTGGCCCAAAACAATGCTGTATATTTGGTAAAAAATCAGGAAGAAATCGAAGGCGCTTCCGACGCAGACATCGTTGATTTAGTTGGTTTTGGCCAAAATGTTTTTTCCGAAAATGATCCGGCTGAAAATCCGCCGGTCGGAAAAAATATTGACCGGAAATGGTCAACAACAAGCCAAAATTATCTTGATAATGACAACAATCTGGTTGATTTTGAAGTTCAAATTCCTACTCCCAAAGCGCAAAATCAAAGCCCAGAATCAGGGATAATTCCCGAACCCCATCCAGAAGAGTCTGTTTTATCGGTAGTTATTAACGAAATTGCCTGGATGGGAACAGGCCCTGATAATTCCAGCGACGAATGGATAGAACTTTACAACAATGCCTCAACATCGATAGATCTGACCGGCTGGAAAATAAAGAAAAATGGAGAAGAGTTTATAAAAATCTCAAGCTCTACAATCTCCGGTTCAGGATTTTATTTACTAGAAAGAACGGCTTCTAATACTACAGATATTACAGAAGACCAGGTCTATACTGGCGAATTAAGCAATGTCGGCGGAAAATTAGAGCTGATAAATGACGGCGATATTTTTATTGACGCGGTCGATTGTTCTTCCGGCTGGTTTGCCGGAACATCTTCTCCATATTATATTTCAATGGAAAGAATTGATTCTTCCGCCAGCGGCACCTCTTCGGCTAATTGGGAGAATAATAATCTCATTATAAGAAACGGAAGGGACGCAAAAGGAAATAACATTAACGGTACTCCGAAAGCTAAAAATTCCGTTTCAATGTCCCCCATATCCATTTCTAATTTGCCCTTTGACGAATTTTCCGAAATTAATTTAACTCATCACGGAAGCCCATATATAATTCAAAGCTCTTTAACTATACCAAAAGAAAAAATATTAAAAATTGAAAAAGGGGTAATTTTAAAATTTTTCAAAACAGGAATTGAAATTGAAGGAAAGATTGAGGCGCTCGGAGGGGAAGAAGATGAAAAGATTGTTTTTACGTCATTAAAAGATGATGATTTCGGCGGAGATACGAACGGAGACGGTCCTTCGATTGGTAATCCCGGAGATTGGGATTGGCTTTATTTTAAAGAAAGTTCCGGTTCAAAATTAAAAAACACAATTTTTAGATACGGTAGCAGCATTTACGGCTGTTTTCCTTGCTGCGCCTGTTTTACCAGAGGAATGATTAGGGTGGAAAATGGAGAAATTTTAATTGAAGATTCGATAATCGAAAAAAGCAGGACAGTCGGTTTGTGGCTGATTAATTCCTCGACTACGGTAAATAACGTAAATTTCCTTAATATAGAGGGGGTCGTCATTGATTATTTCGATTCAGCGGCCGGAATTTATATTGAAGGAGGAAGCCCTGTAATAAAAAATTCAAAATTTTCAGGCAATAAATTCGGAATTAAAATTTTATCAGGAGCAACCCCAAAAATTGAAAATAATATTTTTGAAAACAATATCACGCCAATTTATTTTAATGACGCTTCCCCTTATTTTAAAAACAATCAGGCCATAAATAATAACTTAAATGGAATTTTTGTCGGACCAGGCTATATTTCTTCAACCACTTGGCAGGCTGACTTGCCTTACATTATTGAAAACGGAGCAATTGGAGGCGGAGCAGTCCTTAGTCTTGATCCGGGAGTAATAGTAAAATTTAAAATGGGACCGGTATACAAGGGGACAATGGAAATTTATGGAAAAATTTTAGCCCAAGGAAGTGCTTCTAATCCTGTAATTTTTACCTCTTTTAACGATGATGAATATGGGGGCGACACCAATAACGATGCAAACAACAGTATTCCAAACAAAGGCGATTGGTATTGGCTTCATTTTTTTACTTCAGGTTCTGTTTTAGACAACACTATAATTAAATACGGCGGATCAGAGAGTCCTCTTTGGTGGCTTGATTTTGGAGCGATTACAGTAAAAGAAGATGAGGGAGATGTTGAATTAACCGTTCGAAATTCAGAGATAAAAGATAATATCTACGGGGTTTACGTTTCAGGCCCTTGCGAAAAATTTGGGAACATTTACCTAGAAAATAATATTTTTTTAAATAATAAATACGACACCAATTGTCCATGGGAAAAGTTATCTGAATCCAGAAACATATTTTTTTAAATAAAAAAGCCTTAACGATAACTCAGATAAAGCCTGTTTACCTAAAAGTGTTACACATATATACTTCTAGTACACCCCCTTGACACGAATAATTATTAAATATAAACTATAAACATAAGAAATCCTTATTGTCTGCTTCGGCAACAATAAGCAACGAAGGGGAGCTTACGCTCCTTTTTGTTTTTTGTTATAATACGAGGCATGAATAGAATATCTGTCTATATAGACAACAGTAATGTTTTCAAGAACATAAAATCAATTAGGCAAAATGGAGATAGAAATTGGTCGCAACTTTATGACCCGCTTAAACTTGCAAAGAAGCTATCGGGCGGCCGTGAACTTGTAGCTGTATATTTTTACTGCGTGCCACCACCAGCATGGCTTTTATCAGAGAATGAAGAAAGCAAACAACGGCATGCAACAGCATCAAAGTATTATTCAGCAGTAGGTAAATTACCGAAAGTTGAATTAAGGTATGGATATTTACAAGGGGATAAATCAGACCCACACGAAAAAAACATAGATACACAAATTAGTTCCGATATGGTAGCTCATGCGGCATTAAGTCAATATGATACCGCGATACTTGTTTCAAATGATGGTGATTTTCTGAGTGCGATTACAAATACTAAAAAACTTGGCAAACGAGTCGAACTGCTTTTCTTTAGAGGCTATCTATCGGGGTCTTTAAGAAAAAATTGCGATTTAACACGCCGAGCACGGAAATCATATTTTGAACCATTAACTATTTAGGATAAGGTTTGATAAACAGCAAACAATAGTGATTCGTTGGGTGGGCTAAATCAAGCTTCAATTTTCGGTTTTTAGGTCCGGGATGTAAATATACTCGCCTTGTCTCTGGATTATGGTTCTAACATTGTTCACGATACGGAACCAATATTATCATATTTTTCCTTCTCTATATTTGTTCTGATTCTCATATTCCATTTTTAATCCCCGGACAACTCTTTCCTATTGGATTAATATTATTAATGAAGTCACCTGTGCCTGCCGAAAGGGAGTGTACAGGTTTTTTCTTTTACATGATGTGGCTACAATAATATTTAAAAATAATTTTTTCAAATAAAAAAGCCTTAACGATAATTCAGATAAGGCCTGTTTTTCCGCCTTAGGGCGGATTTTTTCAAAAATTAAATTTTTGAGTTTTTAAATTTTTAAGGCTCTATTACCCGACACTTTGAATACGGGTTTTTTCGAGAAGCGGAAATTCCAACGGTAGGGTGCTGTCTGCCTCCTGCCCAGCCGCGAACCTTAATAAAGTCGCCGACGCAAATGTGGCAGTCGCCAATCGCAATGTCCTGGCATCTGGTCCAGTTGTAGCCGTTAGGGTAAACGCCGTAAGTTTTGTGGTAAAGGATATTTTTAGTTACCTCCTCTATCGCAAATGGCGCTCTGTATCCGGCCGGCATCATTGCCGTTTGCTCCTGATAGGTTTTTTCCGTAGAATTAGGAGCGCTTTTAATAAGCATCAAATACCACTTGAACCAGCAGGTTTTGACTCTGGCAAAATCCTGGTCTTCATACCAGGGATTGAGCTTTGGCTTCTGTTTGCCCGAAATAGGATGCAATTCGTGCCATTTCAGCACGGTAAGGGGCTTGTTGTATATCCGGTCAATTCCCAGAAATGCAAAATGAGTTTCCTTTATGCTTTTTCCTTTTACAAAGGGACAAGGAGCGTCCAGAATGCTCTCGTTCCATGGGAACTCGAAAATTTCTTTGAGCTGTTGGTCAGAGAACCATATCCCGTAGGATGACAGCCATTCTTTCGGACCGAACAATTTTTTTCCGAGTATATCACGAGCGGTTTCTCGATCAATTGAGGCGTGCGGTTTTTTACGGAGCGCAATCTCCGCCATGCTTTCAGCATTCTGAATTTCATTTTTCAAGATACCTTCTCCTTTTTAGCTAGACTGCCCAAAACTCTCGTTTCATTTTGCGAGAAAATGTCTGGAGAAATTTTAGGCTTATTATTTATAATACACTACCAGAGAGTTGTCAATCTTTTTTAAAGAGAGGGGATTGATTTTTTCATGGATTTTGATAAAAGGAATAAGCAGTTCTTTTTAAAAAAGGAAAGAATATTTTAGGAGGATGGAATGGCCAGACGGGAAAAAATTACAGCAGGAGAATTTAAAGAAATAAAAATCCATTGGGATCTTTGGACAGAAGACGGTCATATTTTCGGATACAATAAAAATATGAAAGGCCTGGAAGAGATCCTTCGGCATTGTAATTTCTGCCATCATGTTCCGGAGATTTTACCGTCCCAAAAAGACAAGTTGCTCGAAAGATTGATTAAGAGCGACGCTCAAACAAAAGCAAAGCGGCAATAATTTAAGCCGCTTTTTTATCGAAAACTTGATTTTTTATCAGGAAGTGATAAATTATCACCACAAAGGAGGTAGTACTTTGACAAAAGGAAACATTGATAAAATCGTTGGGCTTGAAAGTTTGGGTCTTTGCGAGATCTGCGGAGCCTTGTTAAGCGTTGAAGATCTTCCGATTGACGCAATGAACTCCGGATGGAGATGTCCAGGGTGTAAGGGGATTATCACCAATAAGACCTTTGGCTACGAAGAAATAAACGGAGTATGGAAGAGGATTCAATGGGTAGGGAAAGGAAAGAAATGGACCCAAAGAAAACCGACTGAAAATTTTGGTTTAAACCATTGGCACATTGCCGTTAAGCCGACATCTTCGATAGGATTTCCCTTTTCGGTTAAAGGGCTTAGGGGATGAGGTTAATGCCAGACACAACAGAACATATTGCCAATTTTCTTCTTGCCGTCATATTTTCTCTGTCTTTTACAGCCGTATGCTACGAACTAGTGGGAATAAGAGAGGGAATATCAATTGTTATTATTTGTTCCATCATCGCATTCTGGATATTTTTTACTTTTATACTTAAAAAGAAAAAATGTTGTTGCGTTGTTAAAAATAAAACATAAGGGGTTAATCTGAAAAGAATAACCCCTCCTTTTTCTTTTAAAAATGATTTTTTCAAGAGAAAAAAAATAATCAATCTTCTATTGAAATAAGGCTCTTAATCTGCTATAATTTTTAAATGTTCTCAATGAACAAAGATTTTTTAATCCAGCTTACAAACAACCTTTATCGCCTGACAATCCTTTTCCCAAAAAAGGAGCCTTTGAGGTACAAAATGAGGGAGCTGGCTGATGATATTTTGGTAAGGCCGAGCGAGAGGGATCTGGAAGCTTTAAACAGGTTTTTCGAGGTGGCAAAAACCCAGAACTGGGTGAGCCCTTTTGATGTTTTGGCAATCCAAAAAGACTATGATAACATAAGGGAGGAATTAAATTTGATAAGCGAAAAAACGCCTCAGATTTTCTCCGAACCTGCTCCTTTGAGGGAGTTGACCCAGATTGTTGATCATAACAATATCATACCGGAAATCATTTCCCGTATGCCTGATTTTCAACCGTCTGAAAGGAACGAAAGACAGGAAAGAATCCTGGCTTTTTTAAGAGAGAACGGCCGGGCCCAGGTTTGGGAGGTAAAGCAGGTGTTTCCGGAAGTAACCAAAAGAACCCTGAGAAGAGATTTTGAACAAATGCTCAGTCAGGGAGTGATCGAAAGGATGGGAGAGAAAAATAATACCTTTTACCAGACAAAAGTTCTTAAAGCTTAGGTAGGACATACATATATATAGCGGTAGGACACATTGTCCTACCTTATTCCTGATAAAATCATGGCAAATCAAAAGAAAGAATTTGGCAAAATATACGATAAATATATAGAAAAAATATATAGATTTATCTTTGTAAGGGTAAGCTCTGAGGATATTGCCCAGGATATTTGTTCGGAAACCTTCTTAAGGGGATGGGAATCATTTAAGACCCAAAAGATTGATAATCCCCAAGCTTTTTTATACAGGATTGCCCGGAACCTGGTTATTGACCATTATAGGGAGAAGGGTAGGACAAAGATAATTTCAGCTGAATATGCTTCAATCCCTGACCCAAGGGCAGGGTTTGAAGAAAAGATTGCTTTTGATTCAGACCTTAACCAGGTTAAGGCGGCTTTATCAAAATTAAGCGATGATTATCAGACAGTGGTGGTTTTGCGCTACTTGGAAGACCTGCCCATTGCGGAGATAGCCAAAGCTTTGGACAAGACGGAAGATGCCACTAGGGTAACTCTTCACAGAGCATTAAAAGCTCTTAAAAACGAGGTTAACAGGACAGCTTAAATCAGGTGTAATATTTTCCGCCGTTTTACGTCATATTATAATCATGCTGACCGAAAAACAACTCATTAGCAAAATACAAGAATTGCGCCAGATCAAGCCCAGCCAGAACTGGGTTTCTTTTACTAAAAGCCAAATTCTGGGAGAGGATGAGAAAAGGAGCTTTACTCCTTTTTGGAATTATAATTTCGGCGGTTTCAGATTGAAATTTGCCATGGCCAGCATTATGACCCTGGCCTTGATGCTCGGGAGCTTTGGAATTTTGGAACGCTCTTTACCGGGAGATGTATTATATTCAGTAAGAAGCGCTTTTCACAAAGCGCAGACAGTTTTGATTCCGGAACAGGAAAAACCGGCTTATCAGCTTAAATTAGCTAATGACCGTTTGGATGATTTAGCCAAAGCGCCGGCTAAGAATTTAGCCCCTACTATTATAGAGTTTCAGGCCAATATTTCAGAGGCTGCCAAGGAACTGACTAAGATGGATGCCACGACTTCAAACCCTGTTATGATCAGGAAGATTGTTGATGCTAATAAAAAAATCAATGAAAACAAACTAAAAGTGGAATCTTTGGGATTTTTGATAGGAGCAGAAAAAGAAACAGCTGAATGGAACACTGCTTTAGGAAAAGTGGTTGGCGATGTGATAAAAGACTTGGAAGGAAGCACGCTTTCTGACGGAAAGCAGGAGGTTTTAGCTGAAATGAAGAAACTGTTTGAAGAAGGAAAATACTCCGAATCTTTGGAGTATTACTTGATCAACCAGTAAGCATTAATTAAATTACAAGATAATTTATTCATTTTAACATTGGAAAATCGCGATTTTTCGTGGTTTCAAAGCTTTAACCGCGAGACTCATGGTCGATGCGAAGAAATAACAAAATTATTATTCGAAAATTACAAGAAAATAAACAAATGCAAAAAATAACGAAAAAAATCATAATCGGTATAGTAACGATTGCTTTTGCTGCTACGATCGCTGCCCCAGCCTCAGCCGCAACGGTTGATGAATTACAGGCCATGATCAATAACTTATTGGCCCAGATCAACTCTTTGCAGGCTCAATTAGGCGCGGCCCAAGGAGGAACAATAGCTGGAACAGGCAACTGTGCGGGAATTACCTTCAGCAGGAGCCTTAAGCTGGGAATGGCGGGCAATGACGTAAAATGCTTGCAATCAATTTTAAACCAAGGCGCTGACACTCAGGTTTCCGTAACAGGAGCCGGAGCACCCGGAGCTGAAACCACTTACTTTGGTGCAAAAACCCAAGCAGCGGTAATAAAGTTCCAGGTAAAATACGCTTCCGAAGTTTTAACCCCAATCGGGTTAACTGCCGGAACCGGATTCGTCGGTGCTAGGACAATTGCCAAATTAAACACAATGATAGGATCGGGAGGAACAGTTATAATTCCTGGAGTTACTGTAGCAACAGCAGCTTTGGCTTCTGATAATCCAGTAGCCTCTGCGGTTCCTACTAGCGCAGGAAGAGTCCCGCTCTTAAAAGTCAGACTTCAAGCTTCAGGCCAGGATGTGCTTGTTAACAGCTTGACATTCAAAAGGACCGGAGTCGGCGCTTCTTCAGCTTGGGAGGCACTCTATCTTTACGTTGATGACGTAAGAGTAACGACCTATGGCAGAACAATCAGTGTTGACGACCAGACTGTTGAATTCCCAACATTAAGTTTCACTATTCCTGCCGGACAAGTTAGGACAATCACCTTAAGAGGCGATGTTCTAACTGGTGCTACAGCAGGAGGACAAAGCGCTTTTCAGTTGATTTCAAGTAACGTTGCCTTCGCCGGATTACCGGTCATTGGAAACACATTCACCATTGGCGGAGTCGGAGTAGGAACCGTAACACTATCAGCCGGAAATTCTGTCACCAGCCCAATGGTTGGAGCACAAGGTGCCCCAATCGGAAGCTTTAAGGTTACTGCCGGTACGCAAGATGTTGACTTAAGACAAGTCATCTTCACGATTACCGGAACAATAGCAAGAGCTAATGTTACAAACATTAAACTCTACTATGAAGATCAGCTTTTAGGCCAGGCGTCAGGAGTAGACACTTATGACAATGCTGTCATAACACTGACTACGCCTTTTACCATTGCCAAAACATTAATTAAGACATTCACAGTCAAAGCAGATCTTGGCGGAAAGGCGGCAGAAACCGTGATCGTCAAGATTCTTGAAAATGGAGATGTTTTAGCTAATGACAAAGTTTATGGTTTCGGATCTATAATAACCGGAGCCGGAACATTTAGCACTACAGTTACCTTAAAGGGAGGAACAGTCTCCCTACAGGACCTCGGTCCGGTAACTGGAAAAGTTTCTAAGAGCAGCCAAGACGTTACTTTAACCAAGATTGGAGTAACTTCCAACCGAAGCGTTGAAGTGATAAAACTTGGAGTGCTTCTTACGGCTGTAGGTGATATTATAGATGGCGACGACACAACCTTAGTTACTGATTTAAGGATTAAAGACGCTGACACAGGAACCACTTTAATGACAGGAACATTGCCGACAACAGCTACAAGCGCTGGCATTACAGTCATCCCAATGACTGGAAGCTTCAGTCTTGCAGCTGGTACGACAAGAAACCTTATCGTTACCGTGGACATTGGGAATGGCACAACCTTAAACAGTGCAACCATCAAGGCAGATTTGTATATGATGGCTTACAGCAGCACAACTGTTGCTGACACTAAGGTTTATATCCGCGACACTGTTACTGGAGACTATGTGAAGGCAACTGAAATTGTCCCACAAACAGTTTTCGGTGATTACCAAACAATCGAAGCTTCAAGCCTATCAGTGGCTTTAAATTCTAACCCGATCAGTCAGATAGTTGTTACCGGAGGCAAGGATGTTCCTGCTCTTGGTATATTATTGACTGCCGGAGCCGGTTCAGACGTCAACGTCAGACAAATTGACGCGACCGTTAGAGTTTCTACTTCAAGCAGTGCCACAACGTCTGTAACCACAAGAGACAAGGTTCAATTAGTAAAACTTTACGATGGAACCACATTATTGTCTCAAAAGGTTTTAGACGACACGGGAACCGCAGGCACTAACGCTATTGGAACAGTTCAGTTTGATGGTCTTAATATTGATATCGTCAAGAACACTTCAAAGGTTTTGACGGTAAAAATAGATACGGCTTCAAACTTAACCACTGTTTACTATGCGTCGGTTGCCATTACCACAAGCACCGTTGATGCCAAGAATGCAAATGGTGATACGATTGCGGCAACAGGTGGTGCCAACACGGCATATGCCTACCGCTACGTAACCATTGAGACAAAGGGTACTCTGGCCGCGACTGCCAAAACTTCTGCCACTCCTATTTCAGCTAATTTAGCAGTAGGAAAAGAAGCTGACGGAAAGGCGGGCGTAGACTTGTTAGCCTTTGATCTTACTTCTACAAAAGAAGACATAAAGGTGACAAAGATTGCTGTCGCGCAATCAGGCTCAGGCGATGGAAGCAATTACAAAGCCATTTACCTTTACGATGGAAGCACAATGGTTAAAGCAACTGTGTTCCCGTACGGAACAACCACTGCGAAATTTGACAATCTTGCATACATCGTCCCTGCCAACACAACAAAGACCTTAACAATTAAGGCCGACTTGTCTGGCATTGACGCAGTAGACGTAATAAGCGGGGAAGTTGTTAAGATTAGCCTTATAGCTTCTTCAACTCTTGCTATCGGAAACTCTTCGGGAATGGATATTACCATGAACGGAGTAGCTCCAGCAGGAAACGAACAGTATGTCTACAAGAGTGTTCTTGAAGCCAAACTGGCCAGCAACTCTCCTTCAGGGCTTAAGAGCAAAGGAGCGGCTCAGGATGTGATGTATGTTGACCTGACCAACGTTGGAGCCTACGATGCCTTCTTCGCATCTACGACCTTTACGATTGGATACACCGCAGGAACGGGAGGTCATGCTACCACGTCAGCAATAAGGCTCGCTGCTATTTATGACAGCGCTGATCCGACAACCGCATTGGCAACAGGAAGTGTTGCAGCATTAGTGGATCTTACCAACGGAACAACGACCTTTACTCTCACCCCATCTACTGCTTTTTCAGTCGGTGCCGGTCAGACAAAGACTCTTGTTCTTAAGTTTGATACCACTGATGTAGGATCGAGCGGTGGAGCAGCTTTCACATTCTCCATTGCATCAGTCGGAAACTTCAGCTGGTACGACGGGTACGGATACGTACAGGCTAGAACGAGGTATCTTCCGATTGTCGGAGGAACCATCACCTACTAAGGTTAGTTAAACCCATCCTTGTGGGGTTGGATAAAGCGCGGCAATGTGCCGCGCTTTTTCTTTTGATTTTAAAAATCTTTGTGATAAAATTAATCCAATATGGGAAAGCTTTCCAAAACAATTTTTATATTTTCTTTATTTATTTTTTTCCCGCTTTTTGTTTTTGCCGATGATATCGGGGCGAAGAATAATTTTTCCATTAATCCTTCCTATGATCTGCAAAAAAGAGAGGAGACTTCTGCTACCTTGCAAAAAGTAAGCAACCAAATTTATTATTATATTGATGACAACTGGTGGAACGGCTTGGATTCTTCAAAAAAAGAAGCAGCGCTTAAAATATTGGAAGACCTTTCAATTGAGTTTGATAAAAAAATATATCCTACCTTAGTTTCTTATTTCGGCCCCGAGTGGAGGCCGGGAATAGACAAGGATTCAAGGATTACGGTTTTGCTTCATCCGATGAATGAAAGCGCCGGAGGGTATTTCAACAGCGGAGACGAATATCCCAAAATCCAGAACCCCAAATCAAACCAGAGAGAAATGGTTTATCTGAATACCCAGTATATTGAAAAGTCTTTATTGAAAAGTTTTCTGGCTCATGAGTTTGTTCACATGATTACTTTTAATCAAAAAGACAAAACTTACGATGTTTCAGAAGATGTTTGGCTCAATGAAGCCAGGGCTGATTATGCCTCGACCCTACTTGGCTATGATGATGTTTTTGAAGGTTCCAATCTTCAATTAAGGGTAAAAATGTTTTTGGAAAAACCCAGTGATTCGCTTATTACCTGGGAAAACAGCAAATACGACTACGGGGCAATAAATCTTTTTACCCAATATTTGGTCGAAAATTACGGAAAAGAAATTTTAACAGATTCTATTTCTTATAAAAGCACAGGAATAGCAAGCATAAAGGAGGCTTTGAAAAAAAGGGGATTTAGCACCAGTTTTTCCCAAATTTTTGAAAATTGGACAATAGCGGTTCTAATTAACGACTGTTCTCAGGGCGACAGATATTGCTATAAAAATTTAAATTTAAAAAAAGTAAAAATTAGTCCTCAGTTAAACTTCCTTCCCTTAACAGGAGAAAGCTCTCTTCAGTTTACAAATGCGAATTATGACTGGTCTGCAAATTGGTACAAAATCGTCGGCGGCAAGGGAAAATTAATTTTAGAATTTGACGGACAGGACGAGGGAGATTTTTCTTTAAGCTTTGTCCTCTGCGATCTTCAGGAAGTCTGCAGAGTTCAAAAAATGTCGTTAGACGGAGAAAAAAAAGGCCAAACAATCTTAGAGGACTTCAGTAAAAATTATCAATCTCTGACAATTATCCCGGCAATCCATACCAAGGATTTTTATCCCGAAGGAAGTAATCCAACCTATCTTTTTACCTGGAAAGTATCTGCAGTTGAAAAAACAGAAGATGAAAAAGAAGCTGAATTGATATCAAGCCTTATAGCTCAGATAGAATCTTTAAAAAAAGAGCTTGCAAGACTTCAGGCTCTGATCGGTTCTAATAGCGGGGGGCAGAATATTGCTTGCCAGAAGCTGGAAAGAAATCTTTATTCAGGGATGACAAATAGCGCAGATGTGAGATGTCTTCAGCAATTTTTAAAGAACCAGGGAGCGGAAATTTATTCTGGCGGGCTAGTTACTGGGAACTTTGGAATACTTACCTATCAAGCGGTTGTTCGTTTCCAGGAAAAATACAGGGCTGATATTTTAACACCGTCCGGACTTGAAAAAGGAACAGGATTTGTCGGCGTCGCAACACGGTATAAAATTAACCAGATGTTGATGTAATATAATTCTTTGATTTATTTTTTAACCCCTATTCTTGACGAAGATTAGGGGTGTTTAATTCCTGTGGATAAAGCGCTTAATTTAACCATTTTGACACCTATTGACACCTCTTCTATAGGGGTTTAATATATAAAAAAGAGTCAAAACTAGCAATAAATAAGCTATTAATTATTATAAAAATGCCGGAAATAAAACCAAACGAAATTTATACTACCGAAGAAGCCCAGAGCTTTTTAAGGGTTAGCAAAAGCACCATCAAGCGCTTTTTAAAGCAAGGAATACTTAAAGCCTACAAAGTCGGAGGCCAATACAGGATTTGGGGCAGCGAGATTTTAATTTTAGTCTCCCCCAAGCTTGAGTCAAAAGTTTATAAGGTCTACAAAAAGGTCAGAGACGACGCAAAGAAGGTTATTGAAAAATGGTAATTTTATGAAAAAAAGAAAAAATTCCAATTCTTTAAAATTGATAGGTATCTTGGGCTACGGGGAAGTAGGCCAAGCAATAGCCAAGTTTTATCAGAAATCAACGCTTAGGATCAAGGACTTAAAAAGAAACGATGATTTTAAGGGGGTAGAGGTTCTGCATATTTGTCTTCCCTGGAGCAAGGATTTTATAAAAACCAGCAAGAAGATCATAAACGAGACAAGTCCCAAACTAACCATTATTCATTCCACAGTAGCGGTTGGTACGACCAAAAAGATCGGCGGGACGGTTGTTCATAGTCCGATCAGAGGAATTCACCCCGAGCTCTATAAAGGGGTTAAAACCTTTGTAAAATACATCGGAGCCGATAATAAAAAAGCCGGAGAAGCGGCTAAAAAGCATTTAGAGGGGTTGGGAATAAAAACAAAATTGTTTATCCCTTCGGCGACCACGGAAGCATTAAAGCTTTGGGATACAACCCAATATGGATGGATGATAGTTTTAAATAAAGAAATTAAAAAGTGGTGCGATAAAAAAGGACTGGATTTCAATGCAATTTATCTTGAGGCCAATAAAACCTACAACGAAGGCTACAGGAAACTGGGGAAACACGAAGTAATCAGGCCATATTTAAGATATATGCCGGGAAAAACAGGAGGCCATTGCGTGATTCCCAATTGCCATTTATTGGATAGCGAAATCACAAAAACCATTTTAAAAGAAAACAATAAATTAAAATAAAAAATTATGGCTGAAGAAAAAAAGAAAAAAGCCTTTATTACGGGAATTGCTGGTCAAGACGGATCCTACTTAGCGGAACTTTTATTGAGCAAAGGATATGAAGTGCACGGAATGCAAAGATGGGATAGCGTTTTTACCACCCAAAGAATAGAGCATTTATTTCAAGATCCTCATTTAAATGGAACAAGGATTTTTGGTCATTACGGAGACATGACAGATTCGGGAAATATCGAGAAATTAATTAACAAAATTAAGCCGGACGAAATATATCATTTGGCCGCCATGTCTCATGTCAGGGTAAGTTTTGATATGCCAGAATATACCGTAAACACCGATGCCCTGGGGACCTTGCGGGTCTTGGAAGCAATCAAGAATTCAGGCTTGCCGATAAAGTTTTATATGGCCGCTTCGAGCGAAATGTTCGGAGGCATCAATCCTCCCCAGAACGAAAACACCCCTTTCCACCCCAAAAGCCCTTATGCCTGCGCCAAGGTTTTTTCTTATCATATAACCAGGCTTTACAGGGAAGCTTACGGCATTTACGCCGCTAATGGTATTTTATATAACCACGAAAGCCCCCGCAGAGGAGAAACTTTTGTTACCAGAAAAATCACCAGATCTATCGCCAGGATCAAAGCAGGACTGGATAAAAAAATCTATCTGGGAAATCTGGACGCCAAACGGGACTGGGGATTGTCCCAGGAATATATTGAGGTCATGTATTCCATTCTCCAGCAGCCTGAATCGGACGATTTCGTCATCGCCACAGGAGAAACCCATTCTGTAAAAGAGTTTCTGGAAGAGGCATTCAGATATGCCGGATTTGAAAACTGGCAGCAATACATAGAAATCGACCCCCGTTATTTCAGGCCGGCCGAGGTCGAGACCTTGATAGGGGATCCGGCAAAAGCCAAAAAAATATTAGGATGGGAGCCGAGAATCAAGTTCAAAGAACTGGTGAGGATAATGGTCGACGCTGACTTTCGAAGACTGGAATTGGAGCCGCCGGGCGAAGGGGAAAGAATAATAAAAGAGAAATTTCCCAACCGCTGGTGGACAAAAGACTAGGTGCTCAGAAATTATTTTTTGAAATTATGATCAAAGTATCAAAAACAAAATTAGATAAAGTCTTGCTCATCGAGCCCGATGTTTTTGAAGATTTCAGGGGCCAGTATGTCGAAACCTACAACAAAAAGCTTTATAAGGAGAAGGGAATCAATGTGAAATTTGTCCAAGACGATATCTCCGTATCTTTTAAAAACGTACTTAGAGGCATTCATGGCTATTCAAAAAATTGGGAATTAGTGTCTTGTCTATACGGTAAGATTTATCTTGTAGTTGTAAATTGCGACACAGATTCAAAAAAGTTTGGCCAATGGCAGTCTTTTGTTATTTCTGACACTAATAGGCGACAAGTATTGATACCGCCAAAGCACGGCAACTCTTATCTGGTCTTAAGTGATATAGGAATTTTCCACTATAAGCAATCTGTTTATTATAATCGATCCAAACAATTCACTTACAAGTGGAATGATCCTAGGTTCAAAATTTCTTGGCCGATAAAAAAGCCAATCCTTTCAGAAAGGGATAAAGCATAAAATAATTAACCGACAGAGGCATGCTAAACGTCTATCTTGATCCAAGTTCATATATTTACTTGTCCAACGAGATATTTAAAGAAGGTTTAAAGCACGACAGAGACAACTGGCTTTTACCCTGGCGCCTTTTAAGGGCACGCTGTTTAGAAAGGGGGATAAACATTAATACTATTGATCTTTGGGAAGAGAAAAAGGAAACAAGCGAAGACATTTATCTATCCATTGACCATAAAAGCCTTTTCAGGAGAATTTACTGGCATTTTTTAAGGAACAAGCGTTATCCGGTAAGAATAAATTTAAATAAGTTTAAAAAGAAGATTTTGTTTCAGGTTGAACCGCCGGTAGTGATGCCTGACGTTTATGCAAAAATTGACAGCGTAGTAGAAAAATACGATGAAGCTTATTTTATTTCTAGAACCAACAATCCGAAATGTCGTTATTTCCTCCTCTACCAGACCTATGATCAAGAAATTCCGGAATATTGGAATAACACCAACAGAAAATTTTTAACAATAATTAGTACGAATAAATCGCCCAGACCTTTTGGTAAACTTTTAACACAGATTGGCTCTGGGGCAGGATTAAAATACTGGGGACACAAGGAGCTTTTAAGTGAAAGGTTGAAGGTAATTAAATTTTTTAGCAAAACCAACGAGATAGATGTTTATGGAAACGATTGGAACAAGGCACCTTTTTCCCCTTACTGGTTTTATAAAAATGACATTCAGAAAGCCTACAGAGGGCCGATAAAGAATAGGCACCAAAAATTAAGCGAATACAAATTTTCAATAGCTTATGAAAATTCCGTATCTCCGGGATTTATAGCAGAGAGAATTTTTGATGCTTTTTACGCCGGAACCATCCCGATTTATCTGGGCGCACCCGACATAACAGACTATATTCCTAAGGATTGTTTTATTCACATGAGAGATTTTAAGAATTACGCGGAATTAAGATTTTTCTTAAAATCATTAAAAGATTCAGATATAGAAAATTACAGAAATAATATTCATAATTTTTTCAGGTCGGAAAAATTTAAACCATTTACCAAGGAATATTTCCTCGATACTATCATGAAGGCTATCGAAGAGTAAATTAAGCTACATATGAAAATTAACTATTTGGCCGATATAAAATCTATTTTTTTTGACAACAAAACTACGAAACAAACCGTATTCAAAAATACCTTTTGGCTCATAGCGGGATCAGGAATTAACAAACTATTGAAGTTAGTTTTATTGGTTTACGCCGCAAGAATACTTGGTGCCACCGAATATGGGAAATTTTCCTTTGCCCTGGCCTTCGTGTCCTTGTTCATCGTTTTTCATGATTTCGGCTTACCAACCACCATTATCAGGGAGTTTGCTGGAGAAAAAGAGAAAGAGAAGGATTTTTACTCAATTCTTTCTTTGACTCTCTCATTGGCAATGGGAGTACTGGTTCTAATACTTATTTCCTCTTTGTTTATTACCCCTGACCCTGGCATTCGGAAGATAATTCTAATATTAGCCCTTTTTAGCCTTTCTAACGGATTTAATGCTGTTTTTTATGCATTTTTTCAAGCACGCCAAAGAATGGAATACATGGTTTTTGCAGAGATTATTCAGTCGTTACTGGTGGTAATTTTCGGACTTATAGTGCTTTTTAAATTCCCCTCAATACCCTTTTTATTTTTGTCGGGCTTTTTTCATCAAGCTTTTATCCGATTCTAAGCGAACAATTCAGGAAATCCAAGGAAGCGTTCCATAGAATTTGGAATTACGAACTGGAGATAATGATCACTTTAACTTTTTTATTGGTAACGGGCGGGATAGTTTTAGCGCCAAGGCTTATTAATTTTATTTACGGACAAAGTTTTTCCCCTTCAATCTTAGCCTTCCAGATTTTGATGGTAAGCACGGGAATCACCCTGCTTTATACGATATTTAAAGACGCTTTGATTGTGGCCAATCTTCAGCAGAAATTCTTTTTAGCAATTGCCGCAGGGGCGGTAATTAATGTTGTTTTAAATCTTATCTTGATTCCAAAATTCAGTCTTTACGGAGCAGCTGCCGCCACCACCATAACCCATTCCTTGATTTTTTTTATTTTGCTATTCTTTATTTTTAGATTTACCGGAATAAGGCCTTCTTTTAAAAAGATTTTTACAGTTCTAATTATTTCCATATTTTCTAGTCTGATAATGGCCCTAGCCATATCTAGGCCGCAGATATATAATCTTAATGTTTTTCTCTCCGCCATTATCGGCGGGATAGTCTATTTCGCCACATTTTTCACCTTAAAAGAGATAGTCCAATATTTAAAGAAGACATTATATGTCCAAAGATATTAAAATTATCACCATAATAGGAGACTCCTTATCCTTGCCGTCTTCGGACGAAAAGATAACCCTAAAGGATACATATCCCTTTAAGCTGCAGACCATGCTTTATCCGGACGACTATCATGTTGTCGTGCGCAGCAGCGGCCGTAATAGCGTTTCGGCCGTATCTCTAAGAGAAAATCTCGACAGGAATGTTTTATATAATGATTCAGAATATGTTATCTTCCATCTGGGAATCGTTGACTGCGCCCCCAGATTGTTCAATTTAATGCAAGACAGGATACTCTACGTCTTTTCAATAACCCCGGGTCTGAAGACAATAGCCAATCTTATCTTTAAATTCCAAA